>NZ_RQVB01000007.1:0-139095 GCF_003992265.1 Veillonella sp. CHU594
TAGACTAATCGTTGATATATATCTATTGATTTTATTTTTAGATAGAATGATATGTTTTCTCGAAAAGTAAATCATATTTAGTTGTATATATATTTATTCGTTTGGGTGTTTCGTTACTTTCAGCCTGTAAATATTCGTACAAAATCTGCACCAATTTATAATAATTTTCACATACAGACATTTCTTTTTCATTATTTAATTCATTAATGTTTAATTCATTCATAGGCTCTATTATTTCAAGAAAATAATACATGTAAAGGATTATTCTGGCATCATCAGTAAGTTCTTTATGACATACCAACTCTTCAAATGTAGGATACTTCTCTCCAAAAGATAATGTTTTATAAACCCCTACACTAGCACCCGAACCAATCAAAAAATTAATATTTTTTCCTCTTATTATTCTGTCCAATTCATCAGATGTCATGAGTTCTCTCCCTCTATCAATACGCTTATTTTTTATACAAACTCAATAAATCTACATAATCAAAAGTCTCATCATTCATTAATTGAAATAAGCTACAAGGACTTAACACCAATTAAAGTAACTCTTCATTAAAATAATTATTTACAAAGGTTATGCCTGCATAAAACTATTCCTTAATATTATTATACCACGATGCATGTCCACTATTTAAAATACAATCATATCTCAAATACTATTACGATTAGTAGCCTTTTGGCAATCCTCCGTACCAAAATCATTTAAACACAAAAGACCGCACCATCCCCCTAATCAAACATAACTACTGTATAATTTCTGAAGGGATGTGGTGCGGTCTTTCTTTTTTATGTGCTAGATCTAATCGTCACAAGGCTAACTAGCGAAATAAGTAGTATTTTTTTTAGAAGTATGCTAGAATATAGACATAAACAAGAAGAGCCATCAACGTGTCTGTGGCGTTAGGCTCATCTCAAAGGATTTTGAATGAAATGTGCCTAACGTGTTGAGGTGTGAGAGACCTCTTTTACGTTAGGCATTTTCATTGCTTACTTATATAAGGCAATGATGTTAACTACCAATGTCAAAATAGAAATGATTAAACTAATCTTTTCATACTTCGTCATAGTACCACCTCCTCCCATTACAGGAAGAGATGAGCCCAACTCACATTGATAACTCTTCTATGCACTTATTATATCACAAAATTTAGCAAATCGTTTATATTATGATATGATTTTCTCCTTAGGAACGCAATTAGGCGTAGAAACCTTGTGGCGAATCGTACTAACTAAATAAGACAAACAAAAAAGAGCACTGTGTGCCCCCGAACAAACATTATGAAATACCGTTTGAGAGGGGGACATACCGTGCTCTTTCCTTTATCAAATTAAGACCGCCACAAGATTTCATAGCGAAATAAGAGACAATTCTTTTTGCAACCGCTTCACCTCTTGCCTCATTTCCATTTGTAATTTCAACTGCTTTTCTTTGCGTATTTTTTTCTGCAACACATCAATCTGCTTTGTAAGGACCTTTCGCCGCTCATCTTTTTTCACCGATTCCGTTAGACTTTCACCAGCATCGCTAGCTTGCAAGCGGTCCCCACCAATTTGACGCACAAAGTTTTCATACACCTTATCAAGATCCAGTCCTACAATGCGCAAGGGGATATCCTCTTCTACCAGCCAATCCGTATGATAATAAGCCTGCACCTTAAATTCCTTCGTACCCCCTTGGGCCAGCTCTTTATAGGCCGTCCATACTTGGTATTTCCCCTCATAGGACAAGATAAAGACAATGTGATAGGGAATTGACATATCTATCTGCCGTAGTAAAGCCTCATCAAGTTGTGGTCTAGTCAAAGTAATTTCAAAAACTTCTATCTCTGTCACCTCTTGACCCACTCCTACATTAAATGTAGAGGTTGCCAACTTATGCCGCCACTGGATAGCTTTCACTTGTTCCACAAAGATTCGTTTCAACTGCGCTGAAATATCCATGTGCTCATAGAATTTCTGCTTAGGTATGCGTTTGCCATATTCTGTACTTTTTGGTAATGCCAACATAGTTACTCAGTCCTTATGCAACTACTAAGAAACAAATGAGTTCAAAATCATCTAATCCTGATACGTCGGATAACAAGGCAGAGGTTCCACCTGGAGAGAACAAGCTATCAATATCGCTTTCTTCTTTACTATTCACAATGGATCGGATGGTCTCTCGCAACAAAGCAGAAACCTCTTTCATATCGCTACCGTCCTTCGTATCATGGTTGAATTGTCGATACAATTCTTGGATAGGTTCCGTTTTCCCTTTGCAAAGCAGGCGAATATCGTCTAACATACGTTTCGGATTTAAATAGTCACAAATTACCTCACCATCTTGTCCCATATAGACCATATAGAACGGATGGATTCGGTTTTTATTATCGATATTGATCTGTTGATTGATATTTTTTAACACAAATATGATGCCTGGTGGCAATTCGTCCGTAGCGGGTACCACTGCATGTAATCCCTTCGGTTTTGTATCCATATCGCCATGGGTTTTCACATGTTCCAACAAGTCCAATCTAAATTCGTTCAATCCTAAATCCATAATGGAAATACCACTAGACATATCTTCGATGTCCACCACTTCCTCTTGCAAACGTTGCAATTGCTGTTTCCGGTATTCCAAGTCACCTTTTTCCTCAGCGTTAATTAAATCGTCATCTCCTGTGGATGTCATAATAGAGATTTTCATGCGCGATTCTACGCGCGCTTTCAGATTAATATATTCGTCTAAGTTTAAATCAGGCCAGAAGTTCACTAGCTGAATGTACTCATTGCTACTGCCAATCCGGTCAATACGTCCAAATCGTTGGATGATGCGCACTGGATTCCAATGGATATCGTAGTTCACTAGATAGTCGCAATCTTGCAAGTTTTGTCCTTCCGAGATACAGTCTGTAGCAATTAAAATGTCGATTTCCGTTGGGTTATCCGGCATCACTACTGCTTTTTCCTTTGAAAGTGGAGAGAAACAAGTCAACACATCATTCATAGAAGATCTAAATCCTTTAATTGTTGTTTTCCCATCAACAGATCCTGTTATCAAAGCTGTATCTAAGTTATATATCTCTTTGATATATTGGCTTACATGTGCATACAAATACTCCGCTGTATCCGAAAAGGCAGAGAAGATTATCACTTTTTTATTGGCATCATTAATAGGATTTTCTATTTTATGAGAGACTAACTTCAATAGTTCTTGTAGTTTACTATCGTGTTCTGGTGTTATATCTTCTACCATTATGATAATTAAATCCAATACTTCTTTATCTTTAAGTAAGTCCCTACGCCAAGATACATAATCCATATCGGCGAGCTCAATTTTTATCTTATTCCCTACCGTGAAGTATTCTGTATTCTCATCATCACTATCCCAGTCAGAATCGCTCATATCATATACATCCAAAGTACTATTTCCATATGATTCAAAGTGAACGATAGCCTGTAAAGTATTATTAATATAAGCATCAATACGTCGCAGGGTAAGTAAGAATGAATAGACCGAGCTTTCTAGCCGTTTTAGCAAATTAATGCTCATTAAACGACGAATCCCCAGTTCACGGCCTGTTTGTGTTAAACTTTCACCCTTATTATGAGACAAGTCCTTATATTTATCTAGCTTGCTAGGGAAGATAAAGTTAGATGGTGTATAAACCGATAGGGTCAGTTGCGCTAAGTGTTCATAGATTTGATTGTAATTGATGGCATCGCCTATATCTGTTAATGGTGGGCGCATGGAGATAGGCTTTTTCCGTTCTGGAAATTTACCAATCTTAGCGGTATCATAGTACTTTTCAATATGTTTTCTAGACCGAGCAATGGTCACGCTATCTAAGAGTTCAAAGAAATCAAAGTCTAGCATCTCTAGTAATACTTGCGTGGTTCGATTTACTGGTTCCAGTTTGCTCCATTCATTAAAGACCCGTTGTGCTTGTTTAAAGATATCTTCTACTGATTTATGGGTGTCTAATTTGCTGCTGAGATTTTCCGAATCTCCTTCATAGGCTAGAGCTAATTGATGTTTCAAGTCCAAGAAATGATTATTCACCGGCGTCGCAGAGAGCATGAGCACTTTTGTTTTTACACCAGTTCGAATGATTTTATCCATTAATTTCGTATATCTATTTTCTTTAGTATTCGCATGGGTACCCACTCCATTTCGGAAATTGTGAGACTCATCAATGACAACTAAATCATAGTTGCCCCAATTAATTCTGTCTAGTTCTAATCCATTTGAGAAACCACTATTTCTCGATAAATCTGTATGGAATAACACATCGTAATTGAGTCGATCCGTGGCGATAGGATTATTCACATAATTATCTCTATAGGTGTTCCAGTTATTACTTAACTTTTTAGGACATAACACTAAGATGCTTTTATTGCGTTTTTCATAATATTTAATAACCGCCAAGGCTGTGAAAGTTTTCCCTAACCCTACGCTATCTGCCAAAATACAACCATTGTATCGTTCTAACTTGTTGATAATAGCCAGTACCGCATCTTGTTGAAAGTCATAGAGCATATTCCAAATTTTACTATTCTTAAATCCATTAGCTTCATTTGGCATTTCATCTTCAGAAATATCTTCCAAAAACTCGCTAAATACATGGTACAAGGTCATAAAATAAATAAACTCTGGGGAGTTTTCTTGGTAGGCATTTGAAATCATTTCTATAACGGTTTCTGTTACATTTTGTAACTTTTCAGGATCATTCCATAGTTCTTCAAATTTTTCAAAGTATTGTTGTGCTGCTGCGCCTTCAAATCGAGTCACCAAATTAAAGGTGTTATTACCATGTTCACAACCTATATCCACTGTAGTAAAACTAGATATTGGGCTATACAAATACTGATGCTCCTCATTAGTGACCGTCATCAAGCCTTGAATATACTGTGTCGTAGCATTTGATTTAAAAGTAGCTTTTTTTCGTATCCAATCAGCACACTCTTTAGCAATTGCTTTTTGTGTCATTTCATTACGTAACTTTATTTCAAATTCTGTACCGTACAAGCTACTTTCACGCTGTATCCGCGGAATATAAAATTCTCGTTTTTGTTTTTCTTCCTTATCCTTGATAAACGTAGGCGATGTAAATATAAATCGGAACTCTTCTATCGATTCTAGTTGCTCTTTTAGTTCTCTATAAGCATACATCGAAAAAAAGGCTGCTGCTATAGATACCTTACTTCCTTTTTGTATTGTATTAGCTAAATCATCACGAACAATCTCTTGAACATTATCAAATGTTTTTGCTTCCATATGATTAAATGCCTCCGCTTTAGTACTACCTTGTAGACTATCACACCATTTTTAAATACCACCCTTAATATACTTAAGTATACCACACTATCAAAAAAGATATCATTTAGCCTTTGATAAATAACACAAAAGCCTCCATTAGCAGACTAATGGGGGCTTTTATTTTCTATAAAGTAGTATTTTTCTTAAAATATGCTATAATATAGACATAAACAAGAAGAGCCATCAACGTGTCTTAGGCGTTAGGCTCATCTCAAACAACTAAAAAAGTGATGATGCCTAACGTGTATAAGTGCTGCGAACACTTATGTTGACGTTAGGCTTTTCACTTACATTTGCATATAAGTCAAAACTGCTACAACAAGCAATCCGAACTGAATTAATAACATTAAAACTTCGAATAGTGTCATAGTACCACCTCCCCCTATTATAGGAAGAGATGAGCCCAACTCTTCCTCCCCCCAAAGGAATGCAGTTAGGCGTAAAAAACTTGTGGCGAATCGTACTATCTAAATAAGACAAACAAAAAAAGAGCACGGTATGCCCCCGAACAAACATTATGAAATACCGTTTGAGAGGGGGTATACCGTGCTCTTTCCTTTATCTAATTAAGACCGCCACAAGTTTTTATAGCGTTACAAGAGACGTCTTATTCTGGTTGAATCGTAAAGGACAAGCTAGAGAAGTATTTAGTTTGTTCTCCTTTTGTTTCAGTTGGGAATGCTACTTCTACGCCTACTACGTTCACGCCGTTAGCAGCTACTGTAACCATTGCTTTACCTTGCGCGTCAGCTTGGCTTTCATTAGTCAAGTCGTTAAGAACGTCTTTGATCAATGGAGCGTTAGCATAAGGCATGCCATCTTTGAACACTTGGATTTCATAAGTGTCGCCTTTACGCAATGTCAATGGGTTAACACTTGGAACGATTTCGATTGGCATATTCAAACGTTCAGGTTTTACTGCTGCATTCCAGTAGTTTACATTGTATTTTACTGCATGAGTGGATTTTACCGCATTTGGTACATCTTTCATCATAGCTCTATGCGTTTTACCGTCTTTATCTTTTGTAAAGTAACCATAGTCAAATGTAGTTGCTGTTGTGCCTAACATTTCATTTTTTTCGATAGTTACATTGTGCTCATGAGGAATCACTTTTAAGTCCAATGGATTATACGCTACATCATAAGCTTCAAAACTTTTTACCATAGATGGCATATATCCGTTATCTACAGGGCCTTCTCCTAATACCAATGTTGGTTGATCAATACGTTCTGCAAACCACACGCCATGAGCAGACGCATTTGCACCTACAGAAACTGCACCTACTAAAGCTAATGCAAGAATTGCTAACTTACTTTTTTTCATGATGGATACCCTCCTATGAAATATAAAATTTATAACGCTTTTATTCTACACCTTCTGAGAATGACTAGCAAGATTTATTTTTAATTATGAATTATTTCTATAACCAAATACAATAACTATCTATATATACAAAAAACGCATACTATTCTGTTATAGAATCAACTGAACTATACTTTCAAAAATACCTAAAATCACTGCAAATACTGGACGGATGATAGCTCCTAAGAATCCAAATTGTCCCAACACCAAAATACCGATAAAGAACCACAACTGAGCGCCTAACAGTTTTTCTTGCCACTCATAAGGCAAATATTGCAGTAGCACATAAAATCCAATAAAGCCTGGTACTGGTAACATGTTAAAGACCCCAAAGCCTATGCACAAGGTCACAATATAGGACATAACCATTTGTAAACCAGTGCTTACTGTGCTGACTTGCATAGCCACAGACATACCAGCATAGGCTAAGAATGCCACTAAAATATTAGCGCCTAGACCTGCTAAAGCAATTTGTATCATCCCAGTCCGTGGATTTTTAAAGTGATACGGTGAAAATGGAATTGGTTTACTCCACCCCACGCTAGCAATGAGCATCACCAAAATACCAAGTAAATCAATATGAGCAAAGGGATTGATTGTATCTCGCCCCCATTGTCTCGGTGTCGTATCCCCTAGGTGGATGGCCATCTTCGCCTGAGCATAGTTAAATATAGATATAGCAATAGCGATAGCTGGTAGCATCGCAATATAATGAATCATATCTTTCATAGTATCTCCTTCTATCATTAAAACTGTTCCTTTTATTATACACGATAGTCGTCTCCTTCCTCCATAGGTGATAGAAAATTTCCTACCAGTCACACACCCTCCTACCAGTGAGTGGACAACATGCTTCATTCTATGCATACTGAAAGTAATCTATCTTTCACAAGGAGGCATCTTATGAGGCAGCAAAAAAAGTTCATTATTCCCATTCCTTATGAATTACTATACCACTTATATGTGACGAAACACATAAGCACAAGCACTATTGCCAAGCAATTACACTGCAGTCAAAGCACTATTTGTCAACGCCTACGAGACTATGAGATTCCTTTTCACAATAGAACTCCCTGCATTCCCAAAGAAGAACTAATTGCACTCTATACAAATGGTACATCCATCAACGCCATCGCCCAGCACTTTCATGTGTCCTCTCGAACCATCTATAGCCGTTTACATGAATGGCACCTAAAAGAACCTCGCCCTAGTTCTTCCCTAACAGCATTACCTATCTCCTATATCCTAGAATCCTACGATAAAGGATCTAGTGCCGCCATGATTGGTCGAGAATTACAGGTGGCACCTTCTACGATTATTCATATCTTACAACGTCATGGTATTCCTCTTCGAAATAGTATGAAACGCATTGACTTACCTATCGATGATATTTGTCATCTCTATACACAACACAAACTCTCTACCATTCATATTGGTAAACTATATGATGTCAAAGCCTCTACCATTGCCTCGAGATTACGAGAACAAGGGATTATATTACGTGGGAATAAAGATCAACTTCCTACATACTCCATTATTTCTGACTATGTACAAGGTACCTCCTTACAACAATTAGCGAGCACCTATCAGACTAAGTATCATACTATTCGTAATCTATTAATCCGTCATGGGGTCTATCAAAAAGCACGACGTATCCGCGACTTCGCCCATGCTATACAGACCTTCCACCAACGAGAAGGACTTTCCATAGCTGAAATTGCCACCCATTACGGATGCCATCCAGAAACGATTCGTCGCATTGTAAAAGATATATTACCTAAAGAAAAATCTATCCATTGATATCCTTGCTATGCGCTCTAAAGTAACGTATACTAAAAGTAAGTCTATCATTATTTGAAAAGGAGTTCATCATGGAGTATATCTTTGCCCTACTACCTTACTTTACGATAGGTATCGTAGCAGCGTTTATCTCCCGGTTTACGGGGATTACCATCTCATTCTTACTGGTACCGACCCTATTATATTGGGGTGCTACACCAGTAGAAGTTGTGTCATTTATGTTGACATTCACTTTGTATAATACATTCACCTTAGAAACACAGGATGTACGATTAGATTTTAAAGAGTTGACCTTCTTTCCAGGTTGGAAGTTAGCGATCCCTCTTGTTATCTCTTTTGGATTAAGTCTCGTATCTCCGCACTTATCTATCGGTTTATTTATTTTCTTCTTTATCTTGGAATTAGGTGCAGCCTTATACAAACGCATTCCACAAGCAGAGCGTCCTACCCTACGACAAATTGGAGTTTCCTCCTTACTTGCAGCTGGTTGGACTATTGTTGGTGTCTTAGCATACCGTCATATTCCTGATACATGGTACTTCCTTTTGGTAGGTATTGCCATGTTAGGCTTAACTTGGTTTGCCTACTATGTAGGTGCTAATCGCTATGCTATGCGGCAATCTTGGACTGCTGTTTGGCCATCCCTATCCCTACTATTAGGCCTATTCGGATTGGAAATCTCCTCCTATATTCATGGGGTAAAACGAAATTTCCCATCTCCATTTGATCGCATTGTGCCTATGGTCACAGTGATTGGTGCTTTTGCTGGTACCATGGTTTTGTTTGTACTAGAAAATCAATTCTCTTTGGCCTCCTTAATTGCTGCCGTTGGTTGTGCCTTCGGTATCCGCATGTTTGGATACTACGGATTCAGTAAGTCTGGTAAATTCTCTTGGTTAATCATCGGTTTAACCATCCTCATCGTGCTTTGCCTATATTTGGTAAGCCCTGCTCCAGTTGGTATGGATACAGGCAATCAATTATTACAAGCACCGATTGCAGAATAATCTATAACTAACTATAAAGGGACTGTAACAAACTAGTTCCTAATAAAAAGAGGAAAGTTAATTAAAAATTATCAACTTTCCTCTTTTTGTATATGTAAAAGTCTATCCTTGTGGAAATGCTCCAACGAACTCCCAATCGGTTACATCTGGTATACGACTCTCTCTATCCATGGATTGTAAAGTCTCTATACACCACTTGGTAGTGACATATCGTTTTACATACATGTGATTATATCCGTCTATATCTAAAGCAATTTCCAGATTTAATTGATCTGGATGATCTTCATCCATAATAGCTTGGACAAAGTGGCAGTTTTCTTTTGGTGTGTCCCAAAACAAACTAAAGAACACGCGTTCATCTGCTACAATTTGATGTAATACCTTCTCTACATCGTGCCAAGTTCCCTGTTCATAGGTTTCTTCATCCGTCACTAACCGAAACATTAGGCTTCTCCTTGTTCAATGCGGATTACATGTCCAATACGATGGCATAATTCATCCAATTGTTCTTGCTCCGGACCTTCCGCCATAACGCGAATCAATGGCTCAGTACCAGATGGACGCACTAAGATACGACCATTAGCACCCAGTTCTTCTTCTGCTTCACGAATAACATCTTGGATGGCTGTATTCGTTTCCCAACCTGCTTTAGTTAAGACGCGTACATTCACCAACAATTGTGGGTATTTCGTCATCAAACCAGCTAGCTCCGATAGGGATTTTCCTTTTTCTTTCATAATGGATAAGGTTTGTACTGCCGTCAATAAACCATCGCCAGTGCTATTGTAATCCAAGAAGATCACATGTCCAGACTGTTCACCACCAATCGAATACCCTTCAGCTAGCATTTTTTCCAACACATAACGGTCTCCCACAGCAGTGCTACATGTTTGCATACCCAATTCTTTAGCCGCCTTATGGAATCCGATATTGCTCATCACTGTGCCTACAATCATGTTCTCTTTCAATTTACCTTGCTCTTTCAAGTGTAAACCGCAAAGCAACATAATTTGGTCACCGTCTAAGACTTGGCCTTTTTCATCAACCATTAAACAACGATCTGCATCACCATCATTGGCAATACCAACCTGAGCGCCTTCTCTTAGCACTGCCTCTTGCAAGCCCTCTAAATGAGTAGACCCTGCATTATCGTTAATATTTGTACCCGTTGGTGTTACATTGATAGCAACTACCTCTGCTCCTAATTGGCGAAGGATCTTAGGCCCCACATAAGAAGCTGCCCCATGGGCTCCGTCATAGACTACTTTCAAACCAGTTAGCATATCACTAGTGGATACTACGAAGTTTACATATTCTTCCACCCAGTCTTGATGGTAGAAGATTTGACCAATATCACCTTTTGTTGGTCGTGGCAAGCAATCGTCTGCACTAGCTGTACATAATTTTTCAATTTCATCTTCTACAGCATCTGGCAATTTAAATCCATTACCGTCGAAGAATTTAATACCATTATCTGGATACGGATTATGGGATGCAGAAATGACAACCCCTGCAGTACATCCTTTCTGACGCACTAAATAGGCAATCGCTGGTGTCGGTGCTTCTCCTAAAATAATCACATCTCCACCTACAGCGCAAATACCAGAGGCTAAGGCATTTTCTAGCATACCTCCCGATATACGTGTGTCACGTCCAATTAAGAAGGTTGGACGATCAACGGATTGTCCAAAGTAAGACGCCGCTGCACGACCTAAATGATAGGCCAACTCTGGCGTTAAAAATTCATTCACTAAACCTCGTACCCCATCTGTACCGAATAATCTACTCATGATGATCTCCTTTCAAAGGGCCATATGTATTCATAATTAGTATGGCAGTTTCTGCCCCATCTAAGGCGGCACTCATGATGCCTCCTGCATATCCTGCACCTTCCCCGATGGGATATAATCCCTTCGTGGACTGTGAAAGTCTATTTTCGTCTCGCACGATGCGAAGCGGTGCTGATGTTCGTGTTTCCACCCCAGTCATACACACATGGTCCGCATCAAAACCTTGTATGCGTCTCCCAAAATATGGCAACGCCTCCGCTAATGTATTCGTCACATACTCCGGCAAGCATTGGCGAATATCTGCTGGTGTCACACCAGGTTCATAGCTATATGCCTTACGTTGTACATCATTTGTCTCTGTACGACCTAAGAAATGCCCTACCGTCTGAATTGGCGCATGGTAATTGCGACCTCCCACGATAAAAGCCTGTTCTTCCCATTTTCGTTGAAAGTCCACCCCAGCTAATGGATGATCTCCAAAGTCTCGAGGTCCTACCGTGACCACCAACGCACTATTCGCAATCCCACTGTCACGAGCGTATAAACTCATACCATTGGTCACAACGCCTCCCTCTTCGGACGCGCTGGCAACCACTTGTCCTCCTGGGCACATACAGAAACTATAGCAAGAACGATCTTGTTCTTTATCGTGATACACCAAGGAATATTCTGCAGCTCCTAATCCAATATCTGCTGGATGCACTCCATATTGTGACGTATCGATCACATCTTGATCATGCTCGATACGAACACCGATAGCAAAGGATTTCCCTTCTAAATGAACACCTCTGTCATAGAGCATACGATAGGTATCGCGCGCACTATGACCAACTCCTAACATCACAATATCTGCAGGGATTCGTTCTGTTCCATTAATAACAACACCGGTTACAACTTGGTCTTGTACTTCAATATCTGTAACTTGCGCACCAAAACGAACTTCTCCACCCCATGCAATAATCTGCTGTCGCATAGCTTTTACCATATGGCGCAAAATATCTGTTCCTACATGAGGTTTATGTTTATATAAAATTTCTTCAGGAGCTCCAAATTCTACAAAGTACGTAGCAATCTCATGAAGTCTTGGATGGGTTACACGAGTGGTTAATTTACCGTCTGAAAAGGTACCTGCTCCACCTTCACCAAACTGTACATTCGATTCAGGTTTGAAAATACCTTCTTTCCAAAACTGTTCTACATCTAAGGTACGTTGGTCTACATCTTGACCTCGTTCTAACACGATAGGACGATACCCTTCTCGAGCTAAGTAAAAGGCCGCTAGCATGCCCGCCGGTCCAAAACCTACCACCACTGGTCGATGTTGCATAGGCATAGTACCACGCACAATAGGTTCCGGCATTTCAGGTTCCATCAAAGTAATATCTTTATACCGACTTAGTTTTTTCATCAATTGTTGTTCTTGGTCTACTTCTAAGAACATAGTGTACACGAAAGTAATATGCGGTTTCTTTCTCGCATCCACAGCCCGTCGTACCACATGAATTGCTGTAATACGTCCTTGTAAAGGGCTATATTTTTTAATCAATAATTCTTCTAACCGTTCAGCATCTTGTACGGGTATCCGAAAGTTTATGATACGTAACATGACTATCTCCTACATATGAGGTTCTATTTCTACTTTTACTACAACTCGGTCTGTCGACGTAGCCACACCTTCTGGTAATACAAAGCTATAGTTCCCCGTAAAACTACCTGTAGCGCCATTGACTGGAATATCAATGGTTTTCACTCCATCAATACCATTTAAAATGGATTCTTTTCCTACAATCGTCAATTCTTTTGGTTCCACTACCACTCGTTTCACTGTATATCCAACTGGCACATTACCTACTACATTGGCTTGAACAGGTACCTTTTTCTCCATACGAATACGCTCTAAATCATATTGAATTTGAGCTCCCTTTGGTGTAACAGTAAGACCTTCTACCACATTTCCAGATGTATCTACTGGCAGAATTTCTCCTACTTCAGTAAAGCTTTCACGATGTTTATCTAAATTAATCCGAATCACCGCATAAGTAGCCTTGCTCACAAGGTGAGCTGGCCCCGCAATAGTTACCGTCGTAGGCATAATTTTAGACTCTTTAATGGCAATGTCATTAGGCACTGTCCCCAATGGTTGTGCCTGCACTTGCAATTCTTTTACCATATATTCATCCACCGTAACGGTCACATTTTCAGGGGTCATACTGTCAATGAAAGTCCCTGTAGGTGCCGTAAAGTTAATGGCTATATTTTCCTGTCCTACATGAGCATTCTTTAAATTTACATAGGCTTTCAGTACAGACGGATTAATATCAAAGATAGCATTGCGAGGTCCTCGTAAATGGACACGCACTTCCGTAGGTACACCTTCTACTAAATAGTTGGGATCCAAGTTTTGCACTTGTACTGGTACAGTATATGTCATCTCTATCACAGGATTTTGGTCCTTCATAACAAATACCCACATACCAATGGCACAAAATAGACAAAATAATTTCATCCCCCAATTATGTTTTAAACCTGTTATCCAATGCATCATTTCGATTCACCTCGTTTTATTTTAAGTAAAGAACTGACTGCACTTGGTGTTGGCTCCAATAAGGACAACATAACTGTGCGCAACGTATCTTCTGTGACACCACGGTGAATCTGCCCTCCTAAGGCATAAGAAATTTGTCCCGTCTCTTCGCTAACCACTACCACTAAGGCATCGCTTTCTTCACTTTGCCCCAAAGCTGAGCGGTGTCGTGTACCCAATTCTTTACTCACATCACGATTTTGACTTACTGGAAGTAAGCTTGCGGCAGTCTCAATACGGCCATTACGAATGATCACTGCTCCATCATGAAGAGGAGATTTAGGATAAAATAAATTCATCAATAATTCACTAGTCACGAGTCCGTCAATACGAGTCCCTTGCATAGATAATACATCTAGCTTCATCTTTCGTTCAAAGACCATGAGAGCCCCTATCTTGCGACGAGACATACTACGGCAAGCAATAACTACTTCTTTCACAATGGATGTGAGCTCTTCTTTAGAAATTTTAGTACGGGATGAGAAAAATCCAGTACCACTACCCAATTGTTCCAAGAGACGTCGTAATTCTGGCTGAAACACAATAGGTAACGCAATCATAAGGACTGCCACACTTTGTTGCATAATCCAACTTATGGTATGCAAACCCATGAAGTGTGCCACAATATTAAGAACAACTAACACACCCAAGCCTTTTAATAAGCCTAAGGCTCTTGTATTTTTAACTAGACGATATAACCAATAAAATAGCGTCGCTACAAATATAATATCTACGATATCTAAGAACCGCAATGTGGCTAATGTAGTTTGTAATTGAAACAGCATAGAATATCTCCTATCCTTTCTAATACAAATAAGGGTACATGCTCATGCATGTACCCTTTTATTGTATCCTATATTGGTATTTTTTTCTAGTAAACCTATTGGTTATACATGGTAAGTTTCGATGAGTACATCCATGTTACCGCCACAGACCATACCTTCTTTAATCGCCACATCATCGTTCAAATCCACATAAATACGACGAAAACGTTCTTTCTTTTTTAATGCATCTACCGCACTTAAACGAATTTCATTTTCCGCACGACCACCACCAATGGTGCCAAAGATAGATCCATCAGGATGCACAATCATAGTAGTACCCGCTTTGCGTGGTGTGGAGCCATGAGTTTTTAAAATCGTTGTCACTGCCAATGTATCTTGCTTATGTTGTTGTAGATATTCTATAAACTCATACTTCATGTGCATACCTCTTTTTCGATAAAAAACCACCTTGTTTACGATAGGACACCGCCATGTATTCTGCTACGATAGAAAGTGCTATCTCTTCTGGTGTTTGGGCTCCTAAATCTAATCCAATAGGGCCATATAACATATCTAGCTCTTGCTGTGTCCAACCTTCTTCTTTCAACACTTCAAAAGCATGGAAAATACGTTTTTGACTGCCCATCACACCCACATAGGTTGGCAACACATGACGCACTTGGTGCAAGCATATACTATCGAACTCATGAGCTCTAGTGACTACCACTATGCCTGTATAGGCATGAAGATTCAAATTATCCTTTAATGATTTGAAATCTAAATGCACTCGTTTTACACGAGAATCAAAAAAGTTTTCTTGTAAGTATTCCGCTCGGTCATCCACTACGGTAACGCCACAACCAATGAATAAAAATTGGTCAGCCACACAACGGCTTACGTGACCAGCCCCTAGTATGAGGACTTCTGGATCTTTTTCTACTGGTTGTAGAAAACATTCCATATCTTCAATAGAAAATAATTGTGGTTCTATTCTTTGAGGTACTGTAAAGCCTTCAATAGCATTGCCATACACCACGTCACCAGTATGGCTATACATCACTTTATCTCCTTGTCGCTCTCCAGATAAAATCGTTACAATCAACGATGATTCATCCTTTGCCATACGTTCTTGCGCAATATCAATCAGATTCATGGTACTACTCCTTTATCTGCTCATATTCCCAAGCAGTGATGGCCTCCATCACACCACCGCCGACAGCTAATGCTTTATCTGATATAGTAAAGCAATGGCTCTCTTCACATCGTGCGTCCACATCCGCTAATTTAAAGCCTTTCGTTACTAATATATTAGAGGCTAAGATACCTCGTAAAGTACCTTTAATTTTTGCATGCACTGGTACATCCTCTACATAGCCTATGATAGAACCCGCCTCTACTTGATCTCCAATATGACTTTTCGCTACAAATAGACCTTCCGTTGGGGATTTTATCACTCGCTCATGAGTATAGCCTCCCACATTGCCAGGAATCCCCGTATTGGCTAAAGCTGGACCTTCATAAATACATCGTCCTAAGGTATGACCACGCATAGTTTCAACTACAACATGCACATCCTTGCCAGCATTGAATCCGGGACCGCATCCAATGACTAAAGGAGCATCACTTTTTTGAGTTCCCACATTTCGCTTCGCCAAAATAGCATCCACTACGATGGTTGGTTTCATCGTAGTGAGTACGTTTTCATAAGGCTCAGTGACCACAGGAATTGCCTCCCGGCTAGCTAACAATTTCGCTACATCTTGTAAAGGTACATGACGTGAGCGCAATCGCTCTAAGATCATTTCTCCTCGATGCACTGCATTCCCATAGGACACTTCTCTACGAATCATGGTAGGAATCGCAATTTCATTAATCACCACAGGATACCCTGCTCGCCACAATCGATAAATAGCGCCAGATGCCACATCTCCACCGCTACGGATGAGAATCATTGGTTTCATAACGTCCTCCTTCGCTCACAATACGGTCATAGTCTTCTTTCGTATCAACATCTATACCACTATGCATAGTACATTGCCTTTCAAGCCATACATATGTAACATGAGGAGCTCCTTCACCTCTCAAAATGACACGCCCTCCCATATCTCCAGGAATTAAGCATAATGCATCCGCCCAATATCTTCCAAATACTACGGGATTACCTCGTTCTTGGTTCGGTCCATACTGTGGCTGTACAATGGCTTTCTCGTCGCCAATATCTCTGAAAGTGTTACACAAGTCGTCAATGACTTGCACATTCAATAGAGGTTGGTCAATCACACCACATACGATTGCCTCTAAACGTTCTTTCTGTGTGTGTTCCCATTGCAATAAGGCCTCTACTCCTAATCGGATAGATGTACCCTGCCCCCATTGTGGATGCTCATTAGGCACAGGAATCCCCTGTACCTTATGCACCATATCCTTCACACCCATACATGGGTCAATAACTACCGCTAGAGGTTGTATCCTGCTATACTTCGAGAGGGCACTCTCTAGCAAGGTATGTCCTTGATAGGTCAACAATTGCTTAGCACATCCCATACGCTTCGATTGTCCAGCCCCTAATAATACACATCCTATTGCCATGTTAGTATCCTTTGTATGCAACAATTTTCACGATATCCATTAGCCAACACCACTTTGTGCAATGAAAGGGATTGCAAAGCTTGTAAAAATGCATCCACCACTGTTGAATCCACCGTATCACAACCTGTACAGAATACGATCCGTTTCCCCCGAGCATATTGAAAGACACCTTGCTCGTGTCGTAGCAGTCTTACAACTCCTTCTGGAGTTATCCTATCCCCTAGTGGAACCTCCATGATAGCCTGTACTTCTTTTATGCGATGTACATAGTCCTCTGTGAGCGGTTTGCCTAACACCTGCATATTCACTACTGCAATGGTAGTCGCCGTTTTAGTCGGTATCACTGGTTCGTGAGGTTTAGGGGCTTTTAACCACTTAGTTTTTGCTCCATCTGCCTCTATGATAATCGACCAATCTGGATGACGCTCTTGTACTCTATCTAGCAACTCTGGATCTAATCCTAGTACCTTATGGCCTGCTACGGATTGAAACCAAGAACCCATCCGTCCTTGTGCCAATTGTTGTTCTATATGAGTTTCCCCAAGTGTTAGGTCATCCCCATAGTAGGGGTTCCAAGGAGCCACTTGTTCAGATCCCATCTTTGTTGTAGTCGTTACCACTACTGGTCGCTCTAGACTGACTGCCGCAGCACCTAGTTTAGATACAACAGTTGTTTTGCCACCAGCCCCTACGACAGCAAGTATCCCAGGTTCTAGTAAGGACTCCCAATACTTCCTATCACTCATCTTGACTCTCCTATTACTTACTCTACTTATTTTTTTGTAACGCCATATACACGCGTTCTGGAATCATTGGCAATGTAGTTACCTCAGCACCTGTAGCATTCAAGATAGCCCCTTGAATAGCTGGACAAGATGTATTGATAACAACTTCCCCAATGGATTTAATACCGTAAGCACCAGTTGGTTCATAGGATTCCACAAAGTCTACATGAACATTACCAGTATCTAACCGTGTTGGTAATTTATAATGCATGAAATTGTTTGTTTCTAACACACCACGAGAAGAATAGCGAATTTCTTCATATAATGCCATACCGATACCTTGCACAACACCACCTTCTGTTTGTACAGTGGCTAGGTTTCTATTGACAACAGTACCACAGTCAACTACTGCATAGTAGTTTTCAGGCGTTACTTTACCAGTTTCAAGGTCTACTTTCACCTCTGCAATGCCCACCATGAAAGGAGGTGGAGAGGTTTGACTGCCCCAAGTAGCCATACCACTTAAGTAATGTCCTTTCGGTCCTGATACAAGTTTCGGCGCTAACTCTTTGGTAGTCATCGTTTTAGAACCATCTTCAGTCCATGCTTTTTCTCCATCAAAGGATAATGTACTTGGATCCACTTCTAAGATACGGCCAAATTCTTGCAAGATTTTTTCTTTCAACTCATCACAAGCCAGTTTCGTAGCAGTCCCTGTCACATAAGTCGTACTCGATGCATAAGAGCCTGGATCGAATGGTACAACGTCAGTATCTGCTTCATAGACAACCATCATATCCATGGGACAGCCCAAAGTTTCACAAGCAATTTGTGCTAACGCCGTGTTGGATCCTTGGCCCATATCTGTTGACCCCGTAAATAACATATACGTACCGTCATCCAGCATGCGCACTTCTACCGAGGCAGAGTCAATATTGGCAATCCCCGATCCTTGGAACGCAAGAGCTACTCCTAAACCACCCCTATGGCGGTCATCGATTTTCCATGATTTTGGACGATTGTCCCAATTAGACATTTCTTTCGCTTTTTGGATGGCTTCTTTCAATAGACCAGATGCCAACACTTCACCTGGATGGAAGGATTGCGCAGTTTCCCCTACACCAATTAAGTTTTTCAAACGTAAATCAATTTCATCCACACCCATAGCATGCGCCAACTTCGTAATAGCACACTCCAGTGGCCACAAGGCTTCTGTAGCACCATACCCACGGAATGCACCGCCTGGCATATGGTTAGTATACACTACATTAGATTCATAGCGAATCGCTTTTGTTTTATTATATAGTGGTAACGATTTATGTTCCCCTGCTGTGAAAGTAGTCAAGGCATGACTACCATGTGCTCCTGCATCGGATACAGCTACCATGTCAATAACTTGGATAATACCATCTTTTGTGGCACCTACACGAACTTTCCAATCCCTTGCATGTCGGCTAGTGGAACAGTTATTCGCTTCGTGACGATCGTACACGATATAGGATGGTTTTTTCAATTTCCATGTTACAAAAGCTGGGAACATTTCTGTACAACCCGTTTGTTTAGATCCGAAACCACCGCCAATACGAGGCTTGATAACGCGAATTTGGGCCGCAGAAAGCCCCAAAGCATGCGCCACATGTCTACGAATATGGAATGGTACCTGTGTCGAACTTGTAATCACAAGACGATTAAATTGGTCTATGGTAGCAAAGGTCCTAAAAGTTTCCATCGCCGATTGTAAGGTAGCTTGGTCAAAGTAAGACTCTTCTACAACATAATCACACTTTGCCAATTCTGCTTCTAAGTCACCTACTACATGACTATAGGAACAAGCAATGTTTCGCTTAGGATCTCCCCCTACTGGAAAGTTATAGTGAAAGTCATCTTCAGCGTGAATGATGCTAGGATGATCGATAGCTGTATGCATATCCAAGACTGGTTCATAGACCTCATATTTTACTTTGATAAGAGGCATAGCTTTCAATGCTGTCCGTTCATCCACAGCCACGACTAAAGCTACTTCATCCCCCACATAGCGAACCACTTGATCTAAAATCAACATATCATACGCAGATGGCTCTGGATAACTTTGACCAGCTAAGGTAAATCGAGTTTGTGGCACGTCTTTATAGGTATATATTGCTTCCACACCAGGTATTTTTAAAGCGGCATCAATATTAATATCCACAATTTTAGCAAAGGCATGAGGACTGCGAAGTATCTTAATACATAACGCATTGGATGGAATAAAATCTTCTGTATAGGCGGCTTTACCACTTAAAATCGTTGCGGAGTCTGTTTTTTTATAACTTTGTCCTAAATGTTTCATAGTGTTTTGCCTCCTAAAAATTTACGAATCCCTCGCATATGCGATTCATAACCAGTACAACGGCATAAATTGTTGTTTAGGTAAGCTTTAATTTCCTCATCAGTAGCATTTGGGTATTTACGGCTTAATGCAATGGCACTCATCATCATACCGGTTGTACAGTAGCCACATTGATCAGCCCCTTCTTCAGCCAAACAATCCGCTAATTCTGCAGCTTCCTCTGCTACACCTTCTAAGGTAGTGATTTCATGACCCACAGCTCTGAATGTAGGGTATGCACAAGATAATATAGGATCACCATCTACCCATACAGTGCATAAACCGCAGTTTGTTGTATCACAGCCGCAACGCACACTGTAAAAGCCTAAGTTACGCAATGTTTCTAATAACATTTCATCCGTTTCGATGAGAATATTTCGTTTCACTCCGTTCACTTGTAACATTATTTCCATTGTGCCACCTCTTTTACCAATCGTTTAAACATGTTTTTTGCCATCTCTAAGCGATACTCTGCACTTGCATGTGAGTTACTTTGAAAGGATAAATCCTCTTGAATCAAGATTACCGCTTCATCCAAAGCGTCCAATCCTTTTTCGTTAATAATCTGGCAAGATTTCGCAGCTAATGCTGGGTTACCTGGTCGACAACCAATATATACCGAGTAGCCTTGATCATCTAATCGTGCAGATCCCGTTAAATAAGGAAAATCTGAAGTAGATTTCCGTAATGCTTCAATCCCTACGGGTACTTCTTGTTTTGGCACAATAATTTCAAGTAATAAATCTCTTGTTCCATACGTTAAATATTGTTCTATCGGCATACGGCCCGCTTCAAACAAACGTACTTCTGCTCGTAATGCTAATAAGGCAGGAATAATATCAGAGAAACCGAATTTTGCTGCTACCGATCCCCCCATGGTAGCCATACTGCGGAATTGAACACCTAAAATATCTTTCACAGCTTTTGGGAGCACTCCTCTACAGAATGTTTTAAATGGTTCGTACACCTCTACATCTCGCTGTGTAGCCATGGCACCAATGCGGTATTCCGTTTCGTCCTCTACAATATAACGGAGACCTAATTCAGACAAGTCAATCACCATAGGCCATTTACGATTTCCCAATCGCGTCCAGCAACCACCAGCTAAGATAGGTGCCATCTTTTGCTTCACCATGAGTGCATGTGCCTCTTCTACTGTTTTAGGCTGTTGCACTTGCATAAACATAAGCATACTTATACCTCCTGACTCCAACATCTCTATATCCTTATTGTACCATGTATATGAAGATTTTGGCATATGAATTATCTCAGATACTAAGCATCTATATATGCATAATCCATATACATCATATGTTACTCACAATCATTGCTATAAAAATAGGCATACACAAACTACTTCGAACTACAATGAATCTATCATTATTCGAGACTAAGTTTATGTATGCCTAATATCAACTTTATATGAGATATAGTTTGCAAGATGTTTAATTACTTTTATAGATCTCTCTATATCCTTCTGTTTGTTTCTCTACAACCTGCTCTATATCTTCTAAAATATCTTCAGGAATGTCTTCAACAATGCATCGATCCACTTGGAAAATTGCACATGTACCACAAGAAGAGCTTAACCACCTCGGTACAGGCTGTAAATGTACAGTAATCGCTCTTTGTTTACAAAACTGTTCAAATTGTATAGCTCCAAAATGAGAATAAAATGTTGCTACATATTCCATATTATTGTTTTGTAACAGTGAGGATATACTCACCATTCTCTTCTTTAGACACGATTGTATAACCTTGAGCCAATACAAATCGAGTAATATTTTCTACCGCTGTTTTAGAATCAGATTGTACAGTATATTCACTGTCACCTGATGCCATTGCTTTTTGTACCATAATAACTGGTTCTGGACAAGATAGTCCTCTTACATCAATCATGCTTACCTCCTATGTTTCCTATTTACGCATATTTTTAACAGCAATTACTAAGGCAATCACAAAACCTACACCTACCGCAATTTGGCCCGCTACTGGAACACCTGTACCAGTGGCTGCTAATCCAAAGTTATGTGCGAATGCTGCGCCTGCTGCTAGGCCCACTACTGTAATTGTGGAATCGGAGTTACCTTCACCAGATAAGATTAATTGACGCAATGGACAACCACCCATTAATGTACAGCATAAACCTGCCAAGGCCATACCTAAGAAGTTCCACAATCCATCTGTATGCGCAATTGGTTGTTTCACAAAACCAGGATGGAAGTTACCTACAGAAATGTTCACTAGGAACGCTGCTACAAGAATCGCAATAAAACCAAGAATTAATTTTGTTTCTTTAAATAAAATGATATCTCGGATACCACCTACCATACAAAGACGGCTATATTGTGCCAAGCCACCTACTACTAAACCAGCTGCTAAAGAAATCCATAACGGAGCATGAATGGCACCTGGTCCTTTTTCAGTAAAGAAAATGAACGCTGGCGCTGCCACCACAAGACCTAATAGAATCACCTGTGCTGCTGGCATAATATAGGAATCCATTTTAGATACAATGTACGTTCTACCCAAGGAATATCCACGTTTTAAGAATACTGTACCTACTGCAATACCACCTGTGAATCCTAATAGACCCATGATTGCATTCCAGTCACCACCTGCTAAGCGCAAAATCATACGGAATGGACATCCTAAGAAAATAAGACAGCCAATCATAGTAAAGAACCCTAAGGTAAATCGTGTTGCTGGAGCGGAACCACCTTTAGCCGCTCTCTCTCCACGGAACCAAGATAATAAAAAGGCTCCTAACACTAATCCAATAATCTCTGGACGAATGTATTGTACTGGTGCTGCTCTATGCAGACCCAAGCCACCTACAGAATCACGAATGAAACAGGCAATACAAAAACCCATATTTTGTGGGTTTCCCGCTAGCACTAATAAACTAGCAATCGCACCAATAATTAATCCAGCAATAATAATTCTTTGCTTTTCACTTATTACACTCATAGTACCTCTCCTACTAAACATTACCTCTTCGACTAGTTTACTTCAGTCCCTACAAATTGATATTTTGCACGCATTACTTTATACTAAATATAATATACATATTAAAAGGAGTTATAATTATGAAGTCTATCTATGCAGATAATAGCAGTACCTCTTTCCCGAAAGCGCCCACTGTAGCGCAAGCTATGTATGATTACATTTCCTATAATGGAGCTTCTGTTCATCGCTCCTCTAACGAAGATGCGTACCAAGTGGAACGTTTGATCCTAGAAACACGCCAACAGTTACAACAACTATTAGGTGGACCTAGTCCAAAATACATCATCTTTACTCCCAATGTGACAACTAGTCTAAATATGGTCTTACAAGGTCTTTTTTCCGCTGGTGATCACTTCCTAATCTCCAGTTTAGAGCATAACGCAGTCATGCGTCCGCTCCATCAATTATCTATGAAAGGTGTTTCTTACTCCACTATTCCAAGCACACCTCAAGGTGAAATGATTACCTCCACCTTAGAATCACTTCTCTTACCTACTACAAAGGCTATTCTAGTGACTCATGTCTCTAATGTATGCGGTACCATACAACCTATCGCTGAACTCGGAGCTTTTTGCAGAGAACACAATCTATTATGTATCGTAGATGCTGCCCAATCAGCTGGTATCTTACCTATCCATATGAAAGATATGAATATCGACGTTCTATGCTTTACTGGTCATAAAGGGTTACTTGGGCCTCAAGGTATCGGCGGCTTTCTCCTTACAAAAGATGTAGCTCATCAAATACAGCCCATACTAAGTGGTGGCACAGGTAGTTTTTCTCATACCTTAGAGATTCCCACTACCTTTCCCGATCGCTTTGAACCAGGTACGCCCAATATTCCTGGAATCCTCGGCCTCCATGCTAGTCTATCCTATCTCAATACAATAGGTATCGAGAGTATTTACCAACATGAATTGTCTTTGACCAAGCAATTCATATGTGGTTTGCAAGAATTATCGAAATATACTATTCACGGAATTCCCGACATTCAAAATCGGACAGCCGTGATTTCTATTTCTCCTACTCATTGTGATCCAGCAGAACTGGCTCACAAACTGGAACAAGATTATCATATTATCACTAGAGTTGGGTTGCACTGCGCTCCTACTGCTCATCAAGTACTAGGTACCTATCCTAAAGGAACAGTTCGCTTTTCCTTTGGCTACCACAACACAGCTGATGAAGTAGATACTATATTAAATAGCTTAGATCTATTACAACACAAACACCCTTATAGCTAGAATATTACATATTAAAAATAAAGTAAGCACCAATTATACATATAATTGGTGCTTACCTATTTTCGTGCTACTTTCTGTATAAAGAAAGCACTTATATATGTAACCTAAGTCTAACCATATACAGTATTTTGATTAAATAGATTGATTTCTACGAACTTTACGTTCTGCTTTCCATTTATCCAAACGAGCAATCGCTTTTTCACGACGAGTTTTTTGGACCACATGCGTTTCATTGCCATAGCCATTTAACAATACATTAAGAATGACTGCCATTAAGCTACCGAATGTAATACCACTATGAAGAACAATTTTTAACCATTCAGGGAAATGATTATAGAAACTTGGTACTGCTAACGGAATCATACTCACACCAATACTGATGGCTACAATCATAAGATTGTAAGTACCATCAAATTGTACTTTAGATAAAGAGCGAATACCACTCGCAATAATCATACCAAACATAGCAATACCAGCACCACCTAATACAGGGTTAGGAATACTTGCTACAACCGCTGCCATTTTAGGGAATAATCCTAATGCTACTAAAATAACACCAGAAGCAGCTACTACGAAACGGCTTTTTACGTTTGTTACAGCTACTAAACCTACGTTTTGCGCAAATGCTGTATGTGGGAAACTATTTAAGAATCCACCAATCATAGTTGCAAAACCATCTGCACGTAAGCAATCAGCCAATTCTTTTTTACCAATTGGTTTCTCAACGATTTCACCAATTGCAATACAGTCACCAGTCGTTTCTGTCATAACAACAAGCATAACAATGACCATAGAAATAATAGAGGAAAATTCAAATGTTGGCCATCCGAACGCTAATGGTGTTACGACTGCAAACCATTCTGCTTGACCAACGGCCCCTAAGTTAGCTACACCCAGTGCCATTGACGCTAATGTTCCAACTACTAAACCTACTAAAACTGCTACATTACTCCAGAATCCTTTACCAAATCGATACACTGCTACTACGATTGCCAATGTTAAGGTAGCCAGTAGCAAGTTAATTGGACTTGCAAATTCAGGTGAACTAGGGTTACCTCCCCCTACCCAACGAACGGATACAGGCATTAATGTAATACCGATAATTGTAATAATAGTACCTGTAACTACAGGTGGAAAAAAGCGGATTAAACGACTAAATAGATGAGAAATCAAGAATGTGACTATCCCGGCTACGATAACGGCCCCGTAAATACTTGTCATACCATGCTCTTGACCAATTAAAATCATTGGAGATACCGCAGCAAATGTAATCCCTTGAATCAAAGGAATTTTTGCGCCGATTTTCCAAAATCCTAACGTTTGGATCAAAGTGGCAATCCCACAAGTAAATAAATCTGCGTTAATTAATTGAATCAACTGCGCCTCTGATAACCCCATAGCTTGTGCTATGATAATTGGAACCGCTACTGCTCCTGCATACATTGCCAATACGTGTTGTAAACCGTAAGCAAACAATTTAGGAATTGGTAACATTCCGTCTACATGATTAACTCCCTGAATTTGATGTGCCATATGAATCACCTCATATTACTTAATAGAATATACTAGTCTTATGCTTATATCATGTTTTGAATTTTAGACATCATCTGATGAAGTAGCAAGCACTCGCATACTTGCTACAACATCGAACTTCATAGACTGAGCACACTCTCTCCCTTACTGATTATTTTCGATATCCAGTTTTCTCAAGTGGTAAAGAACGACGTTCCATACCGTCCAAACGATTATATGCATTGGCAATAGCTGGAGCAATTGGGATACTACTGATTTCCCCAATACCTTTAGCACCATATGCATATTGGTCTGGTGTACCTTTTTCTATGAATGTACATTTAATTTCTGGACGTTGTGTAGCTCTTAACAAGCCTAATGTGCCATATTTTGTAACTACCTTACCTTCATTGTACTTGAAGTCTTCTGTTACACCATAGCCCATACCCATGATAGCTCCACCCTCTACTTGCCCTTCACAAGATTGTGGGTTTACAACTCGTCCTACATCATAGGCCACATGAAGTTCACTTACTTTGTTATCATCTCCAATCGTAGCTACGCAAGCTCCATATCCATAAGCCACATGGCTCTTAGGATGATCTTTGTCCGAATCAAATGGATCCGTAACGCCAAGGAACTCTTCATAAACTTCTATTCCTTCAAGTTCAGCTAACGTTTTAGTGGCTAACAATTCTGCTAATTTTATAGCCGCTCTACGTGTTGCTTCCCCTGTAAATACCGTTTGTCGTGATGCTGTTGTAGTTCCAGAGTTTGGTGTACGTTCCGTATCTGGTGCTTCTACTATAATTTGATCTGGAGACAATTTTGTGGCTTCACATACAATCTGAGATGCCACTGTGCCTACACCTTGACCAATACATGCAGCAGATGTACGAATACGTACTTTACCATCACGAACTTCTAAAATAACTCGACCAGTATCTGGCAATCCTACACCAACCCCACTATTTTTCAAGCAAATCGCAAGACCTGTACGATCACTCGCATAGTATGCATCTTTTACTGCTTCTAAGCATTCAGCTATACCAGTATCCGGTGTACATAATTGTCCATTCGGCAAGTAATCACCAGGGCGAACCGCATTTTTATAACGGAATTCCCAAGGGTCCATGCCTACCTCTTTAGCTAGTAAGTCGATATTGATCTCTTGTCCAAATATAGTTTGTGTTACACCAAAACCACGGAATGCACCACCTGGTACAGTATTCGTATACACACAAATACCATCCATAGAGAAATGTTCAAAGTTATATGGTCCACTAGAGTGTGTACCTGCCCGTTGTAATACTGGGCCACCTAAAGATGCATAAGCACCACAGTCGGATACAATTTTAACTTTTGTAGCTAACAATTTACCGTTTTCATCACATGCAGTAGTAATATCCATTTCCATTGCATGACGTTTTGGATGTACATCTAAACTTTCTTGACGAGTTAATTGTACTTTCGTTGGAAGTCCAGTTTTCCAAGCTACAAGTGCTGCATGATGTTGCACACTCATATCCTCTTTACCACCGAAACCGCCACCTACTAACATACTATGTACCTTAACTTGAGATTCTTCCAAGCCTAACATGCGAGATACTTCATGTTGCTCATCATAGATACTTTGTCCACCTGTGTATAATTGTATGCCATCTTCTGTTTTCACAGCAATTGCACACTCAGGTTCCATAAATGCATGATCTGTTTGTGGTGTAGAGTAATGTCTTGTTACCACATGAGCCGCATTGGCAATGACTTCATCAGCATTCCCACGATTTAACGCTTGATGAGATAGGATATTTCCATTTGGATGTAATAATGGTGCATCTTCTGCCAAAGCTTCTTCTGGAGTTAATACAGGTTTTAATTCTGTATAATCTACCGTTACCAAATTACATACTTCTTGCAAATATTTTTTCTCTTTTACTGCTACTACAGCAATAGCATCACCTACATAGCGAGTAATATCACCTTCTGCAATCATAACATCCCAGTCAGGAACAATATGACCTGTTTTATTGAAAGGTACATCTTTCGCCGTTAATACAGTCACACATTGAGGATGTGCCAAAGCTTCTTCAATATGGATTGCATCAACACGAGCACGTGGATATTTAGAACGGATCGCTTTGGCATAAATCATGCCATCTACCACCATGTCATCTGCATATAATCCTGTACCCAATGCTTTTTCAGCCGCATCTATACGATGTAAGCGAGATCCTACAGTACCATCTGCATCATTTTTAGGAACTGGTGCGTTCTCTTTAAATAAACGAGCCGCTAATAAAATAGCATCTTCAATTTTTACATATCCTGTACAACGACAAATATTTCCCAATAAAGCTTTTTGAACATCTGCCCTTGTAGGTTCTAATGTAGTATCCAATAATGCTTTAGCACTGATAATCATGCCCGGAATACAGAAACCACATTGTACAGCTCCACATTCCGCAAAAGCATATACATACACTTCTTTTTCACGTTCTGTAAGGCCTTCAATGGTAATAATTGATTTGCCTTCCATTTGCGAAACTTTACCTATACAAGCTTTTACCTTTTTCCCATCAATGAGAATTGTACAAGCTCCACAAGCACCTGCACTACAACCGTCCTTTGTTCCGGTTAAGCGTAGGTCATCACGAAGATAATCCATTAGTCGTTTATCTTCTTCCACCTCACGCCAAATACCGTTAACTTGAAATCGGTACATACAGAGACCTCCCTCCAATTATTGTTGGAACTCCCCTTTATAGGCTTCCACTAATTTTCTATCTTGCACCACATGGTGCCCACGTAAAAATACATCATCTATTCGACCATGTACAGTCATTCCTTCATAAGGTGTATAATCTGACCGACTATGAGTTTTATCCGAAGTCATACATTCTGTTACATCTGGTGAAAGTATCACAATATCCGCATCACTTCCTACCTGTAACGTTCCTTTTTTTGGATATAATCCATATAACTTAGCTGGTGTTTCGCTAGTTAATTTCATATATTCTACAGGGTCGATTCGTCCACTATGAACAAACATATCCCACATTAGAATCATCCGCTCTTCTACACCTGGCAAACCACCTGGTGTTTTCGTAAAGTCACCAAGACCCTGCGCTTTTTGCGCTAATGTATAATTGCAGTGATCCGTACATAAAGTTTGGAAAACTCCACGTTCTACCGCTGCTTGCAAAATCTCCACATCTCTTTGTTTTCTAAGAGGTGGACTTAAGATATATCTCAATCCTTTTCCATCCGGCTGATTATACAATTCATCTGTCAGTAATAAGTATTGAGGACAGGTTTCACAGGTCACTTTTGCCCCATTCTTTCTGCGTTCCTCAATCACATCTAATCCTGCTGCAGAGCTCACATGTACAATATGTACTGGATAATCTGCTAATTCCCCTAGTCGAATGAAACGATGCATTGCTTCTGCTTCTATGGTATCTGGTTTTGAAAGCGGATGATACTTTGCTTCTGTATCTCCTTCCTCTCTCATTTCCTGTACCTTAGCTGCAATCATCGCTCCATTCTCACAGTGGGCTGCCACCAACGCACCGGTTGGGGCGATTGCTTTGATTGCTTCATAAATTGACCGATCGTCAATACTAAAGCTGTAGGCCATATATACTTTGAAGGATGCGACGCCTTCTTCAACGACCTTAGGAATTTCCGCTGCTACTTGCTCATTCATATCTAATAATTCCATATGAAATTTATAGTCACAAGAGCAACGTCCTTCCGCCCGTTTCTTATCGCGTCGCAAACCTTCTAACAAAGATTCTTCAAAAGGCGATGCAAAATTAATAATCGTCGTGGTCCCCCCCATAATGGCTGCTTTTGTACCACTTTCAAAATCGTCTGCCGTGGTGGCAAAAGCGTTGGTCATTTCAAAATGGGTATGTGTATCGATTCCTCCAGGCAACACATAGCGCCCTTTTGCATCGATTCGTACATCTCCTGGTTTTGCCTCAATATGAGGAGCTACCTCTACAATTGTATCGTTTTCAATTGCTATCGTCCCTTGCATGACTCCCGTTGGGAGTACAAGATATCCTTGTTCAATGAGTATCATAGATATAATATGGAAGTTCTTTAATGAACGCTTCCACAACTCCTTTCAACACCTCTGGTAAGGCATCAATCGCTGTGCGACCTGTAGCGCCTTGGAAACGATATCCGCATTCCTTACCTTGAATATAAAAGCCGTCATTATCGCTTGCTAATAAGCGTTCTTCATCAATAAAATATGTTAATTTATCTTTATATGGGAAACATGGTTGTACGCAATGACAAGCACAGTTACCACATTCATTACAAGACTCATCAATATGAATAATTAATTTTTTACCATCTACAGTAATACATTCATTCGTTCTATTTGGACATACACGTACGCAAGTACCACATACAACACGGCATTCATGATTTTTGTCATGAGCTGTTGGGAAACCTGGTTGCTCTTCGCGTTTTTTCTTAGCAGCTGCAGATTTTTTGTATGTTGGAGCTGTTCCCATTGCCTCCGCAAAAGATTTGATTTCTGTTGGTTTAATTACCTTAGCAGTATCGTAATCTTCTGCTTCTACTAATTTAGCCAAGTTATCCAATTGGTTATAACCTAAACCTTGTAATAAGGTTGTACATACTGTGATTGGCCAAATACCTGTGCGGAATAAAGCTGCAATATTTTTCGCATCTGCACCACCGCTATAAGACATTGGTAAGCGTTCGCCAAATGTTTCACTCAATAATTGAGCTACACCGATAGATAATGGTAATAAGGATTTACCAGACATATACATTTGCTCACCTGGTAATTCTTTTTCGTGAATCGAAACAGGGAATGTATTTGTCAGTTTCACACCGAACACTAAACCTTCTTCTTCTGCAATCGTCAACAATCGTTCAATCATTGGCACTGCTTCTTTAAAAGATAAGTCTACTTCAAATTGATGTGCATCAAAATCAATATATCCAAATTCTACTTGATCTAATAATTCTCTTACACGATCATAGCCTAATAATGTTGGATTACATTTTAGATATAAATTTAGATGTTTTTCTTTCATTAGGTATGTACAAATCGATTCAATTTCGCCTGCAGGACAGCCGTGCATTGTGGATAATGTAATACCTTGGCAAATGTTGTCATCAATATTTCGAATGTACTCTTCTGTTACATTTTTAAATTGATGTACATTAGCTAATGCCCATTCTTCGCATTCTTTCCAAACTGGTTTAGTACGTGCTGCACGTAAACATTCCATATAGGAATCTACATCTTCACTTTTAATGCCCGCTAAGTTGTAGCCAACACTCATAATAAAGATGAATCCATCTGGATCGCCGATGCCCCATTCTTTACTAATTAATTTAATAGCAAACCATGCTTTAATGTATTCATCAGCAGCTGCATGGCAATGGTACTCAGAGGACCATTCCACATTGTATGCTTCATCTTTTGAATAAATACATGGTCTTGGGATACCCAATTCTTCACCGAACATAATTTGTACTGTTTTTAATTCTAAGAATCGGGAACCCCCAACATAGGCTGCTACTAAGTTTTGAGCTAATTGAGTATGTGGACCTGCTGCAGGGCCTAATGGATTTTCCAGGTTACGACCAAATAAGGATAACCGTTGATCCGTACCTGTTGTGTGCATGCGCTCCACATTATATACTCGATTGTGGGTAGCATATTCTGTTAGAATATGGTTCATTAAATGTCCGAAACTTACCGGATACATGATATCGCTCATAGTATTCACTCCTTACTGAAAGTGTATTATGGGACTAATCGTTTCCATAAACGATGGGAAATTTGTCGTACTTCTCGTAGCAATTCTTCTTTATTCATGCCACATAATTGACGATCTAGCATACGTACCTTACCACCAGAAATAGTTGTAATTACATTAAGACCATTTAGGCCAAATAGTAAATGACCATTAATATTATCAGCATGTAAATCTGTTCTAGGAATATAATCTAAAACAATTACATCTGCTTCTGCCCCCGGTGTCAAGGTACCAACTTTTACAGGGAAGAATTTTTCAATCATTGCTGGGTTAGTGTTGAATAACATATGTGGAATTTCAGTCCAACCAACATTTGGATGTTGCATGTTATGTTTCACTAAGCAATTTGCTACTTTGTAGGATTCTAACATATCGCTAGTATATCCATCTGTACCAAGACCCACTGGAATACCTGCTTCCATAAGTTTTAATACATTAGGTGCTCCTACCGCATTACCCATATTACTTTCTGGATTATGAGCCACCATGGTTCCAGTTTCAGCTAATACCTTTACTTCACTATCATCTACATGGATACAATGTCCAGCAATCGTTTTTGGTCCTAGGATGCCATCTTCATGCAAGCGATGCACTGCGCGCATACCATATTTCTCTTGGCTATCTTCTTGATCTGTAGTACCTTCTGCTACATGGATGTGATATCCCAAATTGTCTACGTTTTGTTCACGAACATAAGCCAATGTATCTTTACTCAATGTGAAAGATGCATGTAACCCCATCATAGCTGCGATTGTTTCAGGATTTTCTTTTGCTTCTTTACCAAAGCGTACGTTTTCTGCTACAGCTTTCTCCATTTCCTCTTGTCCATTCCGATCACTTACTTCATAGCACAAGCAAGAACGAACGCCGAAGTCTTGAGCAACTTCGCTAATAACAGATAAGCTACCTTCTGTTTCCCCATAACTTGCATGATGGTCAAATATGGAAGTCACACCATTTTCGATACATGCCATATAGGTCACAATAGCACTTGCCCAGACGTCTTCTTTAGCAAGACGTTTATCTAGGTAGAACCACAATCCATCTAAAATTTCTTTAAAATTTGTTGGGTTATTACCAGGGATATATAATCCGCGGGCTAAGGCAGAATAAATATGGTGATGAGCATTGACAAAACCAGGCATAATCAAGCGCCCATGAGCATTTACTCGATATGCTTTTGGATATTGTTTGCGCAATGTTTCGTATGAGTCTACTGCCACAATTTTAGTGCCATCCATTAATACGCCACCGTCTTCAATAATCGGTTGTAATGGATTGCGTGTAACGACAGTTCCTTTTCCTAATAAAATCATAGATAGGCTCCTTTCTATGAAAAACAGTATTCAATGAAATACTACTATTATAATTCGATGTGAGTGCCTGTTTTTCCTTCAATACCTTCTCTAGATTTTTCTAGTTGTGTGATAATTGCTTTTCTACCTGCTTTAGATTTAGCAAAAGCTACAGCTGCTTCCATTTTTGGTTTCATAGAGCCTGCTGCAAATTCACCATTGTCGATATGTTTTTGTGCTTCTTCTACTGTAATATGTTCTAACCATTGTTGGTTTTCTTTACCATAATTAATCGCTGCTTTTTCAATAGCTGTTAAGATAATCAATACATCTGCATCAACTTCTTGTGCTAGTAAGCTACTAGTCCAGTCTTTATCAATAACTGCAGATGCACCTGTTAAATGATTGCCTTCACGAACTACAGGGATACCGCCACCACCGCAAGCGATTACTAATTCATGACCGATTAAGCCTTTGATAGCTTGTAATTCAATGATTTCTTTTGGCGCTGGAGATGCTACTACACGGCGATAGCCACGACCTGCATCTTCTTTTACCACATAATCATATTGGTTCACTGCATGTACAGCTTCTTCTTTTGTCATAAAGTGACCAATTGGTTTTGTTGGATCTAAGAATGCTGGATCATCTGCATCTACACGAACTTGTGTAACCATTGTTGTCACAGGTAAATCTGTAATACCTCTGTTCAACAACTCTTCACGCAATGCGTTTTGTAAATCATATCCGATATACGCTTGGCTCATGGCTACGCATACAGACAACGGAGTATTAGGTTGACCTTCTACTTCTCTAGTTAATGCAGCCATAGCATTATTGATCATACCGATTTGAGGGCCATTACCATGAGTAACGATCACATCACAATCTGCTTCAATTAAATCTACGATTGCTTTCGATGTTTCTTTCACCGCAATCATTTGTTCTGGTAATGTATTGCCTAGGGCATTGCCCCCTAAAGCGATAACAACACGTTTTTTCATAGGGTACCTCTCTATGGTGTATATATTCCTAACTACTTTGTAGGGATTAAAATAAGGGACTGTCTGAACAGACAGCCCCTTTGCTCTTAGCGGAGAACTCTTTCTGTTCCCTTTTCTTCTAGCTCTTTTAATAATTCTACTGGATTTTCAAATTTGCTTAATAAAATCATAGCAGCAATTACATATGGTTTATAGCTTGCTTCTTTGTAAAGAGGTACACGATAACGATCAAATACGGATGCGTCAACTTCACCTTCTTCACAGCTTAAGCCAGTGATATCAGCTGGTAAGCAATGTAAGTATAATGCTTTACCGTCTTTTGTAAGACTCATCATATCTTCTGTGCAAGCCCAATCTTTATGTTGTGCATTTTGTTCTAATAAACGACCTTCTAATTCTTTAATGCCTGCTGTATCGCCTTTGCCATATAAGTCAGTTCTTTCTTCCATTGCTGCGAAAGGTGCCCAGGATTTAGGATATACGATATCAGCATCTTTGAAAGCTTCTTTCATGTCGTTTGTACGTTTGAAAGATCCGCCACTAGCTTGTGCTTGTTTTTTAGCAACTTCTTCAACTTCTGGCATTACTTCGTATCCTTCTGGATGCGCTAATACAACTTCCATACCTAAACGAGTGAATAAACCGATAGCACCTTGTGGTACGGAAAGCGGTTTACCATAGGATGGGGAGTATGCCCAAGTCATAGCCACTTTTTTACCTTTTAAGTTTTCAAGTCCACCAAATTCATTGATAAGGTGAGCTGTATCAGCCATCAATTGTGTTGGATGGTCAATATCACATTGTAAGTTTACCAATGTAGGACGTTGTTCTAATACACCGTCTTTATGGCCTTCTTCTACTGCATCAGCTACTGCATGCATGTATGCATTACCTTTACCGATATACATATCATCACGGATACCGATGATGTCAGCCATGAAGGAGATCATGTTAGCTGTTTCACGTACAGTTTCGCCATGAGCGATTTGAGATTTTCCTTCATCTAAGTCTTGTACTTCTAAACCTAATAAGTTACAAGCAGATGCGAAGGAGAAACGAGTACGAGTGGAGTTATCACGGAATAAGGAGATACCTAAACCACTGTCGAATACTTTTGTAGAGATATTGCGCTCACGCAATGCACGTAATGCATCAGCTACAGCCCAAACAGCTTGTAATTCGTCGTCTGTTTTTTCCCAAGTCAAGAAGAAGTCATTGTTGTACATGTTTTTTGTGTCTAACTTAGCTAATGCGTCTACACATTTTTTGAAATCTGCCATTTTTTGCACCTCATTAATAATTTATAGCTTTATAAAATGTAAACTATTATTTGCAATAGTTTGTAGGTAAGATTGCATATACTGCTGCACATGTTACAAGGTCTTGTTTCCATGTGATTTCGTTAGGAGCATGTGCTTGTGCTTCTGCGCCAGGACCGAAACCGATACAAGGAATACCATTACGTCCCATGATGGATACGCCATTTGTAGAGAATGTCCATTTATCAGTTAATGGACGAGCTTTACGTTCTGCCAATGTAACTTCTGCACCAATACGTTCTGTACCGTATAAGGAGATGTAAGATTCTTCCAATGCTTTTGTTACTTTATGATCTTTAGGAATTACCCATGTTGGGAAGTAGCATTCGATTGGATATGTTAAACCAGTCCAGGATGGACGAGCATATTCGTACATGGATACTTTTGCACCGTATTTTTGTACAGCTGGTAAATCTTCGATTTCTTTTAAGCAACTTTGCCATGTTTCACCTGCTGTCATACGACGGTCAAGAGATACTGCGCAAGAGTCTGCTACTGCACAACGGCTTGGGGATGTGTAGAAAATTTGGGAAGTTGTTACTGTGCCACGGCCCAAGAAACGAGCTTCTTCATAATGGTCAGGGTTGAATTTTGGATCCAACATTTTTTCTAAGCCACGAACACGAGTAGTCTCTGTAGAATTGTTTGCATTTAATGCACGAACATCTTGTAAAATGTCAGCCATTTTGTAGATGGCATTATCACCGCGATCTGGTGCAGAACCATGGCAAGATACGCCTTCTACATCGATACGGATTTCCATACGACCACGTTGACCGCGATAGATACCGCCATCAGTTGGTTCTGTGGATACTACGAATTCTGGACGAATGCCACGTTCTTTAATAATGTATTCCCAGCACAATCCGTCGCAATCTTCTTCTTGTACTGTACCAACTACTAATACACGGTATTTATCATTCAATAAACCTAAGTCTTTCATGATTTTTGCACCGTATACTGCGGATACGATACCACCTAATTGGTCAGATACACCACGGCCACCGATTTCAGTGTCGCTTTCAAACCCCTCATATGGATCAAAGTTCCAGTTGTCACGGTTACCAATACCTACAGTATCAATATGTCCGTCAAAAGCAATCAATGTTTTACCAGTTCCCATATATCCAAGAATGTTACCCATAGGATCCACTTCTACTTCATCGAATCCTAAGTCTTTCATTTCTTTTTCAATGCGGCGAACGTGTTGTTCTTCTTCCGCACTTTCACCAGGGAATGCGACGATTTCTCTTAAAAATTTTGTCATCGCTGGTCCATAAGCTTCTGCTGCTTTTTTTACTGCTTGTAAATCCATTACCATTTCCTCCTTAAACACACATATACGTATACGTTAAAGTTAAAATTAACTGTATATGACTTAAATAGTTAGATTAAAATTTTCCTTGCCACACAATTTCTTGATAACGTGTTGGGTCAGTGTCTCCTTCTGTGGAGAAGCAAAGTACTTTAGAATCTTTAGTAAGTCCTAATTCTTCTTTCAAATCTTTATATTCTTCCATAGTCATAGCGGCTGCTACTAAACCAAATGGAACAGCTCCAGATTCTCCAGAGATAATGCTTGCATCGCCTTTGATTGGTGCTGCAGACATTCTCATACCTAAGGATGCTACCCAATCTGGTGCAGATACAAATACATCCACATGGTTTTTCAAAATATCCCAAGAAATCGTATTCGGTTCGCCACAAGCAAGTCCTGCCATGATTGTTTGTAAGTCGCCGCCTACGATACGTAAATCTCCATCGCCTGCTTTAGCGCCTTTGTACAAGCAATCCGCTGCAGATGCTTCTACTACTACAATTTTAGGTTTCACAGGTGCATTTTTATAACGATTTACCACATAACCAGTAACAGCACCAGCTAAGGAACCAACCCCTGCTTGTACAATTACGTGTGTAGGTACATCTACGCCAGCTTTTTCTAATTGTTCAGTAGCTTCTAGAGCCATTGTGCCGTAGCCTTGCATGATCCATGTAGGGATTTCTTCATAACCATCCCAAGCTGTATCTTGGATAACAACACCATGATCTACTTTTTTGGATTCTGCTGTAGCTAAGCGTACACAGTCATCATAGTTCATTTCTTCGATAGTTACTGTAGCACCTTCTGCTGCAATATTTTGTTTACGAGTTTCTGTGGAACCTTTTGGCATAAATACCACTGATTTTTGACCTAGTTTGTTTGCTGCCCAAGCAACACCACGACCATGGTTTCCATCAGTAGCTGTGAAGAATGTAGCTTGTCCAAATTCATCACGCAATTCTTTTGATGTCAAGATGTCATATGGCAAATCAGATACTTGTTTACCTGTTTCTTTAGCAATGAATTTCGCAATTGCATAAGAACCGCCTAACACTTTGAATGCATTTAAACCGAAACGATAGGATTCATCTTTAATGAATAAACGGCCTAATCCTAAGTGTTCTGCCATGCGTGGTAATTCAGTAAGCGGTGTTTCCTGATATTGTGGGAAACTCTTATGAAACTCGCGCACACCTTCACTTTCTTTTACATTCATTGCACAGGTGTTCAAATCCTCTGAAGCGGGCATAGTGTTCTTAACCCATTGAATTCGTTCCATGTAACTCTTCCTCCTCTTTTACTTGGTTCAAATCATTATATAAAGTAAATTTAGAAACGTTGAAATATTCCGATATTTTATCAGATGCCTTTGAAATCAAAAAAGCGCCCTGGCAATATAAATATCGTATTGCTTCCAAGCGCTCATTCTTATTCATTAAATGTGCTGGTCGCCCTACTACTTTTTCAGCTTGAGATAACATATCGCTCAACAAATCGCTAACAGATGTAACAATTCGTTCACCTTTTGTTTCCCACGCATGATTACTGGATGTAATAATCCGATCTAAAGAGTTTTGCAATGTAATAAAATCAGTAATATCATAGTTGATACACAATAAATACTGTAATTTATCATTATCATCACGTATATACATCGTCGTCGATCGAAGAACTCTTCCATCTTTGGTTCGTGTGAGATAAGCTTGTTTACCCTGACACTGACCATCGTCATTTCGTATCGCATCTAGTACTGCATGCGAGGCGCCATCACCTACATCTCGGTTAGAAATATCTCCATGCTCAATATACACAATAGAACTCTCTAATGTCTCTATTTGCACGTCGTGAATCAACACTTCACATGAAGCTCCAAATTGTGTCGCAATACCATGCGCAATTACCTTTAATTGTTCTAATTTCATAATTGTCTCCTAACTATTTTTTAGGCTATCTAACAATTTATTAGGTATGCCTTTATTATAGCACCGTCATATTCATAATTCAATACTTTTTCTAAATATTTTTTAGGTTTTCTAATTTTTTGTTAGATGTCATCTATAAACAAAATAAAAAAAGATAGAGGTAGATTGAGTCTACACTCAACCTACCTCTATACTATATATCAATTCCTATTCTTAGTAAGGAACTTCTGTTTTACGAGCTACACCCGTTTTGATTGCTGTTTCAGCTACTGCTTTTGCCACTGCTAATGGAACACGTTTATCGAATGCATTGGCTACTACGTAGTCTTCTGCTAATTCTTCATCGGTTACAAGAGCTGCTAATGCTTCAGCGGCTGCTAATTTCATTTCATCATTAATTTCACGTGCTTGTACATCGATGGCTCCACGGAAGATGCCAGGGAATACATTCACATTATTGATTTGGTTAGGCGCATCACTACGACCTGTACCCATAACACGTACGCCAGCTGCTTTCGCTTCTTCGTACATAACTTCTGGAACTGGGTTAGCCATAGCAAATACAATAGCATCTTCCGCTAAGCTTTCCAAAATTTCTTTTGTGAAAGCACCAGCAGCAGATACACCTAACAATACGTCAGCGCCTTTTGCAATCTCTGCTAAGTTGCCAGTTTTTGTTTCTTGACCCAATGTTTTGATCAACTCAGCTTGTAAAGAATCAAGACGTTTGTAGTCTTTGTTCAATACACCGGAGCTTACCATTAATGTAATGTTACGAGCGCCTGCTAAGTATAATAGACGAGCAATATTAGCACCCGCTGCACCAGCACCGTTTACAACGATTTTAACTTTGGATAAATCTTTTTTCACAAAGCGAAGGGCTGCTTTTACACCTGCTAAGCAAGCGATAGCTGTACCATGTTGATCATCATGGAATACAGGGATTTCTAACTCTTTTTTCAAGCGATTTTCGATTTCGTAGCATTTAGGAGAAGAAATATCTTCTAAGTTAATGCCAGCAAAGTTTTTTTGCACTAATTTTACAGTATTAATTAACACGTCTGGATCTTTTGTATCAATCACCAAAGGAATGCAATCTACATTACCAAAGCGTTTAAACAATAGGGATTTACCTTCCATAACTGGAATCGCAGCAGCTGCTCCGATATCACCTAAACCCAATACGCGAGTACCGTCAGATACAACGGCTACCATATTAGAACGACACGTTAAGTCGAAGGATTTGTCTTCATCTTCTTTGATATGAAGGCATGGCTCTGCTACACCTGGAGTGTATGCTACCGTTAAGTCATGAGCATCTTTTAATTCGTATTTTGTTCCAGTTTGCAAGAAACCTTTTAGTTCCAAGCGTTTTTCAATTGCCTCTTGTTTTACGTCCATGGGAAAACCTCCTAGATTTTCAATGATGGTAAGTTTCTACCGTAGAATATTTCCGCCATCTCTTGTTTGAGTTGTTGGTTAATTTGTTTGCGCTCTTTTAGCGTCAAATCTTCTTCGGTAATACCAAACAAATAATTATTAATGTCGTACTCTTTCAGCATCATTTTGGTATGGAAAATATTTTCTTGATACACATTCACATCGATCATATTGTAGAGATTACGTGTTTTAGAGTTAATGTAATTTTGAATGGAGTTCATGCGATGATCCATGAATAATTTTTTACCATGAATATCACGAGTGAATCCACGCACTCTATAATCTAAGCTGATGATATCAGAATCAAAACTATCGATAAGATAGTTTAATGCGTTGAGCGGAGAGATTTGACCACATGTGGACACGTCGATATCTGCACGGAATGTACTGACTCCATTGTCTGGATGACTTTCAGGGTAGGTATGAACCGTCAAGTGAGATTTATCGAGATGCATTACCACATCATCTTTATCTACTTTATCAACAGGTTCTTCCGAAATCAGGATAGTTACACTTGCTCCTTGTGGATCATAGTCTTGCTTTGCCACATTCAACACATTGGCTCCGATAATATGTGAAACCTCTGTTAAAATATCAGTCAGGCGCTGTGCATTGTAAACTTCGTCAATGTATTCAATATATTGGCGTTTTTCTTCTTCTGTACGCGTATAACAAATATCATAAATATTAAAACTCAAGGTTTTCGTTAAATTGTTAAACCCATAGAGTTTCATTTTATTTGATTTTACAGATGTATCCATAACTTAATATCTGCCTTCCTTATAATACCTACCATTATTATATCGAATTAAATAAATATATTCAAGACTTTCGATATAAAATTTTCATTTTTTTATTAATTACTTAATTATAGTGTGTCGCAATTGCTCCACCAATGCCCGTAGCGCCTTACCTCGATGGCTAATAGCTTGCTTTTGTTCCATAGAAATATTGGCCATCGTCGTTTTTAATTTTGGAATGTAAAAGTATGGATCGTAACCGAATCCACCTTTTCCCATTGGGCTTAACTGAATAAGTCCTTCACAAGTGCCTGTAGCTCGAACACATTGTCCATCCGGAGTAGCCCATACAAGAGCACATTGATAACGTGCTGTTCTATCACTTGGAGTAACATCCACCAATTCCGCTACTAATCGCCGATTATTATCTTCATCACTGCGATGCAGTCCTGCATAGCGCGCAGAATATACACCTGGTGCACCGCCTAAGGCATCTACTTCTAAGCCAGAATCATCTGCCACGCAAGGTAAACCACAAGCCTCTGCATAGTATAAAGCCTTTAATTCTGCATTTTCCATAAAGGTAGTGCCAATTTCTTCTGGTTCGTCAATATCTACAACGTCATCTATAGTACGCACTTCAAAGCCTAATTCTTCAAAGGCTGCGGTAAACTCTCGAATTTTTCCTTTATTCCGTGTGGCTAATACCACTGCTTTCGGTGCATTTTCATGACCCACCATGTTACCAATTTCACCTAATGCTTCACGTTGTACTGCCATTAGTTGTTGTGTACCAGCTTCACCTAAATCTAATAGGCTATTCAACTCATCTCTTGTGAAAGTCCCATGTTCACCTGTTCCTTGCACTTCTACTAATTGGCCTTTACCGGTACAAACCACATTCATATCCACAATGGCTGCACTATCTTCTTCATAGCACAAGTCTAGCATAGGACCATCTTCACCGATTCCCATAGAAATAGCTGCTAAATAGTCCGTTACAGGAAACTTACCATATCCATCGTACATAGAATAGATAGCATCTACTAAAGCCACAAAAGCCCCTGTAATCGAGACAGTACGAGTGCCACCATCAGCTTGTAGTACATCACAGTCTACCGTAATCGATACTTCGCCTAAAGCTTCTAAGTCTACAACAGCTCGCAAGGCACGACCAATCAAACGTTGGATTTCCACCGTGCGCCCTGTCTGTTTACCTTTTGCTGCCTCTCTAGGTACACGAGTATGTGTAGCTCGTGGTAACAAGGAGTATTCTGCTGTCACCCACCCTGTGCCAGTGCCTTTCAAAAAGCGGGGAACGCGATCCTCAACGCTAGCCGTACAAAGGACTTTTGTATTGCCACATTCAATTAGTACAGATCCCTCTGCATAGGCAGTGTAATGCCTAGTAATTTTCACAGGGCGTATTTCTTTTAAACTACGACCATCAATTCGCATCGTCATTCCTCATTTCCCATTACAATCGGATTATACATACCTCTTATTATACACAATCTCATGGCGGATTGGCAATTTATGTTCGCCTTTGACTGAGGGCATTTTATCCTTGGTAAGTAGGCTATATTTCCCTTTACTAGTCAGTCAGAATGCGGCATGCTTCCTCACAAACGGCACTTCGTAATGTTTGCTGCGGAGCATACCGCATTCTTCTCAACCTTTATCTTGTATAATCAAGCTAGCCTACTTACTTATCTCTCCAAACATCATACCTCCATTAGTCAAAGGCAATCATCTCCTTTGGGTCTGCCTATAAAATTGTGTATGATCATCAGTATGTGAGGGAGATCCTCAAGGAAACAGATTGTGCTTATCTCCGAAGAAATACGTATAGGATATAAAGTATAGTTGTACACAAAAATACGGCGCACCTCGCTACAAATATCATACAGTATTATTTGTAACTGGTGCTCCGTACGGTAATTTAAGTTCGATATATTGTTTTTATACTCGCAGCATGGAGTTTAGGAACGCTTGTGTTCTTGGGTTTTGTGGTTTCCCGAAGACCTGTTCTGGGGTTCCTTCTTCTTGTATTTTACCGTCTGCCATGAAGATGACTCTGTCTGCTACTTCACGAGCGAATGCCATTTCATGGGTGACGATGATCATGGTCATATCTTCTTCGGCTAGTTCCTTGATAGTCCGTAATACTTCACTAGTGAACTCTGGATCCAAGGCTGATGTAGGTTCATCGAAAAGCATGATTTCTGGTTTCATTGCCAAGGCTCTAGCAATAGCGACCCGTTGTTTTTGTCCCCCTGACAAGGTGCTTGGGTATACGTCTCGTTTATCCCAAAGGCCTACTTTTTCTAGCAAGGACTGAGCTATAGGTAATATATCTGCGTCTTTCATTCCTTTCACCATACGAGGGGCGACCATGATGTTTTCTAGGACGGTCATATGTGGAAATAGGTTGAAAGATTGGAATACCATCCCCATTTTCAGCAAGATTTGTTGCTGTTCTTCTTTCCCTACGTAGATTGCTGCTCCCGTGTTCGCCGGCGTGTCTACTAAGGTTGCCCCATCAACGAGGATGGTTCCTTTTTGTATGGTTTCTAGTTGTCCCAAGCAACGAAGAAAGGTGGATTTGCCCGATCCAGAGGGACCGATGATGGACACCACTTCGCCACGTTCCATGGATAGTGACACGTCTTGCAAGACCGCCACTGAGCCAAAGCTCTTTTCAATATGTAACATGTCTATGAAAGCCATGGTTTCCTCCTAATCTTCGTAAATCGCCATACGGCGTTCTAAATATTGATACAGTTTCGTCAACACAAATGTCATGGCCAAGTAGAATACGCCAGCCACGATGAATGCTGTAATATCGAAATCACGTTGTACAATGCTACGAGTGATTCGTAAAATATCATTCATAGCTAAGACATACACCAGAGAGGTATCTTTCAGTAGTGTAATCGTTTCATTTGCCAATGGTGGCAAGACCCTTTTGATGACCTGTGGCAAAATGATTTTGTACATCGTCTGCACATAGGTAAAGCCTAATACCTTCGCTCCTTCATACTGCCCTTTTGGAATGGATTGAATGCCACTACGGAAAATTTCACATAAGTAGGCAATGTAATTCAACACGAAGGACAGTACCGCCGCCGTCATATCTGTGAGTTCAAATCCATCAATCATAAATGGCAAACCGTAATAGATGAGCAAAATTTGTAACATTAACGGGGTGCCACGCATCACGTATACGTAAGCATCCACGATCGTTGTCACCACTCGGTTTGTACTCAATCGGAGCAGTGCCAAGAGTAATCCTCCTGGCACTGACAAGATGATGACGATGAAGAACAAGGACAAGGTCACTTGGAATCCGCCAGCAATAGCCGGAACTATTTGTAACATATACTCCAATACGTCCATGTTTATTTATACTCCTCTTTCGTCAAGATAGATGTGTCGCCAAACCATTTTTGCGCCAATTTGTCAGCCGTACCATCATTCATCACTTCTTGTAACGCAGCGTCAACTTTTGCTTTCAACGCTTCCTCTTCCTTGCGCATACCTACACCTACTTTTTCACTGGCGAAGGAGCCTGTGGCTACAGTAAATACATTATTACCTTTTTTGCCGATTAAATAACGGCCTACCATTTCATCCACCACGACCGCATCAATACGGCCTAATTCTAGATCCATGAAAGCATTCACATAATCGCCATATTCTTTGATTTCTTTAAAGTTTTTAGATTGTGGATCATTTTTTACCGCTTCTAAACCAGTAGAACCTGATTGAACGCCTACGCGTTTGCCATCAAGTTGGGATTTGTCAGCAATCCCAGAATCAGATTTTACGGCAATAATTTGGTCCCCACGAAGATATGGTTTAGAGAACAAGATGTTGCGCTCCCGTTCCTTCGTAATGGTTAAACCATTCCACAACACATCAATACGTTTAGATTTTAGTTCTGCTTCTTTACTATCCCAATCGATAGATTTAAATTCCACTTCAGAACCAATACGCTTTGCCACTTCTTTCGCAAGATCGATATCAAAACCTACGAGTTCACCTTTTTCATCTTTAAATCCCATAGGAGGGAAGTTATCATCTAAGCCGATAACAATTTTTTTCGGCACCTCTGTGTTCGCCTGCTTCGTAGACGCCCCACAACCTGCCACTAACCCCACAATTACCAGTGCACTAGCTGCTGCTAATACTGTTTTAGAACATTTTTGTAGCCAATTCATAATACTTTCTCCTCTCTACAGTTATGTAATCTCTATTTCATGATTACATTATACTTTAGTTAATTAAAGTTGTAAAGAGATAAATCGCAAAAATTTTATCATGTATTATGAAAGTAATTTATACTGACAACGCCCCTCCAATAACTAACTATCAAAACAAAAAGCGATATAGTAAGTTATGTACTCACTATATCGCTGATTTGCTCTTTACCTATATGTTTTATATCAATGCATGCTCTTTCGCAATAGCCTTTACTTCTTCTACAGTAAAGTTAGTGACTTCTGCAATCATTTCTAAGGACAAATGCTTACGCAACATCTGAATGACAACCTCAGCTTTACCTTCTGCCCGACCTTCAGCCACGCCTTCTTTCCAATATGTATAATGATCCATTGATAGCATTGAATATTCCTCCCTCCAAGCCTCACAATGTTTTGCTTCATCTACGGCACTTTCAAGATCTCTTAGTAACTCATCCGATGCAGTATGACCATCTACGTAATCCAAGAACCGTTGCAGCGGTTTTGAAATATCATTATAAAGAAACTATGTCAGAACAAAAAGTTAGAATCTATAGATTACACCTTAAGCTGATCTTTAAATTATATCTATATATGATAGGTTAGTAGAGGAACTCAAAGATAACATAGGATAGTCCAGAACAAAAGATTACCCAAAACCAAATGAGTTCATTACCTGTACCGTCATCCCAAGTGGCTTCATCAGAAGTAGCCAATAGGATAGCAAAAAATGAGTATACAAACGATAGAATAGGCGCAACGATAAGTCCTTTTTCAACAATCATATAGATACCCATAAATGCTACTGCAATAGCATGAGGAACTACCATGATTCTAAAACTAAAGGCAACCATCAAGACTGCATAAGCCGCATGAATTAGCAATACACCAAACATATAGATTTTCTCCCTCGTGCGAAAATAGCCCCTGCCGGATAACGAACAGATATTACTCCTTGATAAGAGGGTAACATGTTTTCTAGTCCTATTCAAGTATTTTTATATCGATTCAGTGCCTCTAAGACTTTCATTTTATCTCGATGACTCAAAAACTGTAAGCTAATAGGCACGATATATATACCGCCCGTTTCTGTTTGCACATACAAGGTTTTCCAGTCTTCTCCAAATCCCATGATGCCTTGATAATGAACAAAGGTCAAATATAAGTCTGGTGCAAAAAAGCGTTCAATTCGTTCTTTTACCAATATAGGTGTTCGTTTTAGAATGAGCCCTTCTGTAGCAATATAAATCTCCACATCGTCTTGCTGGTACATGCGCAATAATGCATAGGCAGATACCACCATAAGAAGAAGCATCCACATATTGAAGCTATGACCCAGTTCTCGATATAGAAGCACTCCACGATACAGTCCCCAAGCAGCGATAGCTGCATACACTAGTTGAAACCCCCATATCATAACAGAGGAATTATGTAATTCTTCTTGAATCGTTCCACAGGGAAACATGTTCTCTAATTCTTCACGTTTCATAGTTCCTCTCCCAAATAGCACTCCAACCTCTATGTATTTCCACTCAACACCTTTATAGACAGCATCTACTTGTCTGCTTCATACATATCCCACTATACTTCCTCACAACGTCTTAGTATAGATGATTAAAAAGATGTAATGAAATGCCCCAAAAGCATCTCATTACATCTTACTATTACTTACGTCGTAGGCCCATAGCTTCTTCTACACGAGCCAATGTTACATTCGCCACAGCGGCTGCTTTTTCAGCACCTTCTGTCAAAATCGTATCTAGCTCTGGACTGTCGATTAATTCTGCATACCGTTCATGGATCGGTGTCATCGCTCCTACTAATAGATCTGCAATATCACCTTTGAAAGTTCCATAGTTTTTACCAGCATACATAGCTTCAATAGCCTCAAAGGAATCTCCTGTTAAAGCATTGTAAATGCCCATCAAGTTGGAGATACCTGGCTGTTTTTCTTTATCGTAGCGCACGACCCCTTCAGAGTCAGTAGCTGCCTTTTTAATCTTCTTCACCACTACATCTGGTGTATCCAACAAGCGAATAGTCGCCCAATTATTATCATCGGACTTACTCATTTTTTTCGTTGGATCTTGTAAGGACATGACACGAGCACCACCTACGGTAGTTTTAATTTCTGGCATAGCAAATACTTCACCATATTTGAAATTGAAACGTTGCGCCAAGTCACGAGTAAGCTCGATATGTTGACGTTGGTCATCCCCTACAGGCACATAGTTGGTTTGGTATAACAAAATATCTGCTGCCATCAATGGTGGATATGTCAACAAACCAGCTGGGATGGTTTCCCCTTGTTTCGCCGATTTATCTTTGTATTGCGTCATACGCTCTAATTCACCGATGGAGCTTAAGGTTGTTAAAATCCAACCCAACTGCGCATGAGCAGGTACTTCGGATTGCACAAACAAAGTCACTTTATTAGGGTCCAAACCTACTGCTAAATATAAGGCAGCAAGGCTTCGAGTGTTGTGGATTAAATCCTTTGGATCTTGTTGTACTGTGATGGCATGTTGGTTCACGATACAGTAAAAACAATCATGGTCATCTTGGAATGTTAAGAAGTTGCGAAGAGCTCCAAGGTAATTGCCAATGGTTAACTCACCGCTAGGTTGTATTCCGGAAAATATAACAGACATAGTATCTCCTATTCTACGGTTACAGATTTTGCCAAGTTTCTTGGTTTATCTACATCAGCACCGCGAGTGATAGCTGCATAATAGGACAACAATTGCAATGGTACAACGGCTAAGATAGGCACTGTGAAAGCGTCAGTTTTTGGCACGAAGATAGTATGGTCCACATATTTCGCCAATTCTTCGTCACCTTTCATACCCACACCGATTACGATAGCATCACGAGCTTTTACTTCTTTGATGTTGCTCATCATTTTTTCACGTACCGATTCTTGTGTTGCCAAGGCGATAACAGGAATGCCTTCTTCAATCAATGCCAAAGTACCATGTTTCAACTCACCACCTGCATAGGCTTCTGCATGGATGTAAGAAATTTCTTTCAATTTCAAAGACCCTTCCATAGCTACGGCATAGTCGATTAAACGTCCTAAGAAGAATGCATCCTCTTTGTAACCATAATGGTTGGCAAAGGCTTTAATTTCGTCTACGTTTTCAAAGATTTCATGAGTTAATGTAGGCAATTCTTGTAAATTTGTCAAAATTTCGTGTTTTACTGCTTCATCGATGCGACCATTTAATTGACCTAAGTACACTGCTAATAACAATAAAGCTACTAATTGTGTGGTGTACGCTTTTGTGGATGCTACGGCGATTTCAGGACCTGCCCAAGTGTAGATTACTTGATCCGCTTCACGAGATACGGCGGAACCCACTACGTTAGTAATACCTAAAGATTTAGCACCTAAGCGTTTTGCTTCTTTCAAGGCAGACAATGTATCGCTAGTTTCACCAGATTGGCTGATGACGATGCATAAGGTATCTTCATCCGTTAATGGTGTACGGTAACGGTATTCAGAAGCGATATCTACTTCTACTGGAATACGAGCTAATTGCTCAATGTAATATTTCGCTACTAACCCTGCATGGTACGCTGTACCACACGCTGTAATCAAGATACGTTTTATACCTTTCACTGTATCTGGTGTCCAGTTTAATTCATCATACACTACTTCTGTAGCATCTTTATTAATACGACCGCTCAACGTATCACGAATCGCTTTTGGTTGTTCGTAAATTTCTTTTAACATGAAGTGCTCATAGCCACCTTTTTCAGCCGCTTCTGCATTCCATGTGACATGATAAATATCTTTTTGTACTGGTTGACCAGCTCGGTCCGTGATTGTCACGCTATCTGGTGTCACAATAACAACTTCGTTGTCGTTGATGATATATGTTTCACGAGTGCGTTGAATAATAGCTGGGATATCGGAAGCGATGAAGTTTTCCCCTTTTCCTAAGCCCACTACCAATGGATTATCTTTTTTTGTAGCAATGATTTTATTTGGTTCATCGGCACAGATCATCACCAAAGAGTACGAGCCTTCGATGCGTTCTAACATGCGACGAACTGTACTTTCAAAATTGCCATCGTACATATCGCTCAATAAGTGAGCTACTACTTCTGTATCTGTTTCAGACGTAAATTCAACACCTTTAGCCAATAATTCTTCTTTCAATGGCATGTAGTTTTCAATGATACCATTGTGCACTACGGCAAATTTGCCATCTGTACTTGTATGTGGGTGCGCATTCATATCGCTTGGACGACCATGAGTTGCCCAACGAGTATGACCGATACCAATATGACCTTGGTTAGGATCTGCTTTCACCACAGCTTCCAAATTCGCCAAGCGTCCCATTTTCTTTTGTACTTTAATTACATTATTTTCGCCTACTACGGCAATCCCTGCAGAATCATATCCACGGTATTCTAATTTCTCCAAACCTTCCAGCATAAAATCTGCTGCATTTTCAAATCCAATATATCCTACGATACCACACATGGTATATTCCTCCTTGATTAATTCATTCTTGTTGCTTCTGAAAGTAGCCTTTGTGCACCTAGTTACCTTGGTGTTTTGCTCTACCTTTACGACTGAAGCTAGCCGAGAGGCATCCGCTGAATTTCGATACTCCTCTACCTCGTCTACTGTGAAAGCTGTCTCTTTCCAGTGCTTGCGCTATTCGCCTTTACGAATTTGGTTCCTCCTTTGTATGTGTTTCGACAGTTCTCTTGATAATTCCTATGTCATTTAAAAATAGTCATAATCAGTAGTATTATACTTCATATGAGCTGTTACTGTAAAGAAATAAACACATATGCCCCCAAAACATTGAAGGACACATGTTCGTATCACAGCACAATGATACTAGCATATCCTCCTAAATAGGGGAAAAGTAATATAGAGGAACGCTGACCTAAGTGTATCAACATTCCTCTATTATGCTATCATGCTATTTACGCCTCTTCTGCAATCATCCCATCACGACACAACAGTCGATGATTCCCTACCGCAGCAGCCTCTTCTTCACTGTGCGTGACCCATAAGCAGGGGATAGCCCATTCAGAAATAATAGCTACTAAATCTTGTTGCAACTGAGCACGTAAGTTCACATCTAACGCCGTAAGCGGTTCGTCTAGGATAAGTAATACTGGTTTTGAGTACAGTGCTCGTCCTAAGGCCACCCGTTGTTGCTCCCCACCAGATAAGCCTTTGGCTTTCTTCTTAAGATGTGGTGTCAATCGCAAACGCTCCACAATATGATCGAATAGCTCTGGAGAACCTTGTTTACTGTACCGAATATTCTCCTCTACAGTCATATGAGGAAATACAATATTGCCTTGCGGCATATAGCCAATGTGTCGTTCTTGGGTAGGTACGCCTGTTCCCTTTTCGAACCATACCTCATTATTGGCTGTAATCCTACCTTCTTTTGGCGTCAACAATCCACACAAAGCTTTCAAAAATGTAGATTTTCCACTTCCAGAAGGGCCCATCAATGTAGTAATGCCTTCTTGTAATGTGCCTTGGGCTTTCACAACAAAAGTCCCTCGTTCTATGACGATATCAAAGGAAATCATAGTACCTCCTTACCGATTTGAGAAGAGGGAACCTTTGGTTAGACCTTGAATGGCCCACACAAGCCCCAATGTTAAAATACAAATATAAATCACTAATTCAAATGCACCGTTATAATCGCCAAATTCTACGAGAGAATAAATGGCTAATGGCATAGTTCTCGTCACACCTGGAATATTTCCAGCGATCAAAATAGTAGCCCCGAATTCACCAAGTCCACGCGCAAAACACAGAATGGAACCGCTGAGGATTCCTTTCCACGCCAATGGCAAGGAAATCGACCAGAACACGCGAAATTCGGAGGCTCCCAAGGTGCGAGCTACATCTTCCATATCGCTATCAATGGCAGCTAAGGCTGTTCGCACTGATTGATAAAATAACGGAAAGCTCACCACTGCAGATGCAATAATAGCGCCTATCTTAGAGAATACCACACGAATTCCGTGAGATTCTAACCAAGCGCCAAAGGCATTACCTGGCGTGAATATGATGAGTAGCACAAAGCCTAATACCACCGGTGGTAATACCAAAGGCAGTGTAAAAAAGGAATCAATTAAAGATTTCCCTGGAAAGGCATAGTGTTTCATCACATAGTTCAAACTTAGCCCGAAAATAGCGTTAATTATAAGTGCTATGAATGCGACTTCTATGGATAACTGTAAAGCTATCATTTTTTAGTAGGCTCAGCGAATCCCCATTTAGCCAATACTTCGCTAGCTTCTTTACTTGTTAGGAACGCATAGAAATCTTCTGTTAATTTATTTTGGTTCTTTTTCACCACACCGATAGGATACTCAATTGGTGCATGTAATTTAGCATCTACTGTTGCAGAAATATCTACTTTATCTTTCAATGCCAATGCATCAGTTTTATATACAAATCCTACATCAGCTGCGCCTTCAGCAATATACGCACCGACTGCTTTTACGTCTTTCGCAAATACAATATTCGGTTCTACTGCATCCCACAAATTAGCTTTTGTTAAAGATTCTTTTGCATATTTACCAGCTGGCACTGTTTCTACTGTACCGATAGCTACGCGTTTTGCATTCGCAATATTGTCTAATGTCACAGCCTCTTTACCTTTTGGTACGATCATTACCAATGTGTTTGCTACGAATGGGCGGATATTATCCATTAAACCTTTTTCATTTAATTGATCCATATTCTTTTTGTTCGCAGAAATAAAGATACTGGATGGCGCACCCTCTTCAATTTGTTGACGTAAAGTGCCAGAACCTGCATAGACAATATTCACTTGTTCAGGTTTTAAGTTATGTTTTTTCACATAGTCTGCTTTTAACTCTTCCAATGCTCCTTGCATACTAGCTGCTGCAGATACAGTGATGGTTTCATTCGTGGATGGTGCTGTAGACGTCGTTGTTCCTTGTTGTCCACCGCAGCCAGCTAAGGCTAACATACCTGCCATAACTAAACCCATTAACCAATTACGCTTCATAATGATATCCTCCCTAATTTAAATATATACACTTAGAAGCTTACTACATATTCTCATTATACTAGAAAAACAACACTGCGCCAAATAATTTTAGTCACATGTGGTACAATAGATGTGACAACTATACTACATAAGGAGGCTATGCATTATGGAATTATTTTTTCACATCATACTGACTAGTATCGTCCCCATCCTATTACTCACACTGATGGGGGTTCTCTTAGACCGATGGTTTCACCTCGATTTACGAACGCTAAGCAAACTAAATTTTTATTTATTTTTACCAGCCTATATTCTAAAATCTTTTTATGTCACCAATTTAACCCATGAAAGTTTTGAAATATTCGCCTGTGCTTTCATTATCTTATTTGCCAACTCCGCCCTAGCTGGCATCGTAGCAAAATGGCAAGGCTATGACTTAGGAAAAACAGAAATTGTTCGCAATGCAGTGATGTTTTCCAACATTGGTAACTTAGGAGTAGCCTTAGGGACTTTCGTCTTTGCCAATGATCCATACATCATCGATGGATCTACCCCCTATTTACATGATGGGGTTATCGCTATTATCGCTACTTTTATTATCCAAACTGTATTCTGTAATTCCTTGGGATTCTATCAAGCTGGCAAAGGAAAGTTAACCACTGCAGAATCTTTACGTACTATCTTACATATTCCTATCATTTATTGCGTACCTATATCTATCATAGCTCATTACTACATTCCTATCGATTTCACCCAAACCATTATATGGGGGCCTTTAGATATTTTTGGGCGCTGCTTTGTTGGTGCCGCTATGCTGACTCTAGGAGTACAGTTGAATCGAACACCTTGGAACTTTATCAAAAAAGATGTAATGATTACATCTTTCTTGCGGTTAATCGCAGGTCCTGTATTAGCATTAATTGTAGTACTTCCTATTACCATGTACTACACACCACTAAGTGCTATTGCAGCGCAAAGCATTATCATCGCTTACGCAGTCCCATCTGCAGTAAACACTGCCCTCATGGCAGTGGAGATGAACAACAATCCAGAACTAGCTACGCAAATCGTACTAGCTACTACAGTTCTTTCTTCTTTCACCATGCCACTGGCAATTTTATTGGCCTACTATGTATTTCCCTTATAACTAATACTATGATACGTCAATTCGCTTATACAGGCACACTACATAAATTCTGTATAAATAACGTATAAATACTATTTAGATAGACAACCTAGCATTCTAGATACGTACTCATACACAAGAACTACTACGATATATTCCATCCTTACATAAAAACATACAATAATAAAACCCTATTCAACACTACATCAGTACAATGTTGAATAGGGTTTTTCCATGCAAAAAGGGCTGCTTTCGCAACCCTTCTACATGTTCTACACTTATTGATGTCCCACGTGTTCTAATCCTTGACGAATAAGAACAATTACATGGTCATCATTTAAGCGATACCAAGCTGTTTTTCCTTCTTTTCTAAATGTTACAAGTCTTGCTTGACGCAACACACGCAACTGATGAGATATAGCTGACTGGCCCATATCCATAGCATCTGCAATTTCAGTTACACACATTTCTTTCTGAAGCAGATGTCTAACAATACGCAACCGCGTTGGATCACCAAGGACCTTAAATAGTTCAGCTAACAATTGTGTTTCCAACTCTTGTTGATTTGTTTCCATCTTAACCTCGCTATCATATAGTAGTCCGTCCTCTAATTAGAGTTCGGTATTACTATTATATCATCTTTTTCTTGTTCTGTATCACCAATTTTTTCCAAAAGAACTCGTGAATCTTTTTCTTGATCCACTACGCTCTCTGGCGTAGCTAATTCCAATGGTACCCCCTTGGCATAAACACCAGTGACGACTCCATAGCCATCACGTAATTTCAAGGTGCCAATTAAAGTACCACGATAATTGGTATAAAACTTACTATCTACCTTGCTAAGGTCTACTTTCACACGATTGAAAGGAATTGAAAACTCCACTACACCATGATCAAATCGTTTCACATTAGCCCGAATGTATTCTTGATCTTTTGGAGTTTCATCAGTGGCGGATACCACTTGCAATACACCAGACTGTTTAGGTGTTACAACAATATATACTTCATGTCCTACTTCTGGAGTTTGCTTCCCTTCCCAATTCGCATAAGACCCTAAAAACTCTATCTCTAAGTAATCTGACGGAACCCATCCAATATGTCGACTTACTTTCACAGGCCATTGGTATTCCGCACCACCTTGTAGCAAGGTCGTATATCGTTGTTGAATATAGAATTGACTTAGCAAGGCAACGATAGCAGCCAGAGCAAAGACAATCCATTTTTGATATCTCATCGTTCTTCCTCCTTCACTACACCCTCAGAGTCTACTACTTTCACGTCCTTTGATATAACTTGCTCTCCTAACGTGAATTCCTCCACTGTTGGATCTGTTGACTGACGACGAGCTTGTCGAACACGCTGATTTACCTTAACCCTTTGTAGTCGTTTACGCCATAAATATAAGGCATTGATACCTAATACAATGCCCCCTAACACTAAGAACGATACACCTCGCTCCACAAAAGTAAAGCTAGGATCAAAGAATCGAGCACCAAACATAGCAATTAGCGTCAAAATACTACTATTCAATAAGCTCACCTTTTTCACCAAGGTGCCACGAATAAAAGTCCCTAAAGCTGCTACTAAAATATATGCATTAAATAGGATGGACGTCAAAATAGGTGTCGCCCCAGAGACAGTGACCACATAGCATCCAAAGATTACAAAAGGAATCAATCCGATAGTGCTTTCAATACGCTTAGCTAATACTAAACGACGCAATACAAGAACTGCTATGCCTAAGCTCAATACCATGCAAAACCATAGCCACCATGCCATGGTGCTTTCACCAATGCGCATCCATGTACTAATGTAAGTACCTTCCACAATGGTGTACAACAGAGCAATGGCACCTACGCCTTTACAAGGAAGTGCTAAGAGGGCAATTTTCTTTTCTAATGTTCCTAAGCCGTAGGTAACGGCGCCCAATACACTAATAAAAAATAAATTCATTTGTGGCTCATAGGTGGATAAGATGAAGAATACTTCACCAAAAATGGCACCAATAAAGGCCCAAGATACAGATACTAACAAGGAATCTTTCGACCCTTGATACTTACCAAATCTACGGATATAGTATGGTACTGCTACTAATAAAAGTCCTCCCACTGCTACAGGCCCTACCCAAGTATTTAAAGGATGGCTAGAAAAACTCCACCCCAATACACCAATAAGATACAAAATCATACCTAGAGCCGAATCCAAGACATAAATAATCGGCAAGGCACAGCAAAGAATGATAAGCACATATAGCCCCATATGCTCGCCTGTATAGAAAGTATCTGCTACCAACAAAGTAGTGGCTGTCAACAGTCCCATATAAATAACAGTAATGCTTTCTGCTATCATGCTAGCTGGCTTTGCTTTCCATACACCACCACCGACCACAGCAATAGCTAATAACAAGATTGCCAAGGACCAATCAAATCGTCCATTAGGTGAAAAACCATACCAGTATCCCGCAAAAAGCAAAATAATTCCCAACAAAATAAGTATAGCTCCAGCTAAAACTGTAATTAATCGTGTCCAAGATGGGCCCTCTTTAGGGATAAAACCGTACTTTGCTTGTAGCTGATGGCTCTGTTCTTCTGAAATAATTCCCTCTTCTTTCCATTGGTCAAGCTCTTTGTGCAACCAATGTATATGTTTTACATTCATATGCCTCTCCATAAAAAAAGGCTTTGCTCAGAGAACAAAGCCTTATATCCTATTATTTAACAATCAATACTGGACATGTGGAATGACTAGTTACATAACTACTTACACTACCCATAAATAAACCTTTTAAAGGTCCCAATCCACGGCTCCCCATAACAATTAAGTCTGCATCATATTTTTTAGCTACCGCTAATACAGCAGGTCCAGGAGACCCTACTTCAAAGACGCATTTAACTTTCATATCAGCTGGTACCTCTTCTGCTACTTCGCTCAAGATTTTTTTACCTGTTTCTTCCATATCTTCAGCAATTTGTTCAGATACATAACCACCACTGATTGGAGTTTGGTCAAAATTAGAAATTGCGGATACAATGTTTGCTACGTGCACTAAAATCAATTCCGCATCATTACGTTTAACAATTGCCAATGCATGTTCTAACGCTCTTTTACCATTTTCCGATCCATCTGCAGGAACAATTATTTTTTTATATTCCACCATAGTAAGACCTCCTCCATATTGTCACTGTGCTACTATGTAACTTGCCTATATCACTATAATTCGACATAGACTTGAAAATTCCTTTTCTTTACTCTTATTGTCTCACAAAATCTGAATCTTCGCAAATGAAACTTGCGTCACGATAATATCTTTATGGTGTTCTTTGGACATGCCACTTTTACATTATGTTCCTCAAAGTTATAAGGAGTACCTCATAAAAGCGTATATTCTTATTTTAGTCGAATTAATGACAATAAAATAGCTCCAATAATTGGGGAGATGGACAATGCCATTAAGGCTGTTTGGTAATTGCCAGTAGCTGTTAATACTGTGGACAAAATGATAGGTGCTGTGAGTGCGCCAATTTGGTTAAATAGATTTACGAACCCTGCTGTGGTACCTCTTAGTTCTGGTGGTGCTGCTTGGATAATGATAGCATTGGTTAATGGGCTATACATAAATGCTCCCATACCTAATAGAGGGGCTGTAATGTATAACATATCTGGATTGGTTGTGTTCGCAAAGATTAGCAAAGCTGGAGAGAACAAAAACATAACGATGGCCGCTAAATAGTTTCGTGGTAAAGAAATTCTATCTGAAATGAATCCGATAGTCGGTTTGGCAATCACTGCTGCAATACCGTAAATACTCATAATAGCGCCTGCAAAGATAGGTGTCACATGCAATTGTTTCACTAAATACAAGTTAGCCCAAGTGGTAACACCCCAAGTAGTGCCTGTTGCGAAAAATCCCATCACTGCTAACAATAAAATGTTGCGGTTTGTTCCTACAAAACGTAAGCTTTGTGCTAATGACATGCACCGTGGCTCTGTTCCTTGTACTTCTACTGTATGGTTCTTTCTGAAAGCTTGTACTTCTTTCACCGTAAACAAAGCTAAAAAGAATACTAGTAATGGCAATAAAGCGGTAATTAAAAATGCCATTTGCCATCCGTAATGAACAGCCACAAATGGTGCATATCCGTTAACCACGGTAATCCCAAATGATGTACAACTCATGAAAATACCTACAGCGGTACCACGTTGTTCTGCACTGAAATGCTCTCCAATAGCTTTCAAACAAGCAGATTGTACAGGGCCTGATACAATACCTAATAAGAAGCGCAACACTAAGCCATATTCATAACTTTGCACAGTACTCATAAGCCCCGTTACAATAGCCATAGCCACTAAACTACCTAAGATAGATTTACGATAGCCAAATCGATCCGCTAACAGACCTCCTGGTAATACAGTCAATGCATAACCAAAATAAAAAGCCGTCAAATACGACGTTCCTTGTTGCGCTGTAAAATGTAAGGCCTCATTTACAATTGGCATCAACGATGACCATGATAAGCGCATCACAAAACTTAACAAAAAAGTTAACCACAAAGTCAGCAGTATACCTGTTTGTGTAAGAGTAAACCCTTTTTTCATGTAATACCTCCTATGGAATACCACAAACCTATTTATACAGATCTAATCTGCATAAAATTATAACATATGCACCTTAAATTCACATCTTTATTCTTTAATTATACTTTGACTGATTCTATGGTGTAAAGCTAGCATGACAGCATACTACAATAATTCATGCGTATCTCATAACACCTATTCTTCAGAATATTTGAAAAAACTCTTCTAAAATAAGCACTACAAATATACATCATATTCTGATTGACAAAAGGTCTAGTTCAATGATAGACTATATCTAGTTTTTATATTTGGAGAGGTGTCCGAGTGGTTTAAGGAGCTGGTCTTGAAAACCAGTGACTCCGCAAGGGGCCGTGGGTTCGAATCCCACCCTCTCCGCCACAATAAGCTGTTATCAACATGATAACAGCTTTTTTATTTCCCCGTAGAATCGCAGTTCTGCGTAGTAGCCCTGTGGCGCTCCTTACTATCTACATTACATAAACTCAAGAAGAGCACGGTGTGCTGTAAACAAACTATGATAATGTCACGTTCATTTATATCATAATTACATATGCCCTAAAAGAGCACGGCATGTTCCTGAAGAAACATTATGAAATACCGTTTCTGAAAGAATGTGCCGTGCTCTTTCCCCCGTAGAATCGCAGTTATGCGTAGTAGCCTCGTGGCGACCCTTACTATCTACATGACACAAACACAAGAAGAGCACGGTGTGCTCCGAACAAACATTATGAAATACCGTTTGTGAGGAGTATACCGTGCTCTTCCTTTTTATCATATTCAATTAATAACGCCACAGGCTACATAGGGGAGCAAGATTAGTCTTTGAGTTCCGCATTTCCAAGTCCTGTTTTACGGAAGATAGCAAAGATAACGCTCAATAAGATGGCAGTTACTGTTGCCAATCCCATACCTTGCAATACCACTGGGCCGATCGCTAATTTAGCACCGCTCAAGCCGATAACTAGTACTACAGAGGTTAAAATTAGATTAGAAGATTTTGTATAATCCACTTTGCGTTCTACCAACATACGTAAACCAGAAGCAGCGATGATACCGAATAGTAAAATACTTACACCACCCATAACTGGAACTGGAATGGCATGAATTAAAGCTGCAACTTTACCAACGAAGGAGAACAAGATAGCAAGTACTGCTGCACCAGCAATAACGAAGGTACTGAATACACGTGTAATCGCCATAACACCGATATTTTCTCCATATGTTGTATTCGGTGTAGCACCAAATAAACCGGATAACACATTAGATAAACCATCTGCAAATAAAGAACGGCTCAATCCTGGATCTTTCATTAAATCACGACCAATGATATTACTTGTTACTACAATATGACCCACATGTTCTGCAAATACTACGAATAAAGCTGGCATAACCATTAGGATAGCATTGATATTAAATTCTGGCTCATAGAATTGAGGGAATGCAAACCAAGGAGCATTGGCTACGCTTGCGAAATCTACTACTCCCATGATTGCAGCAGCTACATAGCCAGATACCACACCAATTAATACTGGAATCACTGCAAAGAATCCACGGAATAATACGGTGCCCAAGATTGTCACAGATAAGGAAAATAAGGATAAAAATAACGCTTGCTCATGAGTCATGCCAAAGCTTTGCCATTGATCTCCAATGATACCTGCCATACCCATAGCTACAGGGGCAACTTCTAAACCGATAACCGCAACAATCGCGCCCATTGCGGCAGGAGGGAATAATACATCAATCCATTTAATACCAATGAATTTAACTAACAAAGCCAATAGCATAAAAGACACACCAAAGGCAATAAAACCACCTTGTGCTGCTCCATAGGTCATGCCAGAGGCTACCACAGCACCTACTGGTCCAATGAAAGCAAAGCTAGAACCTAAATAGGAAGGAATCTTTCCTTGACAAATTAATACGTATAAAATAGTTCCAATACCGTTCATGAACAGGGACGTCGCTGGGTCAACTTTCAATAAGAATGGTACTAATACAGTAGCCCCAAACATAGCAAATAAATGCTGAAAACTAAGTGGCAATAACTTAGCGAAAGACGGGCGTTCGTGAACATCAATAAAATCTTTCATGGTGCATCTCTTTCTGTGTGAATCACACTTAAAACATTAAGACTTAGGTTGAAAACGATGGCGCGTTTCTTCGCCAATGGACGGCAAATGACGTGTCGTTCCTATTTGTTTGCGTGCATATTCATTACGGCGCGCAATATTTAATAATATTCCTATGACAGCAAAATTTGTCACCAAAGAGGATCCCCCATAACTGATAAATGGTAAAGGTACCCCAGTTACTGGTAGCATTCCCACCACCATAGCAATATTAAAAAATGCTTGAATTGTAATAAAAAATGTAAGACCTACCGCTAATACTTGACCTAATAAATCTCTAGATTGACGAGCAATGGAAAGTCCATATTTTGTAAACCAAAGAAATAAAAAGATAACCAAGCACACACCTAATAAGCCAAATTCTTGTGAGAAAATAGAAAAAGCAAAGTCTGTATGAGCCTCTGGCAAATAATTATATTTGGAAATTCCCTTTGTAAAGCCTTCGCCCCAAAATCCACCAATCGACACACTCAGTATGCTCTGTGTCACTTGATATCCATTAGCTGTAGTATCTGACCATGGATCATAATAGGCACGAACCCGATCCAGTCGATAGGACACAAAAGCAATTAAGGGATACGCAATAGCTAGTACAACACCAAATGCTATACCTAGATATTTCCTATGCCCTTTATAATAGCCTACGCAAAAGGTCATGATCACGGGAAAACTGAAAATTAATACAGCTGTTCCCATATCTGGTTGAAACATAGTAATGAAAGCATACACAAAAGGAACTGTAAATACAGCTGGCACTAATAAGTTAGGGTGAAATATCCCCGGTGTACCTCGCAGGGCCTTCCACAGGGCATTTAGTTTTCCTATGACACGATTCCACCAACTCCAAAGTCCATGTAACCGTGTATTCCCACCCCAATCATAATATTCATACAAGTACATTCTCCCATGCTTTTTCACATGTCTATCAATACTATAGGCCGCCCAAATAATAGCTGCTAGTTTAGCAAATTCAGATGGCTGTAATGTCATTCCATAAGGCAATCCAATCCAACGTCGCGCACCATTAGCGCCATGCCCTAAGAAGGGTAAAAATACAATGAGCAACAAAAAAAGTAAAAACAAAAACATCTTTAGTTGTACCTTTGAGTCTGCCCATTTACGGTAATCAAACAAATAGAATCTCCAGGCTACAAGAATACCAGCCCCTAGAAAGACTAGTTGTTTACCTAATAAGAACCAAAATGGTTTCCAATTATCTCCCCCTTGTAGGGTCGTAGTATAGGTAGCACTGTAACCATTAAAAAATCCTATTAAAATAATCCCAAAAAGAGGCACTAATATACCTTGTCCATCATGCTTAATAATACTACGATAAAAAGATCGAATATTTTGCCATACACTAGATGATGGCTTAGATGAAGTATGACTATTTTCCTGCATCTGTCGTATCACTTCCTTTAGCTGGCTTAATAGCCTCTAAGCGGAAAATTGGCTGCCCTTTGGCACTAAATTTTTCCTCATATTCTGTGCGCACATTAGGCATATCCGTACTATGTAAGTCATAACTTACATTTTTTAATGTCCAACCAGAGTTTTCAAACTCCTCCAAAGAGAACATAAACAAGCCTTCATTATCTGTTTTAAAGTGGATTTCTCCATTTTCCTTCAATAATCGTGCATATCGATCTAAGAAGGTGTGATAGGTCAATCTACGTTTCGCATGCTTAGCTTTTGGCCATGGATCACAGAAGTTAATATAGAACCGGTCTACCTCTCCTGGTGCTACTACTTCTTCAATCCCCGCAATATCAAATAAGCTCACTTTACCATTCTCAGCTTGTTGTTCAAATAACTTTTGAGCGGCATAGTATAGCACTCCAATTTGCACTTCAAAGCCCACAAAATTTGCTTCTGGATGGGCTTCACACATACCAGCAATGAACTTGCCTTTTCCCGTCCCTAATTCCATATATAAAGGTTTAGATGGATCTGCAAAACTTTCACGCCATTTTCCCTTGAAAACTTCGTGATTCTCTAGTACAGTATATGTATTATATTCTAGGATTGCTTCATCAATCCATGGTTTTCTACGTAAACGCATACTATCTCCTTTTATAACAATCTTATCCTTACTATTATAGTACATCATCTGTTCTATGTCAGTACTCACTTATAATTTTTTTATTTCCATGAAAGGTTTCCTATGAAAGCATTAGTATTATCCAGTGGCGGGGTAGATTCCACCACTTGCTTAGCTATGGCCATCGACGCCCTTGGCTCAGACAATGTGAGCGCCTTGTCCATTTGGTATGGGCAAAAGCATAAAAAAGAATTAGATTCCGCCAAAGCCATTGCCAACTATTATGGTATTCCTCATTATGAACTGGACCTGACTCAGGTAATGTCCTATTCCAACTCGTCCCTCTTATCTTCTTCTACTGAAAGCATCGATCACCGTACCTATGGTGAACAAATTGCCCAAACCGGCTCAGTATCCACCTATGTGCCGTTCCGAAATGGCTTAATCTTATCCATGGCGGCTAGTCTAGCTCTCAGTCTATATCCAGAGGAAGAAGTGACCATCTATATCGGCGCCCATGCTGATGATGCTGCAGGCAATGCGTACCCAGACTGTCGACCTGACTTCAACCATCATATGAATGAAGCCATTTACATCGGTTCTTATAACAAAGTGCGCCTCTATGCTCCTCTCAATGATATGAACAAATCCCAAGTCATACAAGAAGGATTGCGTTTACAGGTTCCTTACCACCTTACCTGGTCTTGTTATGAAGGCGGCTCTACCCCATGCCATACATGTGGCACATGCCGTGATAGAGAACAAGCTTTCACTGATAATGGTATGGTAGATCCATTATTACAATAGAAATAACACAAAAAAGCTATTCAACCTTTTTGGATTGAATAGCTTTTATCCTTCTTTAGTCACTTCGATTACCTGACTGGAATTAGCATCAATAACAACATGCATAATGTCACCGTTCACATCTAATACCATATGGTATCTAGCCACATATTCTTTTGTTTCAAGTTCCCATCGTATTAGACGAGCACTACTACCTAAAATAGTAATAGCCACTTGCTTTGCCTCATCAGGATTAATTACATTTCCTAAGTCGATAGCTGTAGATTCTTTTAAATTTTCTGGTGCTGTATCTACTTCTGCACTTAGAACTTGGCCAGTGGTTGCATCAATCATCACACTATGACCAGCCTCCGAAGAAACACCTGCTACTTCGTAGCTTTTGCGTCCATCTTGTTCTGCAAAGGTTATCCCTTTAATTTGCGCCGTTGGATATTGTTTTTTATACAGATTAACTGCCCCTTTGGCATCTACCATAATAGGGTCAGGTCCATCATTAGCTTCTACCTTATCTGTTGTGGGCACAACTTTTGTTTCTGGTAAAGCCACCTTTTTTAGCTTAACAGTGTCCGCATCCATCGATGTGGACTCCATAGATATACTATTTTGCTTGGCATTATACCAATACCATGTGCCTACTGCAGCAGATATAATAGCACAAATACTCAGGATACCTATGATTATTTTTCGTCTCATATTACATCCTTTATATACACTAATTAGTCTCTGAATCAGTATACACTATAATTATGAACATAATATGAACCAAATGCTCATACTTTTACAATATATCGTAATACACCATAACTAATTTCATAGAGTAAAATCATAGGTCCCGCAATCATAGTTTGTGATAACATATCTGGGGTCGGAGAAATAGCTGCACCGATAATAAAAGCCAAGAGAATAAACATTTTCCTATATTCCCGTAATCGATCAGATGAAAGAATACCCAGTACACCCAAAGCAATCAAAATAAGCGGCAGTTCAAACGTAATTCCGAAGGGTAAAATAAAGGCAATCACAAAATCGATATATTGCCCTATAGAAAATAATGGTTGTAATTCATCTGTACCAAAGCCAATAAAAAACTGAATAGCCATAGGCAATACTAAGTAATATGAAAATAGTACACCTACCACAAATAAGACCACCGCTGTAGGCACCACCATAAAAGTGACCTTCTTCTCGCCTTTCGACAAGGCCGGTACAATGAAAGCCCAAATCTGATAAAACCATACAGGACTAGATACAATACAACCTGCTACTAAGGAAATCTTCATATATGTAAAAAAGGCTTCTGTTGGTTTTGTATAATATAATTTTCCTGCTGGTGCCACTAAAATTTGCAGAATATCTTCCACATAATAGTACGCCCCCAAGGTACCTATAATAATTGCCACTATAGCGATTACTAAACGTGTGCGAAGTTCACTTAAGTGATCCACCACAGACATGGAGGACGCCTCTTGCATAAGTTTCGCTTCTGTTTCTGTATAGGTATCCTGTTGCAACAAGGCGTCTTGCTCTACCTGTTGTTGAGCAAGACGCTTTCTTTGTTCTATGACACTATTCAAGGATGGACGTTTGGCACTCATTTCAAAGTTTTTTACTTGAAATTCTTTCATACTACACCTTACGGTTCGACAATTTCTCAAGAACAGTTTGCAAAATATCTTTTCCTTTGAAAGATGGTAGTTGTTGTAGGGCTGTCTCCGCTTGTTTACGATATGTTGCCTCAAGAGCTAAGGCTTGATCGATACCACCTTTAGCCGTCACATACTCCATCAATTCCTTTGTATCTTTTCCATTGCGAATGTCTTCAATCATATTCGTTACATGCGTTGTATTGTCAGGAGTTACGACAGACAATAAAGGATAGGTCAAAATACCTTCTTTTACATCTTTACCGACTGGCTTACCTGTAGTGACTGTTTGCTCACGATAGTCCATTACGTCATCAGTAATTTGGAAAGCCATGCCTAAACCATGACCATAGGTGCGCAATAATGAAATATGCTCCTCTGACCATCCACCAAGAATGCCACCTAATGCTAAGCAACCTTCAATGAAATCTGCTGTTTTCTTTTGTGTTTTTAGTAGGTATCTTTCTGTACCTTGATCTAATCGGTACACATCTTCCATTTGCATAAATTCGCCTTCTACCAAGGCAGAAATAATTTCAGAAAAAATGGTTAAACATGGAATGGACCCGATTTCAGCTACAATACCAAATGCTTTAGCAAATAAATAGTCTCCACTAAGAATCGCCACTTTATTGCCTTTTGTGCAATGAATAGACGTAACTCCTCGGCGTACTTCTGCTTGGTCTAACACATCATCATGAATGAGTGTAGCCAAGTGCAGCATCTCAATAGCTGCCGCCATACGCACTCTATCTTCTTGATTAGAATCTCCACTCAAAGCAATCAACAAACACAATTGCGCCCGTAATCGCTTGCCGCCCCCTGCGGAAAGAGGACGAATGAGTGCATTAAAATCTTCTGCACCAGTTTGTAGAGATTGTTGCAAATATGTTTCTACACGCTCTAAATCTTTAGATACGCGCAGTTTCATTTGTGCATCTGTAAGAATACTCATTCCTCTTCCCCCAATAAGACTGCATTAATACGTGCTAATAAACGATCACGACCTGTATGCTTTAAAGAGCTGTACAAAATTGGTGGATACCCTGTTGGGTATCGCTCTTCAATAGTTTTTAACTGTTTTTGTCGCTCATTCATTTTTAACTTATCCGCTTTTGTTACCACAATTTGTAAAGGTACTCCGTGTGATTGCAACCAATCAAAGGCCTCCTGGTCAATGGGCAACTCTGGATGACGCCCATCAATGAGTAAACAAAGTAGCATCATCCGTTCGCTTTGTAAAATGTAATTAGCAATAAAAGAAGACCAAATATTCGTATTGGAGCCACCTGTTTTAGCATATCCATACCCTGGCAAATCCACTAAGAACCAATCAAAACGACGTTCCATATCATCTGGTAAATCTTCTTTTGATTCTATACTAAAAAAGTTGATCGTTTTCGTTTTACCCGGCGTACCACTGACCAGTGCTAATCCTCTATAATTACATAAAGAGTTAATCAAAGAAGATTTTCCCACATTGGATCGTCCCAAGAAGGCGATTTCAATGGTATCACCTTCTGGGTATTGATCCGCCTTCACCGCAGACGCTATATATTTTGCTGCGATGATGCGTGGACCTGTTATCTCTTTTCTAGTATACACTGGTTTTGGATGGCGTTTTACTGCTGGTTTTTTCTTCATAGTAATGCCTTTTCTAATACTTGTTCCATCGTTTTTACAGGAGTAATAAGCAATCCTTCTTTTACGATATCTGGTAAGTCTTGAATATCCTTTTTATTACCTTCAGGAATAAGCACTTCTTTCACTCCATAGCGAAGTGCAGCTAATAATTTTTCTTTTAAACCACCGATTGGCAAGACTCTACCACGTAAAGTAATTTCACCTGTCATGGCAATATCAGATCGTACTTTTCTACCGGTTAACGCAGATACAATAGCCAAGGTCATCGTAATCCCTGCAGATGGGCCATCTTTAGGCGTAGCCCCTTCTGGTAAGTGCACATGAATATCCAGTTCCTTATGGAATTTTTCTGGCAATTTCAATTCTTTTTGACGATGACGAATGTAGGACATAGCCGCTTGACCAGATTCTTGCATCACTTTGCCTAAACTACCGGTTAAATTTAATTTCCCTGTGCCTTGCATAGTTGTCGCTTCACATGGCAATACCACGCCACCTACAGAGGTCCAAGCAAGACCATATACAAGACCTGCTTGAGCTTGTTTTTCACGAGACTCTTCTACAAATTTAGGGGTACCTAAATAATCTTCCAAATTCTTTATCGTTACTTTTGGTGCTTTTTCACCTTCTGTAACCACAGCAAATGCCAATTTACGGCAAATTTTAGCAATTGTTTTTTCTAGGGTACGTACACCAGCTTCACGAGTGTATTCTGAAATCACACGTTTTAACACGGCATCGGATAGTTTCACTCCTTGCTCTTGTAAACCATGTTTTTCAATTTGTTTTGGCACTAAGTAGCGTTTAGCAATTTCTAGTTTTTCTTCCTCTGTATAGCTGCTGAGCTCGATGATTTCCATACGATCCAATAATGGTCTAGGAATATTCCCTGCTACATTAGCAGTGGTAATCCAAAATACATCAGAGAAGTCAAATGGAATTTCAATGTAATGGTCACTGAATGTACTGTTTTGTTCAGGGTCCAACACCTCTAATAAGGCAGAAGATGGATCCCCTTTATAATCAGATGCTAACTTATCAATTTCATCAAGCAAGAATACAGGGTTTCGAGTACCAGCATTCTTTAGTCCTTGAATCATACGACCTGGCAAGGCTCCTACATAGGTACGACGATGCCCACGAATTTCAGCTTCATCTCGAACACCACCTAAGGAAGCACGGATAAACTTACGATTCATTGCTTTTGCAATAGAACTTGCCAAGGATGTTTTACCCACCCCTGGAGGCCCTACTAAACACAAAATAGAACCGCCTTGTTTGCCAGATAACTTGCGCACTGCCAAAAATTCTAGAATCCGTTTCTTGATTTTTTCTAAACCATAATGGTCACCATCAAGCACCTCGCTGGCTTCTTTCAATTCCAAGCGATCCTCAGACAGGGTATTCCAAGGGAGCTGCAATAACCAATCAATATAATTACGCAAAATATTGGATTCTGGCATCATTTGTGGCATACGACTATAGCGCGTAATCTCTTTGTCGATACGACTATGGATATCTTCTGGCAACTCTAATTTCGCCAGCTCTTCTCGTAACTCTTCTGCCTCTTGATCAGGATCCATTTTATCACCTAATTCATCATGGATAATACGAATCTTTTCACGCAAGAAATATTCTTTTTGTGCTTTTTCCATAGATTGACGAACTTGGTTATTGATAGAGTTTTCCATATCATTGATTTGCAGTTCTGTATTTAATACACCAACTACCATATTCAATCTACGGCTAACAGATAACTCTTCTAAAATGCTTTGACGCACCTTTGTTTGGATAGGTACAAGAAAGGCTACCTGATCTGCCCATTCACTAGCATCAGCACTGCCTAATACTTGGTCCAATCCTTCATCTGTTGTTGGTTTAATAACCTCTACCCATTGAGCAAATTTAGATTGCAAAATGCGACGATATGCTTCTTCTTCCATTGGGTCTTCATGAATAACCTCTAATGGTGTTACAACGGCTTCGTAAAAAGGTTCAGTACTTAGAATAGTATCAATGTTAACACGTGTCACACCTTCTACTAAAATACGAACTACACCACCTGGCAAACGAAGCATTTGATTTATTTTAACAATTGTCCCTACACGACCTAACTCTTCTAATGTAGGACTTTCGATACTTTCATCTTTTTGAGTAGATACCACTAAATATTGATCTTTATCCATAGCTGCCTTTACAGCTTGTACAGATGTAGTACGACCAATATCTAATTGTGTTACTACTTTGGGAAATACGACCATTCCACGTAAGGGAACCATCGGTAATGTCATAGGTTTAGTTTCCATTGAACCCCCAGTACTATATGATAAAAAGAAACCCATTCCGCCTATGAAATGAGTTTCTTTGCCTTTACTATCTGATTTCTTCAGCGTGGACTCATTTATTGAGTATTGGCTCTTCTTCGCCACGAACCGCTTTATCTGTTACGATGCATTCTTTTACATCTTTCATAGATGGTACTTCATACATCACACGTTTCATAACTTTTTCGATAATGGCCCGTAATCCGCGTGCTCCCGTATTGCGTTCTAAGGCTTCTTTCGCAATCTCACGGAGTGCATCTGATTCAAAGACTAATTTTACATCATCTAAAGACAGCATTTTTTCGTATTGCTTAGTCAATGCATTTTTAGGCTCTGTCAAAATTTTAATTAATGCCTCTTCATCAAGTGGGCTGAGCGTAACCATCACTGGCAATCGTCCGATAAATTCAGGAATTAATCCGAATTTTTGTAAATCTTCTGGTACGACTTCTTTTAAAATAGAGGCTACATCTTGTTCCTCTTTCTTTTGAATGTCTGCACCAAAACCTAATGTTTTTTTCGCAGTTCGTTTCGTGATCACTTTTTCCATGCCATCGAAAGCACCACCGCAAATAAACAAGATATTTGTTGTATCTAAGTGTAACATCTCTTGATTTGGATGTTTCCGTCCCCCTTGTGGTGGCACAGAGGCTACTGTTCCTTCTAGGATTTTCAGTAATGCTTGTTGTACCCCTTCACCAGATACATCACGAGTAATGGACGGATTTTCTGATTTGCGAGCAATTTTATCGATTTCATCAATGTAGATGATACCGCGTTCAGCTAGCTCTATATCATGGTCGGCAGCTTGGATCAGTTTAAGAAGAATATTCTCTACATCTTCCCCTACATAGCCTGCCTCTGTCAAACTAGTAGCATCTGCCATAGCAAATGGTACTTGTAACATTTTTGCTAATGTTTGAGCCAATAATGTTTTACCACTACCAGTAGGTCCAATAAATAATACATTGGACTTTTGTAGTTCCACATCATCGATGACATTATCATGTTGCAAACGTTTGTAATGATTATATACGGCTACAGCCAAGGAAACTTTAGCGTCATCTTGACCAATTACGTATTGATCAAGATGAGCTTTAATCTCTTTTGGAGTCGGGATATCGTTTAAATCAAACGTCTCCGGTAGTTCTTCAATTTTGTCTTCCTCAATAATATGTTGGCATACATCAATGCATTCATTACAAATGAATACATTAGGGCCCGCTATTAATCGTTCGACTTCTGTTTCTGCTCTACCACAAAAATTACAACGTCTTTCTTTATCGTCTTTATTCAAACCCCTGTCTCCTTATTTTTCTGTTGAAGATGGACGAGTTAACACTTCATCAATTAAGCCATATCGTTTTGCATCTTCTGCAGACATGAAATTATCACGATCTGTATCTTGTGCAATCACCTCAATAGGCTGACCTGTATGATGTGCTAACACGCCATTCAATTCTTCTCGCAAACGCAATATCTCACGAGCATGAATTTCAATTTCAGAAGCTTGCCCTTGGACACCGCCCAATGGTTGGTGAATCATAATACGAGAGTGAGGCAATGCATAGCGTTTACCAGGTGCTCCCGCTGTGAGCAACAATGAACCCATACTAGCCGCTGAGCCTACACAGATTGTAGACACATCAGGTTTAATGTACTGCATAGTATCGTAAATCGCCATACCTGCTGTTACCACACCACCTGGGCTATTGATGTATAAATGAATATCTTTATCTGGATCTTCAGATTCTAAGAACAGCAATTGCGCTACGATACTATTTGCTACCGTATCATCAATGGGGCCACTTAATAGAATAATTCGATCTTTCAATAGACGAGAATAAATATCGTAGGATCGCTCACCACGACCAGTTTGCTCTACTACGATTGGCACATACATAGACATCTAACACCTCTTATACATGTACCTGCATTAGCAATTATTCAGCTTTTTCAGCACCTTTAGCATTCTCTATGATGAAACGAGCTGCTTTTTTACGTGCTACAGAACTTGCTAACATAGATACACGACCTTCTTTTACAATGATATCGTATACTTCTTTAGGGTCAGCACCAAATTGTTGGGACATAGCAAAGATTTCATAGTTCATATCTTCTGGAGTAACTTGAACGTTTTCTGCTTTTGCAATTTCATCTAATACTAAGTCAGCGCGAACGTTTTCAGCTGCTGCGGCTTTATTTTCTTCACGTAATGCTTCGATAGTTTTGTTAGAGAATTTTAAGTAGTCTTCCAATTTCAAACCACGGCCTTCAAGATTCATTGCTAATTCTTGAACCATTTGCTCAGCACGGTCTTCAATCATGATTTCAGGAATATCTACTGTTGCATTTTTAACAGCTAGTTCCACTAAACCTGCATTGTATGCGTCAATAGCGCGACGTGCAGCATCATCTTCCATACGTTTGCGAAGATCTGCTTTGAATTCTTCTGCTGTATTGTATGCTGGTTCAGTTTTACCTTGACCTACAGATACGGAACGTACGAATTCATCAGTGATTTCAGGCAATTCTTTACGTTTAATATCATGGATATGACATTCAAATTTTGCTTCTTTACCAGCTAATTCTGCTACGAAATAGTCTTCTGGGAAAGAAACAGTGACAGTCACATCCTCACCAGCTTTGTGACCGATTAATTGATCTTCAAAGCCAGGGATGAAGCTGCCAGATCCGATTTGTAATGGGTAGGATTTACCTTCACCACCATCAAATGCTTCACCATCGATGAAACCTTTAAAATCGATTGTTGCAAAATCATCCTTTTGTACAGTTGCATCTGCTGGGGCTGCTACCATTTTAGCTTGTTGGCTACGGATATTATTTAATTGTTCTTCTACTTGTTCGTCAGTAACAGTAGCATCTTGTTTTTCTACTTCTAAGCCTTTGTAGTCGCCTAATGTAACTTCTGGTTGTTTAACTACTGTAGCCTTGAAAATCAAATCTTTACCTTCTTCGAATTGTTCACGATCGATTTCTGGCTCACTAACAGGAATAATTTCATTTTCACGAAGTGCTTCTGTATAAGCACGACCTGCTAATAATTCAAACGCTTCTTCAGCGATAGCTTCTTTACCATAGTTCATTTCCAAAATTTTACGAGGTGCTTTACCTTTACGGAAGCCTGGAATATTAACTTGACCAGCGATGCGTTTTACAGCTTGTGCAAAGCCTTTTTTCACATCTTCCGCTGGAATTTCGATTGTAATAGATACCTTGTGCTGATCAACAGCAGTTACAGTTGCTTTCATGAAACTATTTCCTCCTTAGGGTATAGTACACCCAAATTATAAGTTTTAATATTGCATTCTTAATATTATCATAAAGTTGTCAATAGTGCAATTATTTCCCTATTTACCTTGTTCTTCAGCAATAAGTTTCATAATATCATGACGGCTTACCATACCAACTAGATGATATGCATCATCAACAACTGGTAAGTTTTTTAAATGCTTTTCTACCATAGCTCCTACAGTCACTTCTACTTCTGCATCTGCATAGGCAGTAATCACTTCTGTAGTCATGATTTCTTCAACATGAGTAGCCATTAATTTTTTAAATTGTCCATCGTATTCACCGATGCCACCATAATAAATATTAGCACCTAAGATATTGATATAATGTGGCGCATGAGGACGAACTTTTTTATACAACAAATCCCCTTCCGACACAATACCGATTAATTTATTCTCTTCATCTACGACAGCAATGGCTGTTAAATTGTGTTTTACCATCAATTTAGCTACATTTGTAATTTGTTCATCTTTACCAACAGTAATTGGATATTTGTTCATAATCTCTTGTAATGTCATGGTTAAATCCTCCTATTTCATATATACATATGCAGCAAAGATAGCAATCACTATCGCTGTTACAACCAAAATGGCAGTCAAACTTTTACGGTTACCACCATCGCCCCCTTCTTGAGTTCCGATGTGGTTTCCTTCCTCATCATAAGCATGACGATATTGCCCTTCTAAATCCACGTAATCTGTTACATCTTCTATTTTCGCTTGTTGACGTAATTCTTGCAATCGCTTTCTACGTTCTTCTACATCATTTGTTACAGAATGAACCTGTACTTTCATCACATCTTCTCGTAACCCTTCGAGGCGAGGTACCATTAATTGTAATCGTTCCACTAACAATTTATTGATATCTACACAAGTACTCAATGCTGTCTGATGTAGGAATAAAATATGCACAGTCTCCTCTTCAGATACAGTGTGCTTGCTCTCTAGCATAGCTTTTACCACATCTGTTTCCTTTGCAAGCATATCCACCACTGTAGAAATATAATAATCTACACGATCAAAAATTTTATTCAATTCTACATTCTGTTCTAATAATTCTTGTTTACGATGCAATAAATAGGCAGGATTACCACCAGAAGTTTCCATTTGATGAATCATATTAGCCATATCTATATAGGTATCTAAAACGGTACAAATCGTAGCTGTCACATTTTTATACTCACGTATATTATCCCTAACCATACTATGATGTTCGTCTAATGTCTCAGATTGCCCTATTTCTTTTAATTCGACAAAGAGCGCCTCATATCCTTGTACCAAATTTTGGATTTCACCTTCAATGGCAAGAATATCTTCCTTCCCTTCGGTTAATTCTGTTTTATAATGCCCAATAAATTCAGGATCCTCCAAGGGTAGTTCCTGTATATCCGCTGACACATAAGTAATTCCTTTTTCAATTGCACTTGCCATGCATATCTCCTTTCTTACCAATGATATGGTTCATTTCGATTAATTTTACAAGCTCTATATAATTGTTCCACCAGTACGAGACGCACCATTTGATGGGTGAAAGTCATGGGACTAATGGATAATTTCCACTGTGCCCGCTGTCGTAATTCTTCAGACACACCAAAGGCTCCACCAATACAGAATACCATCTCGCTATGTCCTTGCACTTCTAATTCACTAATTCGTTTTGCCAATTCCTCTGAGCTCATTTGTTTGCCGTACACATCTAGCAACACAACAAAGGCTTGGGGATTGCAATATTTCAATAACCGTTGCCCTTCATCATAGAGTGCTTTTTGCTTATCTGATGGGCTAGGTTTATCTCCTAATTTACTTTCCGGCAGTTCTGTAATCGTCACACCCCCATAGGGTTGCAATCGTTTAACAAATTCCGCCACCCCTTCCCGCAAATAAGGTTCTTTTAACTTTCCTATACAATAGATAGAAAATTTCATACTATCATATCTCCTAAGATGTTTACTATATTTCAAACTAAGGCGTTTTATGTATGATTAGATATACCAATCGAAGTATACTCTTTGGGATCCCCATGATATGCAGTAAATCCCATTTGCCCTTGTGTTTTACACCACTTTAACAAACGCTCTGATAATTGTTCTACTAAGTGGAGAGAATTATTCTGCTCTGAACGATGGGCAAAAATAACTTCCATATTCTTAGGTCGTCTCAAGGCTGATAATACTTTCATAGCCGTCATATTACATAGATGACCTGCATGACTCTTCACTCGACGTTTTAAATCTGGTGAGTATGGTCCATATAACAACATATGCTCATCATAGTTGGCTTCCAATACCAACAAATCTGTATCATGTAGATGCTCTAGCATCTCCTTTGATACCATGCCTGTATCCGTTAATAAAGCTGCTTTTGTCTGCCCTTTATAACAAGTGATACCAATGGGATCTACCGCATCATGACTCGTAGAAAATGGTTGCAACACCATATCTCCTATGGTTACTTCTTTCGTCCCTAACGTTTGAAAGCACTCTGCAGATACGCTAAATTTATCCATAAGACGCCGTGCTGTATTAGGTCTTGTGATAATAGGTAAACCCATTTGCTTAATCATTTGTGGTACCCCTGCAATATGGTCAGAATGTTCATGGGTAATAACAATCCCTTCTACCATATGTTTGGGTATCTCTAAATCCTGCAAAGCATTAGTAATCCTTCGGCAACTAATACCTGCATCAACAATCACTGCACTGTGAGAACTGCGAATAATGGTGCAATTCCCTTTACTACCGCTAGCTACGACATGAACTTCTAACTCTTTATTTTTTATCGTCATTGTTCCTAGCTTCTTTCTAATACATCTATGAAAGCTTTCATATTATCCGTCAAATCTGGCCCTCGGCGGAACATATCGCCCCCTACAAGGAACATCGTATCTGTACCGTAAATGCTCACCAACTCTGGCAAACGTGCCTCGGTCACGCCACCACCTGGAGATGGACAAGACGATTTAATCGACGCCAATGGTCCACGATTACTATCACAAATTTGACGACACAAGTCTGGTTTAAATGTAAATCGTCCACCATAAGACACGAAAATATTCATATCCCCGCCGAAAATACGTGGCAATAAGCCCATCCAAATCGTGGCGGCAATCCCTGATGTACCGGGTAATGTGAATCCACCCATCATAGCAGGATGCACGATGAGCGGCAAGTTCAAAGAATCATCGGTAGCCAATCGATGTAGCCAGCCAAATCCGATTAAGGAAGGGGCTACCATCAGAGCTGTAGCACCTGCTTCTTTCGCATAATGGGCCCGCTCTAGCACGTCTGTTCCATCCCCAGATACATTGGCTGCATAGAGGGTGTGATGACCACTTTTAGCATTCGCCTCCTGTACTGCATGGGCACATCGTGACACACGATCTTTGAAGGGAGAAAACGATTGATTCGTCAATCCATGGTCATCCTTAATCACATCGGCACCGCCCATAGTATAGGCATGACACATGCGAGCCAACTCTTCATTGGGTGTCCCCATAGGTTTAATTACGGCTTGAATCATGGGGCGAGTTGGGGTCTGGCATAATTCTCGAATGCCAGCTAAGCCGAACTTAGGCCCTGTAAACACATCTAGCAAACTAGGACTAAACTCAATATCCACTACCCAAATGTGTGGTTGTAGGGAAGAGTTGCCAAAGACTACATTTAAAAACTGTGTCACTTCCAATCCTGATGTCTCCACCGGGTAGGCAATCTTTGCCAAAAAACAATCTTCTTTTTCTTCCAAGGAAAGCAATTGTCCCACCATTTGACGACGTGGGTCGCTTTCCCCTAATAATTCATAAGGAAATTCAATGGTTTGCTCCACCTGTATGGACCAAGCCACTTGCTTCGCCTCTTCATAGGTTGGAACATGCAATGCATAGGTAACGGAAAATGTTTCCATCGGTAACTCCTTTCCCATCATTACAATATACTCTATTTTTATCTTTTTATAATCAATCTAAAAGTCTGTTACTATACTACCACGGCAACAGTGTTTGAGAATCCGTTATCTGATTTCTCTATCTTTATAGTATGACATAAGTTCTTATGAAATGCTATGTCATACCTACAATTATACACTATATGCAATAAAAAAGAACCTCTAATCCACTAGGTTCTTTTCTAAGAATGTGGTACACTGTTACTATTATTTATTCTATCATTCTACTAGGTGTTGTGACCGCCTGTATACACTCTTAAGAGCAACTATCCATATCAGTCGGCACAACATCCTGACATTTGACATAGAGATACATGGATCATGTATCAGAAAGGACAATCTATGAACTGGAACAATTATCTTTCAACTATGACACAAACATTGCCCCCTTCTGGGATTCGTAAATTTTGGGAAAAAGCCATGGCTATGGACGATGTGATTTCTCTTTGCGTTGGGGAACCCGATTACATACCTCCCCAACCTGTACTAGATGCACTGGTAGCTAGCGTGGAACGAGGGGAAACGAATTACTCCCCCAATGCAGGCATCTTGCCATTACGCGAAGCCATTAGCAATTGGTACAACCGCCGTTACCACGTACACTACGGCACAGATGAAATGATGCTCACCATCGGTGCTAGTGAAGCCATCGATTTGTCTTTACGTGCCCTCTTGAACGAAGGAGACGAGGTGTTAATCCCAAATCCATCCTACGTAGCTCACCAAGCAGAAGTTCACATGTGTGGTGGCAAAGCAGTTCCTGTACCCACACATTTAGAAGATGGCTTTAAACTTCGTGTAGAAGAATTGGAAAAGCTTGTAACAGAAAAAACAAAAGCTATTTTAATGTGTTACCCAAGCAATCCTACAGGAGCCATCATGGACTACGAAGATTTATTGCCTATTGCAGAGTTCGCGAAAGCCCATGACCTGATCGTTATCTCTGACGAAATTTACTCGGAACTCACCTACCACAAGGACCATGTATCTATGGCGTCCTTACCGGACATGAAAGAGCGCACTATCATCTTAAACGGTTTCTCCAAGTCCTATGCTATGACAGGTCTTCGCATCGGCTTCCTTTGTGCACCTTCTGAGTTTATTACAGCTTGCATTAAATTGCACCAGTACAGCATCGTTGCACCTGCTACACCAGTGCAACACGCTGCCATCGTAGCTCTAAACAAATGCGATGACTCCGTTATCGCTATGCGTCAAGATTACCTAGAACGCCGTGACATGATCGTAAAAGGATTCCAAGATATGGGCTTACCGATTGCCGTTCCAGAAGGAGCTTTCTATGTGTTCCCTGACATCTCTCAAACTGGTCTGTCCGACGAAGATTTCTGTGAACAATTGCTAGAGCAACAGCATGTAGCCGTTGTACCAGGATCTGCCTTCGGTACCTGCGGTGCTAATCGTATCCGTTGTTCCTACGCTTCCTCTAAGGAAACCATCCAAGAGGCATTACGAAGAATACAAATTTTCTTAACAACATTACAGAAGTAACCATAAAAGGGTTGTACCAACACTACTACAGCAGTTCGGTACAACCCTTTTTCTATCTCTTCGATATGTAATTAAGCACGTTCACAAGAGGCCGTCGTGATATACACAGAATTATTTTCCACTTCTAGGAATCCCCCAGGTAGTATAAATTCTTCACGCTTGCCATCATGGTCAATGCGAATCGCCCCAGGCGCCAAAGCGCTCACTAAAGGCATATGAAGTGGTTGGATACCAAACTCTCCATCGAGAGCTTTTCCTACCACCATCGTTGCGTCTCCAGAAAACACTGTTTCATCAGGAGTAATAATTGTTACATGCATGGTACTCATAGATTATTCTCCTTTCCCTAACATGTCCCTTCCTTTGGCAACAGCTTCATCGATAGTTCCCACCATGTAGAAAGCACTTTCCGGTAAGTCATCATGTTTACCTTCTAGGATTTCACGGAAACCACGCAATGTTTCCTTCAATGGCACATATTTACCAGGACTGCCTGTAAATACTTCGGCTACGAAGAATGGTTGACTCAAGAAACGTTGAATTTTACGAGCACGAGCTACGGTCAATTTATCCGCTTCAGACAATTCTTCCATACCTAAGATAGCAATGATATCTTGTAAATCTTTGTATTTTTGAAGTACTTCTTGCACGCCACGAGCTACGGAGTAATGTTCTTCCCCTAATACTAATGGATCCAAGATACGGCTAGTGGAATCCAATGGATCCACGGCTGGATAAATACCAAGTTCTGCAATGGAACGAGACAATACTGTAGTAGCATCCAAGTGAGCAAATGTCGCTGCTGGCGCTGGGTCAGTCAAGTCATCGGCAGGTACATAGACGGCTTGTACAGACGTAATGGAACCTTCTTTTGTGGATGTAATACGTTCTTGTAATGCCCCTACGTCATTGGCCAATGTTGGTTGGTAACCAACGGCAGATGGCATACGACCTAGCAAGGCAGATACTTCAGAACCAGCTTGGATGAAACGGAAAATGTTATCTACGAATAACAACACGTCTTGTTGTTGTACATCACGGAAATATTCCGCCATCGTCAAACCTGTTAAAGCTACACGCATACGAGCTCCAGGAGGCTCATTCATTTGTCCATAAACAAGCGCTGTTTTAGACAATACGCCAGACTCTTTCATTTCGTTCCAAAGGTCATTCCCTTCACGGGTACGTTCACCAACCCCTGCAAATACGGAGTAACCACCGTGTTCTGTAGCGATGTTATGAATCAATTCCATGATTAGAACTGTTTTACCTACACCGGCACCGCCAAATAGACCGATTTTACCACCTTTTACATATGGCGCAATTAAGTCTACGACTTTAATACCAGTTTCTAAAATATTAGTTTCTGGTGCTAATTCATCAAATTTTGGAGCGGCACGGTGAATTGGCCAGTGTTCATTCACTTTCACTTCCGCTGGATCATGGTCTACTGTTTCGCCTAATACGTTGAAAATACGGCCTAGTACACCATCACCAACAGGAACGGAAATAGCGGCACCTGTGTCCACTGCTTCCATACCACGAGTCAATCCATCAGTGGAACTCATAGCAACACAACGAACTGTGTCATCACCTAAATGTTGCATAACCTCTACAACAATTTTAGACGTTTCTTGTTCGTCGCCTTTTGTAATAGTAATTGCATTGTAAATAGCAGGCAATTCACCTTTTGGGAAGACTACGTCTACCACCGGTCCAATAACCTGAACTACTTTACCTATATTTGTACTCATATACGAGATACTCCTTTATCTATTATTGCAATGCGTTTGCACCGCCTACGATTTCAGAAATTTCGTTAGTAATACCTGCTTGGCGCAACTTATTGTATTCTAAGTGCAAGGTACCAATCAATTCGCCTGCATTATCAGTAGCGGATGTCATGGCCGTCATACGGGCACCTAATTCACTAGCCGCCCCATGTAGCAATGCATTATATACAGTGCTTTCCACATAGGCTGGCAACAATTGTTCCAATACAGACCCTTGGTCTGGATAGAATAAACTTTCACCGGCCTCTGCTGCATCGGACTCTAATGAAAGAGGTAATAAGCGCTCATGAGTCACTTCTTGCAATAAGGAGTTCACAAACTTAGTGTATACCAATACCACTTCATCTACCTCACCAGACAAGAACATCGTTTTCACTTGTTCTACAATGTCTTGAGCATGATGAAAGCCTGGTTTATCAGAAAATCCTTGCAAATCAGATACTACAGAATAGCCATGACCTGTGAAATATTCCGTTGGCTTACGGCCCACTGTGAATAGACCGTAAGCTTCAGCTGGCGTATCTTGCAATAAAGCTTGCACGTATTTAATGATATTACTAGTATAAGCACCAGCCAACCCTTTATCAGCACCTACCACCACATAGGCTACCTTATTCACAGGACGAACTGTGAGTAGCGGTAAATCTGCGCCCCCATCTAGAGAGGACATGCTTTGATGCAGCATGTGGCGGAGACGTTCTGTATAAGGTTCAGTACCTTTCGCTTTTTGTTGTGCACGACGTAGACGAGCAGATGCTACCATCTTCATAGCTTTTGTAATTTGCTGCGTATTAGTGACACTTTTTATACGCTTGCGTAAGTCTTGTGCACTACTCATAGATTACGCCTCCTCTGGTAATAATTCGTGAGTAGCACCAAAGACATCAATACATTCTAAAATCGCTTGTTGCAATGTTTTTTCTGTATCTTCTTCTAATTTCTTAGTATCTCTAATTGATGCTAATACATTGGCATAATTACCATGTACATAGTGTAATAAGGCATCTTGGAATGCTGGTACATCATGCACAGCTAATCGTTTGAAATAGCCATTAATACCTGCATATAAACATACCACTTGTTCTTCTACTTTTAACGGAGAGTATTGTGGTTGTTTCAACATTTCAGTTAAGCGTTCACCACGATCTAATTGTGCTTTTGTGGAGGCATCCAAATCGGAACCGAACTGCGCAAAAGCCGCTAATTCACGATACTGTGCCAATTCCAAGCGCAATTTACCAGCTACTTGTTTCATCGCTTTAATTTGCGCACTACCACCTACACGAGATACGGATAAGCCTACGTCAACTGCTGGACGAACGCCAGAGTAGAACATATCTGTACCCAAGAAAATTTGTCCATCCGTGATGGAGATTACGTTCGTTGGGATATAGGCAGATACGTCACCTGCTTGTGTTTCGATGATCGGTAAAGCCGTAATAGAACCGCCACCCAATTCATCGGATACTTTCGCAGAACGTTCCAATAAACGAGAGTGTAAGTAGAACACGTCACCAGGGTACGCTTCACGTCCTGGAGGACGGCGTAACAACAAACTCATCGCACGATAGGCAGCAGCTTGTTTTGTTAAATCATCATATACGCAAAGTACATGTTTACCTTGGTACATGAAATGTTCGCCCATAGCTACCCCAGAATATGGTGCTAAGTACTGCATAGGAGCCCCTTCAGAAGCACCAGCAGATACGACGATAGTATATTCCATAGCTCCTGCTTCTTCTAATTTTTGTACTACACGAGCTACAGTAGATTCTTTTTGACCAATTGCTACATAGATACAGATAACATCTTGTCCTTTTTGGTTCAAGATCGTATCGATAGCAATCGCTGTTTTACCAGTACCACGGTCACCGATGATCAACTCCCGTTGACCACGACCAATTGGTACCATCGCATCAATGGCTTTCAAACCAGTTTGCATTGGTTCAAATACAGATTTACGATCTGCAATACCAGGTGCTGGGTATTCTACAGGACGATATGTTTCTGCCACAATCTCCCCTTTACCATCGATAGGTTGACCAAGGGCGTTCACAACACGACCAATTAAGCCATCTCCTACAGGAACCTGCATGATGCGGCCTGTACGGCACACTTCATCACCTTCTTTAATCAAGAAGTCATTACCTAGGAGAACGGCGCCTACATTATCTTGTTCTAAATTGAGTACCATGCCATATACGCCATGAGGTAACTCTAACAATTCGCCAGCCATGGCTTTTTCAAGACCGTAGATATGCGCAATACCGTCCCCTACTTCCAGAACAGTTCCTACATCATCTACGTTTAATTCAACATTATAGTCCTGAATCTGCTGTTTAATAATGGCAGTAATTTCTTCAGGCGTCATTTTCATAATTAACCATTCACCCCAATCTTATTGGTACTTGCATTAAGCAATGATTTTTTTAATTCTTCCAATCGTCTAGCCATACTTCCATCAATCCGAGTGTCTCCCACTTGAATGATCATACCACCTAAGATGGATGGATCCACCTGTTCTTCGATGACACATTCTTTGCCAGTGATCTCTTGTAACTTACGTAATACTTTTTCCCGCATTGCCTCTGAAAGTGGTTCAATAACCGTCACTTTTGCTTCCAAAATACCGCGACTTTCACGGGAGCGTTTTATGTAAGCACGGGCTGTTTCCATGATATATGGACTGCGACGGCGATCCACCATAACATAGAGAAAATTCATAATCAATGGATGCACTTCGCTACCAAAGATTTGCTCTAGAATTTTCTTTTTTCCCACTACTTCTAACATAGGATTGATTAAAATTTGGCGTAATTCCTCATGGGTGGAAAATAAATCTTGCACATAGGAAAGATCTGTATCAAATTGTGGTAACAAACCTGATTCCTGTCCTAATTCAAATATAGCGGAGCTATATGTTTCTGCAATTCTTTCTACACTCATCGTATCACGACCTTATAGTTGTACTATCAAGTTTTGCAATGGTATCCTCTACAAGGGCTACATTATCAGCACTGGAAAAGTCTTTTCCAATTAACTTACCAGCCACTTGTACAGACAAATTCACAACTTCTGCGCGGATTTGTTGCATTGCTTTTTCCCGTTCCCGTTCAATTTCTTGGCGGGCGATTTCTTTTTCTTTCACTAGTTGAGCTCGTAATTCTTTGATTTGTGCTTGTGCTTCTGCTTCTGCTTGTTGTTTTGCGGTCTCGATAATCCCTTGTGCTTCTTTACGAGCTTCTTGCAATTGCGCTGTATATTCAGCTTTCAACGCAGCCGCTTCTTCTCTAGCTTGTTCTGCACTGGTAAGATCATTCTCAATGCGACGTTTCCGTTCTTCCATAGTTTGCAATAACGGTTTATACGCATACTTTGCTAAAATCAACACTAGCACGATAAAGTTTAAAATCTGAAGTACGAGTGTGCCGTTTAAATCTACCAACGGTCATACCTCCTCTTAGCTAATGTCTATTATTTAAGTAAGTCTACCAATGGGTTTGCGAACACTAATACAATCGCGATAACTGCTGCGATAATAGGCACCGCTTCGATTAAGCCTACAGAAATTAACATATTTGTAAATAATTTACCAGATTGTTCTGGTTGACGAGTCATACCTTCTAAAGCTTTACCAGATACAAGACCGTCACCAATACCTGCACCAATCGCAGCTAAACCAATTGCTAAACCAGCGCCAATGGCAGAACCAACCAATACATACGCTTTTGCTAATAATAATTCCATTATGATTTCCTCCTAAACTATTAATGTCCATCTCCAATTGTCATCCCCAAATACGAGGTAACGAGCATGGCAAAAATAAACGCTTGAATAATACCGATTGCTAGACTAAAGGCTAACCATACGATAGGAAGTACATAGGGTACCAAGGCATATAATAATTCTAAAAGAATTTCTCCCGCTAGTATGTTACCAAACAAACGGAAGGCTAATGTGACAGGTTTCGCTATTTCTTCCATTAAGTTGATGATGATAAATAATTTAAATGGCTGCACAAAATGCTTAAAATAGCCAATTCCTTTTACTTTCAAGCCTACAATCCATACAAGAATTGAGCTTGAAATGGCTAATCCCAAGGTGGTGTTAATGTCATTTGTTGGCGATGCCAAGATATGCGGACTTGGAATCAAGCCCAATTCATTACTCACCAAAATAAACAGAAAATACGTAAATAGGATGGAGCTTAAAAACTTCCACTGATTGCCTAGGTTCGTTTTAAACTGACCAGTCAATCCTTCTAGCACGCCTTCCATCACATTTTGAATCCCCTGTGGTACCATGGCCCGTGACCGTGTAGCTAATAGTGTGACCACAATAATGATTGCCATCACTAACCACGTCATGTATAGCGTATCCATATTAAAGGATATGCCCATCCATTGAACAACATGATGATGCCCTGCATGTAACTCCATATTCCCACCCCCTTTCACATAGATGATTCCCTATTACGTTGACGTACATACATACTATACTCAACATATTGCATAGGAACAAACACACAGATTCCGCCTAGTACACCTTTCATGGAAATAGAAGGGATCTGCGTGCTTATGCCTACTAACAATACGATTAAGCTAAACCGACTCATAACACCAATCCAAACTCGACGTTTCACATCGTCTAAGGTGGCGTCTTTCATCTTGTAGGTTTGAAAGGCTAAATACAAGAAATATACAACATATGTCATCATGCCCCATAGCCAACCCGTGATGTGCTGAGTCCAGTCCAGTATCCATAACACGACTACACCTAGTATAGCCACTGACAGTATCCATCGGCAATGACTTTTGATATAGGTTATATATTCTTTCATACAGTCTCCTTACATACACTGACGTATGACACCGTAGAGGCCTAGAAATCCACCGATTAATCCACCTAGGAGTACGCCCCAAGGGTGCGTTCCCACATAGTGATCAATGGCATAACCAAGACCCATACAGATACCGATAGAACAAAGTATAGTAAATCCCGTAGTTGATGCTTTGGAGATAGCCATCCATAGATCTGATTTTTCTTTCCCCATAGACATACCTCCTATACCTCTAACATCGTAGATTATACCACCAATGAGAACAATTTTAACAATATATAAATTTTATATCTATCAAAACTTTTCAGACGATTTGATTCAAAACCGTGTACATTCCTCAATTACACAGTCAATGAAAGTAGCTATCAACTTAATTATAACTAGAATGCATACATCGACTATTATTTTCCAAAGGACGATGGTTTTTCTTGATGCTCAAAAAATTCATGCCGTAAGGCTTGTACAATTCGTTCTGATGCTAATCCATCCCCATAAGGGTTCACTGCATTTGACATAGCAGTATACATTTCTGCATTCGTAATTAACTCTTTAGCTGTGGAGTATACAGTTGCTTTATCAGTGCCCACTAATTTTACTGTACCTGCTTGGACTGCTTCAGGTCGCTCTGTCGTATCACGAAGAACTAGTACAGGTTTACCCAAAGATGGCGCTTCCTCTTGAATACCACCAGAGTCTGTCATAATAAGATAGGTCCGATCCATTAAGTTTGCAAATGGTTCATATTCTAATGGCTCAATCAAATGTACACGTGGCATATCACCTAGTACCTCTTGTACAATACTGCGTACCTTTGGATTTCGGTGCATAGGGAATATAACTTCAACCTCTTCATGTTCTCCAATAATATCACGAATTGCCTCATATACATTACGCATTGGATTGCCTAAATTCTCACGACGATGAGTGGTCACCAAAATAACCTTTTGGTTCACGTAATCAATTTTGTTCAGCAACTCTTCAGTAAATGTGTAGTCTTCCTTTACTGTAGTTTGCAGCGCATCGATAACCGTATTCCCTGTTACATACAAGTGATCTGGATTTATATTTTCTTTCAATAAATTCGCTTCCGATGTAGTGGTGGGTGCAAAATGGTACGTCCCAATAGCACCGGTCAACTTACGATTCATCTCCTCAGGAAATGGAGAGTAAATATTACCCGTCCGAAGACCTGCCTCCACATGCCCAACAGGAATCCCTTCATAAAATGCCGCTAGCGCCCCCACAAAAGTAGTGGTCGTATCGCCATGAACAAGCACCACATCAGGTTTTGCTTCTTTCAATACCTCTTGCAGTCCCATTAAGGCACGGCAAGTTACATCATACAAGGTCTGCCCTTGACTCATAATATTTAAATCATAATTAGGTGTTATGGAAAACAAATGCAACACCTGATCTAACATTTCTCTATGCTGTGCCGTTACCGTAACGATGGACTCCATATCAGGCGCTGCTTCCAAAGCCTTAACAACTGGTGCCATCTTTATTGCCTCAGGACGTGTCCCAAATATGGTCATGACTTTTAACATAGTACCTCCCACATATTTCGTTTACTTCCTTTACCATGAAAGCCGTCATATACAAACTTTCCTAAATCACTTTATTAAGCTTTTTCAATTATCTCTATTGTATCATGTACAAGCCTTCCATACTAGTAGAAACTGTAAAGAAGTACATCAAAATAAAAGGTCACAACCCTCCCCTCACAGAGTGAGCAAACACTAGACAAAACGCCATAAGCGTAAGCAACATGGCGTAATATGCCTAATTTTGCAAACGCCAGAAAGCGTGGCACCTCCTCCCCTACAGAGTGAGTAAGCACTAGACAAAACGCCTTCAACCGCAAAGTAGATTATCTAAGGCATATGGCATTTCATTACTTGCCTTAAGAAAATGCAAAAAGACCGCGGTATGTTCCCACTCCTCCCCTACAAAGTGAGCAAACACTAGGCAAAACACCATAAGCGTAAGCAACATGGCGTAATATACTTAATTCTACAAACACTAGAAAGCGTGGCATGTTCCTGAACAAACATTATGAAATACCGTTTGTGAAGGAATGTGCCACGCTTTCCCTTTGCCTAAAAATAAAAAACGCCATGAAGCCTGAGCTCCTGGCGTTTTGCATAGCTATTTACGAACGTCGTTGTCTTTGGATATAATCCCAATTTTTGTTGCTGTCCACACGCATGCACAAAGTATAACAAGCACTAGCAAGACTCCTATGACAAAGTTTGCTTTTGCCGCCACGATAGACACACAGCCTAAAAGTGCGGTGATGGCATACATGAGCAACACAGCTTGTTTTTGTGTGAGCCCCATCGCCAGTAGACGATGATGCAAATGTCCTTTATCTGGTTGGAATACAGGGCGTCCATTAATACGTCGACGTACAATGGCAAATAAAGTATCTAAAATTGGTAATCCTAACACAATCACAGGTACCACCAATGCCACAGTCGCTGCCGTTTTTACACTGCCCATGACAGAGATAGCTGCCATGGTATAACCCAATAGCATACTGCCTGTATCACCCATAAATATTTTGGCAGGATTAAAGTTGTAGCGCAAGAATCCGCAAGCCGCCCCAGCTAATGCCAAAGTAATGCAAGCCAATTCGATTTGCCCCATTTGCAAAGTCACGATACAAATCGTAATACACGCAATGAGAGAAATCCCTGCTGCCAATCCATCTAATCCATCAATGAGATTCACAATATTCGTAAACCCTACAATCCAAAATACCGTCAACGGTATGGCAAAATATTCTAAATACAATAGATGGTCACCAATGCTAATAAAATGCACCGCATTGCCAAACAGTGGCAACATAAGAGCCGCCAAAATTTGTCCCATCAATTTTGTTTTTGGACCAATTTGTTTAATATCGTCCCAAATCCCTACTGCTACTAGGATAATTGAACCTACAATCAATCCTTTGACAGAAGACACATCTTTCACACTATATAGCAAAGATACCATATAGCCAATATAGATGGCCAATCCACCTAATCGTGGAATTGACACTTGATGCACCTTACGTGCATCTGGTTTATCAATAGCACCTACCTTAACAGCAAATTGTTTCACCAAAGGTGTGCAAATATACGTTACTACGAGAGCAATGACAAAGGCCCATAAATATACTGTCATTCCACCACCTCCATACGTGGTATTTCATGATTATAACAAATGATTGTCAATAGTCTGTTATTCGAATACTTAGTTCATTGTATATAGACCATATTTATTAATTATATCAGTTAAACACAGGACATACAAGAACAGACTCAGTAAGTACATGGACTCCCTTCTCTTCATGGACATGTTAAAGACGGTTACCAACTAAACAGATTTTGTTACTAACCCTTCAATAATGTATTTACCATCTTCCATCAGCTGCGCCAGCCCTTCTTCGCCTAAATAGGACTCTGCATACATTTTATATAAGTTTTCTGTACCTGATGGTCGTGCTACAAACCAACCTGTATCTGTCACAATTTTAACACCATCGATAGGTTGTTCTTCAAACAAAGAGGTCGTACGAATATCTAGAATCGGACTGCCTCCTAATTTTGTCATAGTCACATCACTAGGTTTCATACCTTTTAAAGCACTTTTTATTTCCGCTGTGCAAGGCATATCCACACGTTGGAACACCGGTGTTCCCCATTGTTCCGTCATATCTACATAGTGTTGTGCCGGAGTTTTCCCTGTAGTGGCTACCATTTCCACCGCTAAAAGCCCTAAAATGATGCCATCTTTATCAGTAGTCCATACGGTTCCATCCTGTTGCAAGAAGGACGCTCCTGCACTCTCCTCTGCCCCTAGACCAATGCGTCCATCAAATAATAATGGAGCAAAATATTTAAAACCTACTGGCACTTCATAGACTGGATGATTGGAATCTTTGCAATAGGCATCCATCAAGCTTGTGACAACAGCTGTTTTTCCAACACCTTTTCCTTCCCAAGGGCGAGTTTCATTCAAATACTTAGCAGCTACTACTAAATATTGATTGGGTGCTAACAAACCTTCTTCTGTGACTATGCCATGACGATCATAGTCTGGGTCATTGCCAATAGCTAGTTCATGAGCACCTAAATTTTTTGCTACCTCTGCCATAGCATATGGGGAAGAACAGTCCATACGAATAGCACCATCATGGTCATAGGACATGAAGCTAAATGTTGGATCATAGTCACTATTAATGATAGTAAAGTTTAGATTATACTCCTCAGCAATGGCATGCCAATAGGCCCCTCCACTGCCGCCTAACGCATTAATTAACACCTTTGGATTGGCTTCTTGGATTGCTTTCATATTGATAATCTGAGGCAATTCTTTTACATAGGCCATTTTAAAGTCATATGGTTCTAAATATTGTCCCGCTTCGTCTATAGAAATCGCAGCTGGAGTTACCCGTTGCTCTTCTTCATGATGACAGCAACCACAATGAGCGCTTTCATGAGCACCCACTAGATGATGAAAGGAAAATCGTTGAATGCTATCTAACCCTTTTTGCAAATATTCATTAGCTAAGGCTTCAATCCGCTTTGTCACTGCTGTATCTGCAGGGCCCCCATGAGGTGGATTATATTTAATACCACCATGTTCTGGCGGATTATGAGAAGGCGTAATAATAATACCATCTGCTACATTCTCTGCCGTTGTATCTGCATTGTGTCGCAAAATAGCCCGAGACACACTTGGAGTAGGCACAAATTCACGATGTGCATCCACACGTGTTTTCACACGATTTCCCAACAAGACTTCAATGGCCACTTGCAAAGCTGGTTGTGATAAGGCATGTGTATCTTGTCCAATATAGCAAGGTCCTGTAGCACCAAATTCTTGACGCACATCACAAATTGCTTGTACAATGGCTGCCACATGGAGTTCATTAAAGGTCCCTTTGGATGCAATCCCTCGATGTCCAGACGTACCAAAGCTTACTCGTTCTTCTAAAGTCTCATGATTAGGAACAATGCGAAAAAAGTCTTTCACAACTGTATCTACATGAATCAAATCTTCTTTTTTTACAGGTTGTCCTGCCAATGGATGTACCATATTAGTGTTCCTCCTTATGCTCTTGGGAAGGGATTTCATTTCTTGCCATTTGCACTTCATGAATCATTTGCTCTGCTTCAGCCGCTTTCACTGGATCACAGGTTTGCAATACCCGTTCTACAGCACCATTCGTAGACCTTGCCGAGAAACCTGTGCCGATAACCTCTGCTGCATCCGTGATAACCATAAATGCTGTTGGATCTTCCGCTTCTACGGCAGCTTTCAAGCGAGCCACTTGCAACAAACTTACTACTACCATAATAACCTGTTTAGGCTGATGTGTATAGGCGCCTTCTCCATTCAAAATCGTAGCACCACGACCGATTTTATCAATGATTAAATTACAAATCGTCACTGGTTTATAGGAAATGATAAACATTGCCTTGCGTTGGTTAAAACCAGTAATTACCTTATTGGTTACCATCGCTGCTAAATAGGTACTAATCAAAGTGGTAGCCGCCGCCTCAATATTGATAACAATAGCACCAACGATGAGAATCATCATATTAATACCAAATAAGATACTGCCTATTTGTAATCCAAAACGATTCCGAATAATCATAGCAATGGGATCCATACCACCCGTATTACCGCCACCACGGTAGACGATACCAAGACCCAATCCAGAGAATAGACCCCCTAAGATACCTCCAATAATTGGATTCTTTGTTAATTCCAAGGCTTCTAATGGAGACAATAGGTTGATCAAAATAGACATAATGATAGTGCCTAAGATGGTAATCCCTAGGTGCCAACGTCCTAACCATCTCCATGCCGCGTACAGCACAGGTATATTCAAAAGAAAGTTAATAGAACCTAAACTTAATATACCTTGTGTCACATAATAAATAATCAAGCTTAGACCACTAATTCCACCACTTAAAAGTTTATGCGGTACAATAAATCCTTGTACCCCTACTGCAAACACCGTCGATCCAATAATAATATGTATTATGGCTTTCACCGTACTTAAATATTTTGGTTTACTTAACATAATTTCACCTATTCTATCACTACTTCCATCATCTGACCATAAGCAAAAAGCTGCCACATTAAGAGTCAATCATAATGTAACAGCTTTTTAGTACTTATTAAACCGCTTATGGTATAATACAATATACTATTCTGCTAGGGCAATCACTTCTACTTCTACTAAGAAGTTAGCTGGTAATGTTTTGACTGCCACACAACTACGAGCTGGTTTAGATGTAAAATACTCAGCATAAATAGCATTAAATTTGGCAAAGTCACCCATATCTGCTAAAAAGCATGTTGTTTTTACAACTTTAGAAAAATCAGTGCCTGCTTCTTTTAAGATAGCTTCGATGTTTTTCATCGCTTGCAATGTTTGTGCTTCCACGCCACCTTCTACTAGAGCGCCTTGTGCTGGATCAATACCGCCTTGACCAGAAATGAACACAAAACCATTCGCTTTGTAAGCTTGAGAATATGGTCCTAATGCTGCTGGTGCTTGCTCTGTATACACTTGTTTCATAGTTGTCCCCTTTCATTACCATAAGACATTTATAATATATCACTAGTATAGCATGTAATGGTATCGAAGTGTAGCTATTTTTCATACTTCTATTGTACTTTATTTGCATACCTCTATAAGGAGTACCTATATGTCTATTATTTATACTACTTATGAAAGCCCTTTGGGCACTCTTACACTATATGCCACAGCCTCCGCCTTAGTAGGGCTTACATTTCCAACTCAATCTGTAAATTTTCAAGAACCAGTGGTCATAGACAAGACTATTTCTTCCCCCATTTTGCAACAAACTATCCAATGGCTAGATCAATACTTCGTTGGACAAGTCCCAACGATGATGATTCCCTTAGCACCTCAAGGCACAACGTTCCAACAAAAAGTATGGTCTCAGTTACAGCATATTCCCTACGGCACATCCCTTACTTATGGAGAGCTAAGCCAACGTGTATTTAACTCCCCTATTCCTAAAGGAGCCCAAGCCATCGGATCTGCGGTTGGTGCTAACCCTATTTCTCTCATCATCCCTTGTCATCGTGTGTTAGGCAAAGGAAACGCCCTCACTGGTTACACAGGAGGGCTATCCATTAAGCGAGCCTTACTATCCATCGAAAATATATCTTTCGTAGACAAGTAAGATTACTTCATATATTGTGATTGATATAACATTTTGACTTAACTAGGATTTCCTACTTTTCCCAGCAATAATTTAGATTTTAATTGATGCAATTCTTCGCTGATGTTGACTTTCACCTCTGGTGCTCGGCGAAGTCGTAAAAATTCTGGCCATAGTAATTGAATTTGCTCTTCTCCATAGGCTTTCACCTGTGCCAAGGAAGGTACACTGTACACCAATTCTCCATCTACAAAAATAGGCACCAATAGTTCTTGTATTTTAAAGCTATTTGCCTTCAACACAGTGTGTTTCCATGGATACAATGGATTTTTAAACACATAGTCCTGTGTGGTGTCCACTGTTTCGTGGTCTAAACAAATTAAATCACCAATGAGCTTATGATTTCGTACATTGATGAGGCGCAATACTTTTTTCTTGCCAGGATTTGTTACCTTTTCAATATTATCTGAAAATTTCATGGCTGGCATAAAGGTGTCCCCTTCCCATTGACCGGCTAGTTTATACACCCCACCTAAGGCTGGTGTTTCATCGGCAGTAATCAGTTTTGTACCTACACCCCACGCTGTGATCTCTGCTCCTTGCTGTTTCAAGTCTGCAATTTTATATTCATCTAGATCATTGGTGGCAAAAATTAATGCCTCTTTAAATCCTGCCTCATCTAGCATCTTACGAGCCTCGATAGATAAATATGCCAAATCTCCACTATCCAAGCGAATACCATAAATAGACGGCATCGTGCCCCCACGGCGTTCACGAATCTCTTGGAACACTTGGATGGCCGCAGGCACACCTTTATGTAGTGTATTATAGGTGTCCACTAAAAACACCAAATTATTTTCGTATTGGTCTGCATACGCACGGAATGCATCAATTTCAGTAGGAAAACTCATCACCCAACTGTGTGCCATAGTCCCTACAGGTCGCATGCCATACAAAGCAGCACTGTACACATCACTAGTGCTATCAAAGCCTCCTATGAAAGCTGATCTAGCTCCTTGTACAGCTGCGCTCACCCCTTGGGCTCTTCGCATACCAAACTCTGCTACTCCATCCTTGCCAATGACAGATCGGATACGACGTGCTTTGGTCGCAATCAAGGACTCATGATTTAAAAACATAGATAATGCTGTTTCCAATAAAATGGCCTCATCCTTGGCAGATTCTACTCGAAGTAACACTTCCCCCGGGAATACCACAGATCCTTCTGGGGCCGCATAGATAGTTCCAGTAAAGCGGAATGTGCTTAAATATGTCAAGAATTCTTCTGTAAACACACCCGTTTGTCGTAAATAGATAATATCATCCTCAGAGAAACGTAAGCCTTTCACATACTCGATAACTTGTTCCAATCCAGCGACCACAGTATAGGCGCCTTGAAATGGATTCATCCGGTAAAAGCGATCGAATACACAACGAGTACGATGTTTGTTTTGCGTAAATAAACCTTGCATCATGGTAAATTGATACATATCTGTTAATAGAGCATGTGTAATCATAAACAACTCCTATATCTACTCGCAACTAGTGTTATCTCTTGCATCACCAGATCATTACGAGTTAACCACTTATATACTTATAGTGTTTCTATTATTTTTTATTATACCCTATATTTCAAATTATACACTATATTTTTTATTTATCAACATAGGTGCTTTATCATTTCCTCCTTATTGCAACGAGGCCTCTGCATATTGGTTTGTCACTATACTTGTGGTATGATAATTATATTATTTACAGCGAGTACATCTTGCTAACATGAGCATACATTAGCTGTTAAAGATCCACATAACATTTTGAAAGAAAGGACACTCTATGAATCTTTCACAATTCTTTGCATTAATACGTCCACGCACCTTGACTGCAGCTTTCAGTCCTGTTGTACTAGGCGCTGCTATGGGGGCTACGCAGTTTGAAACCGTACAACCTATTTGGCTATCCTTGGTGTATACCGTAGGCATTCTAATTTGTGTGTTAAGCGCGCAAATCTCAGCCAATATTTGGAATGAATATTTTGATTTTAAATCTGGTCTTGACCTCACACAAGCAGCTGGAAATAGTGGTTCTATTGTCCGTGATGGCATCTCTCCAGCGATTATCAAACGTTGGGGATATATGACGACTATACTTCCACTCATCTTAGGCATTGCCCTCGCTAAGGCTGTCACATGGTGGTATATTCCTGTAGGCACGCTTTGCATACTGACTAGCATCTTATACTCTGGTGGACCTAAACCCATTTCTCGTACCCCTTTTGGTGAACTCGCCTCTGGTCTTGCCATGGGTTTTGCCATCGTGGGCATTACCCTCTTTGCTTGGACTCACACCTTGCACTGGACCTATCTAATTCCTGCCGTACCGTCCACCATCTTAATCGGTGCTATTATGATGACTAACAATTTACGTGACTTTACAAACGATGCGAACCACGGTCGTCGTACCTTAGTCATTCTTCTTGGCCGTGAAAGAGGCCTCCAACTGTTACAAGGGCTCTTCCTCATTAGCTCTCTATGGATACTAATATGGACTATCTGCGGAGTTATCCCATGGCCTTCCTTAGTAGCTTTACTTTCCTTACTGCCTGCTATGAAAGTCATCCATATCTTCAACACCTATGCAGATCCAATACGATTAAACGAAGCTATGAAGTTTACTTCTATATCTTGTACACTGTATCACTTCTTGTGGGCTATAGGACTCCTATGTAATACAATCATATAAAACTAGCATTCTTTATGAGGGGAGTCTTTATTACTTTCACAGTAGTATCCATCTAATTCATAGTCAATAACTATAACACCTTAGATATATAACATATTTTACTTATAACAAAACTCTTGTTATACTAAGCAAGTAGAAATTCACTATGTAAGTACACAAAGAAAAGGAGATAAAATATGAAGAAATTATTTAGTTTAGCCGCTACGGCTGTATTAGGCGCTGCCTTATTGTTAGGTGGCTGTGGTTCCACTGGCACTAGCTCCACTGGTTCCGATGCAGGTAAAACATTGAAAATTGGTGCTTCCCCAGTACCTCACGCTGAAATCCTAGAGCAAGTAAAACCAATCCTTGCTAAAGAAGGCATTAAATTAGAAATCATCGAGTTCAGCGACTATGTACAACCAAACGTGTCCTTGAATGACAAAGAAATTGATGCGAACTTCTTTGCTCACATTCCTTACCAAGAAAACTTCAACAAAGAAAAAGGTACTCACATTGCAACAGCAGGTGCCGTACACATCGAGCCAATGGGCATTTACTCTAAAAAAGTAAAAGATTTGAAAGAAGTACAAGATGGCGCTCAAGTAGCAATCCCATCTGATGCGACAAATGGTGGTCGTGCATTACTATTGCTTTCCAAAGCTGGTTTAATCACTTTGAACGATCCTAACAGCATTTCTGCTACAGTACAAGATATCAAAGATAACCCTAAAAACTTAAAATTCGTTGAATTAGAGGCGGCTCAATTACCTCGTACATTAGATGATTCCACAATTTCTGTAATCAATACAAACTTTGCATTAGGTGCTAACTTGAACCCAACAAAAGATGCATTGTTCTTAGAATCTAAAGATTCTCCATATGTAAACATCGTATCCGTTCGTGAAGGCGATGAAAAACGTGAAGATATTCAAAAATTGATCAAAGCTTTACAAAGCCCTGAAATCAAAAAATTCATCGAAGACAAATACAAAGGTGCTATTCTTCCAGCATTCTAATGAAATCGCTTAGAATAGACTCCTCCAAATAAAAAAACACTAACAACTATCATACATACTTAACTATACAACAATAGAGGCAAGTTGATTCGCTCAACTTGCCTCTGTTGTTTTTGCATATACCCTTGTTCTTCTATACAAGCTCACAAACCATCAAACTCATTTCTAGCATACAAAAAAGGGTCCCGAAGGACCCCTTTGATTATTTACGAACCATAGCTCGTAATTCTTGCATTTCTTGTTGCAATGTCACAATATCTTGACGTAAGTTATCATTTTCTGCTGTCAGAACTGTAAGTTCACGACCATAGGCTTCTTTCATAGCTACCATTTCATCATGCAATACTAGCACCGAAGAAATTGGGCCATTACGATAACGTTCTGGTATAGCTTTTTTCTCTGGACTATTACCAAATTTAAAAGTTGCACCGCCATTAACCATAGTGCCACCACGTACCATAGATACACCAGCATGAAACATAGTAGATTCTTTAGTATAATGAGCCACACCTAATGCTACGGCGTTCACATTTTTATAATGTCCAACGCCAGCCATAATTTGTGTTGGTTCTAATGGATCATATTGAATTGGTTTTAATGCAGATAATGCAGCACCTAGGGCATCGCCTCTACGACTTTCCTTGCGTAATTCTTGTAAATCACTACCAAGTTCACCAATTTGGCGCTCTAATTTTTCATAGTTATGATTATCTCCTTTAGAACCGCCTTCTAAAGATTTACGGAAATCATCTTCTGTTTTATTTTCATTACCTTTGATTTCTTTCCAGTATTCATAAGCAGATTTGCCTTTAGCGCCATCTTTACCGGCTTTCCCAGCATCACCTTTGTCACCTTTAGGGCCTACTACGCCAGTTTCACCTTTATCGCCTTTAGGTCCTACTGCACCATCTTTACCTTTTTCACCTGTAATAGCCTTGATAAAGTCGTCTTTTGTCTTGCTTTCGTTACCTGGTAATCCTTTCCACACTTCGAAAGCAGACTTTCCGTCAGCTCCATCTTTACCAGCTGTACCAGCATCACCTTTAGGTCCTGCTACACCAGCTACTCCAGCGTCACCTTTTTCGCCTTTCTCACCTTGTGGGCCTGCTGCACCAGTTTCACCTTTTGCACCTGTAATGGCTTTGATGAAATCATCTTCTGTCTTGCTTCCATTACCTGGTAGGTCTTTCCATACTTCGAAAGCAGATTTTCCTTTAGGACCTACTTCACCTTGTATACCTTGATCACCTTTAGGCCCTACTGCACCTGTATCACCCTTATCACCTTTAGGACCTTGAACACCTTGTGGCCCTTGTGGACCTACTCCACCAGTACCACCACCAGTACCACCTGGTCCTTGTGGCCCTTGTGGGCCTTGAGGACCTTGTGGACCTACTGCACCGGCTTCACCTTGCGGACCAGTAATAGCTTTGATAAAGTCATCTTTTGTCTTGCTTCCATTACCTGGCATTTCTTTCCATACTTCAAAAGCAGATTTTCCATCAGCCCCAGTATCACCTTTAGCTCCAGTTTCGCCTTTGTCACCTTGAATACCTTGGTCACCTTTAGCACCTGGATCGCCTTTATCACCTTTGAAATCAGGATCCCCTTTTAGTTGATCTTTATCTAAGCTAAAAGTATATGTTTTACCATATTCTCCACCGTCGTTCGTAGCAATAGAGATGCCTTTACCTGGTTTTAATACTTCTTTCAAGGAATCTACAGTCAATACAGGGCTTGTAGTAGATGGAGAACCATCTTTACCGCCTGTAGTTAACGTTAAATGTCCTCTATCATTACTACCTAAGGAAATATTCATCAAAGGATTATCAAAATGTACTCCAGTAAAAGTTGGCGTTTTCAACATACCAATACGCAAGATAGAGTCTGTTGGGTCTTTATAAGTAATTAGATTATCAGAGCTATATAACGTTGGTGCCGCATACTCGCTTTTACCATCTGGAGCTTTGGCACCAGCTTGTGGAGCAACTCCATACACAGTATTTGCCTTGCCTTGGATCTTAATCTCTTTATCACCTGGTGTGTACACACGTGTATCAGGTGTTGTAGTAGCTACAGTTCCATCTGCATTGAATGGCACATCATTACCTGCCAAAATAGTATTACGTTTTTCTAAGGCTTTTAATTGCGCTACATTGACAGCATCAGTATCTTCTCCACCGGCTGCTACATTAATAATTTGGCGAGTTTTACGATAGCCTGGACGTCTATCACCTACAGACACAGCGGAATTAGTTGCTTTCCACGTAGGATCATTTGCACTCGCAAATGCAGCACTGGAAAAATGTGGACCATGTAAAGCTGCATCATAACCATTAGTAGAGGCATCATTCGTCCCGCGATCCGCATAGGACTCTCCACCTAATGCAACACCATGGCTTACAAATGTCTTCGCACTTAAGCCAAGGCTAACACCAGCATAGGCCTCCTTATTTTTTCCTGATTCTCCAACCTCACTACCATGACCAATAGCAATAGCCCCATTTCCATAGGTCTTTGTATTGCCACCTACTGCAATGGCTGCAAAATCATTTGCATAAGCACTATATCCCACGCTTACAGACTGACTTCCCTCTGCATGTGCGGAATCACCTAGCGATGTTGCACCTACTGCATTTGCAGTCGTTGTACGACCTACAGCGACTGTATTGTCTGCACTTGCCGTTGATGAAGCACCAATAGCCAAGGAGGAGTTTGCAGCCCACGCACGAGTACCCACCGCTGTACTATGTACTCCTGCTGTTCTTGTGCCTTCACCAATATTGACACTATAACTACCAGTTTCACTAATTCCTTTACCAATAGCTACTGTATTTTTTGAATTCTCACCAATTTGTACATTACGTCCAATCGCAATGGCATTCTCACTCTTAGATTGTGCCCTTGGACCAATGGCAATAGCCCCCTCTTTGGTAGCTCCATTATTTTTCTCATTGCTATCTACCCCAAGGTCTCGACTTTTTATAGAAATGTACCGTGGCTTTTCACGTTCTACACGATTGCGAAGTACTTTTAATTGTCCCACTGTGGCAGCATCTGTATCTTCATAGCCTGCTGCTACATTGGTAATTTGACGAGTATGTTGTACTCCAGCTGTTGTACCACCTACAGATACAGCTCCATCGGTAGCATTCCAAGCGCTACTAATGGATGCATTACCAGCTTCATTCGCTTTTTTTATAGCATCTGCATAGGCCTTTTCTGCATCTACCAAATCTTGATCTGCTTTTGCCTTTTGGGCATTCGCCGCTGCTATTGCAGCATCTGCATCACTCTCTTTTTTTTCTTTTTTACTCTCAGCTCGTTCAATTTCTTCTTCTGCTATTAAAACTTTATAGTTCGCTTGACGAATATTTTCATATAAAGCTTCTAGGGCTGGATTATCTGCTCCCGCTTCACCTACTTTATAATGTGTGTTACTCATTGGATTATATCCAATGTAAGCATCACTTTTACCAACACGATCTGCAATAGAACCACTGCCTAATGCTACACCACTTGCTGCACTAGTAGTTGCCTCATATCCTATGGCTAATCCATCCACTGCATTCACATTAGAACTAGCACCTACAGCAATGGCATTCGCGCCATCGACCTGACCACCAGTTACTGTATACTCTGTACTAGCTGCATAGCCCGCTATATGGCCTCCCAAGATTAATACACTTGCTGCATATACTGCGGCATTATTTTTTCTCATACTACACCCCTTATAGTTTGATAAAATCCTTAATTCATGCTAACAAATTGTTATGAATTAAGTTGAAACATTTCTTATTAATATTGATTATATACCACTTTTGTATACTATTCAAATCGAATTTTTTAAACATTATCAATGACTTTTGACATATAAAAAGCCTCCGACTTTTACAAGTATGCAAAAGCCAGAGGCTAATACCTTACTGCTGTAAATTATTTACGAGCCATAGATTTACGTACGTCGAAAGCAACTGCTACGACAATGATCAAACCTTTAATAATCAACTGCCAGTATGGTCCCATTCCAACGAATGTTAAACCATAGTTAATAACTGTAAAGATCAACACACCAGCGATAATACCAGGTACAGTACCGATACCACCAGTGATGGATACACCACCCACAACAGATGCTGCGATAGCATCTAACTCGTACATGTTGCCATAGTTGTTAGTAGCACCACCAGTACGAGCTGCTTCCAAAATACCACCTACGCCATACAAAGCGCCAGCAATAACGTAGATAATCACTAGTGTTACTGCTACGTTGATACCAGATACGACAGCTGCTTGTGGATTACCACCAATAGCAAACATATTTTTACCAAGAATTGTTTTGTTATATACCACATACATGATTAAAGAAATCACAGCAGCGATAATAACAATGTATGGAATCGTCATAAATCCTAGGTCTAAAGAACCTGTACCAATTTGCGTAAACTCTGGACGCAAACCACCGATTGGTTGGGAGTTATTTGGTTCCATATCAAAATACAAGGAACAAATACCGTAAGTAATAACCATAGTACCTAGTGTGGAAATAAATGGTACGATTTTTAAATACGCTACGATCACACCAGAAACTAAACCGATGATAGCACCCACCACGATAGCAATCACGATTGGTAGAATCAATGGTAGCTCTGGTAAATGTTCAAAGAACGGACGTGGATAATCTGGCAACTGAGTTAAGGATGCAGATACCACTGCCGTCAAACCAACCACACGACCTGCAGATAAGTCACACCCTGCGGTGATCAAGATCATAGCAGAACCTAATGCAATGATAATACGTGGGGAAGACTGAATTAAAATATCACGAAAACTTGTGACGGATAAAAAGTTCGGGCTATACATAGAAATAGCCGCTACTAGTACTACTAGTACCAAATAGATAATATTCTGGGAAAGAAACTTTCCTAATTTACCTTGGCTCATACGATACCTCCTAGACTAAACTAGCTGTCGCTAGTTCCATTATTTTTTCTTCTGTCGCTTCATGTGCATCCAAGATGCCACTCATATATCCATTACTCATAACCATAATGCGATCACTCATACCCAATAACTCAGGCATTTCTGAGGAAATCATAATGATACTTTTACCAGCACTAGCTAGTTCATTAATAATGGAATAAATTTCATATTTCGCTCCTACATCGATGCCCCGTGTCGGTTCATCCAAGAGTAGGATTTCTGGATTCGTATTTAACCAACGGGCAATGAGTACCTTTTGTTGGTTACCACCAGAAAGACTTTGAATTTTCGTTTCTGTAGATGGTGTTTTCACTCGCAAGGAAGTCACACCTTCTTTTGTATCGTCTAGTCGTTTTTCATCATTCAATAGTTTGAACTTATTTTCATATTTCGGTAGCGCTGCCATCGTTGTATTATCTACAATGGTGAGCATTGGAAAAATACCTGTGGTACGGCGTTCTTCTGTAAGCAATGCCATCCCCAGTTTTTTCGCATCTCGAGGGTGACGAATGCGCACTTCTTTATCGTGCAAATAAATCTTTCCAGATTCAATACCACGAAGACCAAATAAGGCTTCGATAACCTCTGTTCGCTGCGCCCCTACTAGACCACCTACACCAAGAACTTCTCCTTTACGAAGAGAGAAGCTTACATCTTTAAAAGAATGTGGATGAATAGATGTTAATTTTTCTACACGTAATACTTCTTCACTTGGAGTATTTGTTTTTTCAGGGAATAACTGAGTCATTTCACGACCTACCATTCGTTGAATGATAAGATCTGTCGTTAATTCATCAGCATGCCAAGTACCTATATATTGACCATCACGCATGATCGTTACTTCATCAGATATGCGTAGGATTTCTTCCATTTTATGAGAAATATATATAATTGCAACTCCTTTTTTACGTAAGGAGTTAATGATTTTGAAAAGATGCTCTACTTCATCACTCGTTAGGGAAGAGGTAGGTTCATCCATAACAATAATTCTAGATTGGTGGGAAACTGCTTTTGCAATCTCAATATTTTGTAGCTTAGAAACAGATAAATCACCAGCTAATTGTTCTGGGTCGATATCTACATCGATTTCATTAAACAAGGCCAGTGTGTCTTCTTTCATTTTTTTATGGTCTACAAATGTAAAAGGACCAATTTTTTTGGTTGGGAATCGACCTAACCATAGATTTTCCATAACATTACGCTGTAATACAGGGTATAACTCTTGGTGGATCATGGAAATTCCCATTCCAAGAGCTTTTCGGGAATCTGTCATTTCTACTACTTCGCCGTCAATGACCACGTCCCCTTGATCAGGCTTATAAATACCGAACAGGCATTTCATAAGAGTAGACTTTCCCGCGCCATTCTCTCCCATTAGAGCATGTACGGTGCCTGGTCGGACTTTGAAAGTGACATTATCCAAGGCCTTTACGCCAGGAAATTCCTTCGTAATTTGGCGCATTTCTAATATGTACTCGCCCATACATTTTCCTCCTACTAATCAGATAATAAAGGGGGCAAAATGCCCCCTTACTGCATTTTCTTATTTGTCACCTAAAATCTTATCCGCATTTTCTTTTGTTACGATTTCGTAAGGTACCCAAATATATTTACCATCAACAATATCAAAACCTGTATTGTCTTTATTTGGTGTTTCGCCTTTAGCTAACACATAGGAAAGATTAAATACAGCTTGACCTTGTTTTTTAGCATTGTTTAATACTGTACCCAATAATGTGCCGTCTTTCAACGCTTGTACTGCTGGAGTTGTAGCGTCAACGCCTACTACTGGAATGTATTTGCCATTTGTGAAGTAGCCTGCTGCTTTCAACGCTTCAATAGCACCTAATGCCATGTCGTCATTGTTACAGATAACAGCATCAATTTTATCGCCGTAACGGCTCAAGAACGCTGCCATTTTTTCTTGACCTTTAACGCGGTCCCACATACCTGTATCGCTAGCTAACTCTTCTACTTTCATACCTTCTGCTTTAAGAGCTTTAACGGAGTGTTCTGTACGAAGTACTGCGTCTTGGTGACCTGGTTCACCAGTAATCATAACATAGTGGATAACACCATCATTGCTATGGTATGCTTCAGGATGTTTTTTGAAGTAATCTGCTAAGATTTTACCTTGCATTTCACCACTTTGTTCAGCTTTCGCACCTACATAGTATACTTTATCCCATTTAGCCATATCTTCTTTCAATGGTTCACGGTTCAAGAATACCAATGGAATGTTAGCTGCTTTCGCTTTATCAATGATAACGCCTGCTGCTGTGCGGTCTACCACGTTAACGCCGATTGCTTTGTACTTCTTATTGATGAATAAGTCAATCTTTTCGTTTTGTGTTGGTTGAGAGTTTTGGCTATCTACGATATCCACTTTAGCTTTGTCTTTGGCAGCTTTATCAATTTCTGCACGAACGCCACTCATGAAAGTGTCATCAAATTTGTAAATAGCAACCCCAATTTGAGGTTTGTCACCGCTTGCTCCTTGATCGCTTCCGCAACCACCTAACACAAGTGCACCTACTGCTGCAGATGCAAGCATCGCTGCTTTCCAAGATCGTTTCATAATAATATCCTCCTTTTAGATATCCTATATACCTATAAGACTAGTGTATCTAGTCGTGGTACCTACCGTAACCAAGCTTCTTCAGCTCGTTTTGCACTGACAATATCAATCATACCTAACAATGTATAATAAGAGCCATTGCCGGAATATTCTAGATTAATCGTATGTGCTTTGTATGAATTGCGTTCTAATACACCTCGCAAAATAGGATCCATTACTCCTACTGCATTACCCATAGCACTGCTCAAAATAATCCGCTCTGGATTAAATAAGTTCGCTATATTGGCTAAAGCAATTCCTAAATAATGCCCTACTCTTGAAAGAGCCTCTAAACACACTTCATCACCTTCTACTGCGGCCTCATAAATAGGCTCTACACGAAATGCTTTGCTCACAACCAATGGGTTATCTTGTACCGACGTATATCGGCCTTTTTCCATTTGTTCCACTACATAGGAATGAATCGATGTTTCCGATGCGATATCTTCCAAGCGCACTTCATTGCCCTCTTCATCTAATCGAATCACACCATATCCAATTTCACCAGCACTATCGTTAAAACCGCGGTAGAGTTCACCATGATAAATCAAGGATATACCGAGTCCATAACTAAATTTAAGGACAATGAGATTATCCATTTCTTTACCACTGCCATAGTAATATTCACCCGTTGATAAACAACGAACATCATTTTCTACATATACCGGCACATGGAATCGCTCTTCTAAGATATACTTGAAAGGAATATTATTCCATTTTCCATTAGGGGAGTAAATAGAAATCCCTTTTCCTGAATCTACAGGTCCACGCAAAACGAGGCCTATACTTTTAATTTTATAGTCTTCTTTGAAAATATCCTGTATGCCACGATACATATGTTGCATGATTTCATCAGCACTACAACCAATAATAGATGTTTCTAATTGCTGTAAAATTTGACGTCCTACTGTAGCCACATAAAAGACAATCGTATGTGTTCTTATATGGACAATCAAATAGGTTTCAATATCATGATTAAAGTCTAACAACATTGATGGGCGTCCCAATGCAGACCGCTCTTGACGATCTTCATAGACCAATCCTTTCCGAATTAAATTCGTACAAATATTAGTCACTGTGGGAGGCGTTATTTTGGTCTGTCTTGCAATCAAGGCCTTTGATACGGGGCCATGACGCCTGATGTAATTCAAAATAATTTCATCATTGCTTATTTGTGGCTTTATCATGATTCTATCTCCTTTACAGTGAATACACCCCATCACCAATTTCAGCAATATATAGACTAGGGGTAACACCTATTTGTTTCTCGTACTCTTCTGGAATAGCTCTCATAAAAGCCTCAATATGCTCATCTTTTACAAGGGCAATGGCACAACCACCGAAACCTGCACCTGTCATGCGAGATGCAATACAGCCTTCTTGAGATCGTGCTAAGTCAACAATCGTATCCAATTCTTTACCTGTCACTTCAAAGTCAACTTGTAAAGATCTATGAGATTCATTCAAGCAATGTGCAATCCCTATTAAATCAGCAGCTTCCAAAGCTTTCATGAAATCTAATACACGTAAATTTTCAGTGATGACGTGACGAGCTCTACGCATCAACACATCATCAGAAATAGATTCTAAATCATCCAATGTAGCCAATGCCAAGCCAGAGATATCTTTATGCTTGCGGATAATTTCAAGAGCTGCATCGCACTCACCTTTGCGCTCATTAAATTTGGAGTCCACAAGACCTCTTTGTTTATTTGTATTCATGATGACAAGAGTATGTCCATGCCAGTTCAAAGGAACTAGTTTTCGTTCCATATGCGTGCAATCTAACAAGACACCATGGCCTTCTTTACCGTGTGCGATAGCATACATATCCATAATGCCCACTTTTACACCTACGAAATGGTATTCTACATGCATAGCCATTTTTGCCAATTCCGTACGATCAATTGGAGTTAGACCCAACTCTGAAAGCAACATATAACCAGTTAAATCTAGCATACATGCAGAAGAGGATAAACCTGCACCAGCTGGCAAATTACCATTAAAATAAATGTCCATACCTGGTACCTTGTGACCCTTATCTTTTAAGAATTGAATCACACCTAATGGATAATTAGCCCAATCGTGTTCAATATTATATTGGAAAGGTTCATTTACATCAACCACTACAGTCTTTTCCATATTATCAGAGTGTAAACGTACCTTGCTATCTTCACGTAAACGGATGGCTCCATAAATACCTACTTTAAGTGCCGCTGGGAATACATGACCACCATTATAGTCTTGGTGCTCACCAATAACATTCACGCGACCTGGAGCAAAATAACAATACACCTCTCCTGAACCTTCGCCAAAAAAGGACAGAAAACGCTGTTGTAATTTTTCTTTATTCATTTGCTTGTTCAACCTCACTATATAGTTTGCGCAATTCCGGTGCTGTTTCTTCTACGGCACTTGTATTCGCTGCTGCCCATGCTCCCATTTCAGAGGATGCATAGTATTTAATTTTATTGGCTTCTCTGAAAGGAGGATAGAATTGAATATTAAAGTGATAATATTCTTCATGTCCTGCATATTCAGGGCTATTTACAGGATTTTGATGATATACCATCATGTATGGGAATGGCATATTAAATAAACGATCGAAGGCTTCCGTTAATGTTTTTAACATATGCGCCAAATCTTTGGTTTCTTTTTCAGTACAATCTGTGATGTAATTCATGTGACGTTTTGGCACAACAAATACACCATATGGATAATCTGTAAAGAACGGAATATAGGCTAAGAAAGAGTCATTTTCTCCCACAATGCGAGCATCTTTTTCTTTCTCAACTTGATTCATTTTACAGAATAAGCATTCACCATGTTCATGATGATGATCTTTCGCACTATCTAGTTCCACTTGTAGCTTCTGTGGTACAAAGGAATAGCCATATAATTGACCATGTGGATGTGGCATTGTCACACCTACAGCTTCCCCTTTATTTTCAAAAGGATAAATATATTTAATTTTTTCATCTTTTGCTAATTCACTATGACGCTCTTTAATAAGGTTTAGTAATTTAACAATATGATCTTCGGATAATTCGTAAAATTTAGCAGTATGCTCCGGAGAATATAAGATAACTTCACATTTCCCATAGTTTTCTTGACTTTTGTAAAAGTCATTACCATCTTCATAAGGAGCCTCTGGCGTTTGCGTTAAGGCTGGAAAGTCGTTATCATATTTCAATACATCATAATCTGCAGGGACTTTTTTATTAATACCTGGGCAGAATGGGCACCAATCCTTTGGCATCGTTGGGCGTGCTTTACGGTTTGAAGCGACCATTGTCCAAGTCCGCAATAAAGGATTCCATCGTAATTCCGACATGGAATACCTCCAATCTATAGTTATATGCTTTAAAAAATGAAAGATAATTTTTATACATACCTATTCTTTCATATTTTAACATTTTTTTCAATACTTAATTAAATAATAAGTTATATGATTTACTCATAATTTAATCTTTTTTCATGTTTTTCCACTTTTTTGATATCTTATGATACAAAACAATGCCACATCCCCCTTCTCTCACTGCATTCTGAATGTTCGTTCAGGGGAATATGGCATTGTTTTTTCTTTATTTGGGAATATCAATATATATTGAAACTCCTGTAATACGCACAAATTATGAGTAAATCATATGGAGCCTTATTAGGGAGAGTGGGGGCTAATGTAGTGTATCTGCTAGTATGACTAAATGTAATAGCTATATGGAGTGCTCTTGTCCATGTATAGGTCTATTAAACACTGGTATCTATTAATAGCTACATAAAATCCACCTTACCTATAAAAACCTTAGTAGATACTATGGCTCACTAGAAGAAGGTATCTTGTGTGCCGCTTTGTTTGACTTCCATTTGGGCCCGTCGTTCATCGGTGATAAAGGAGTCTGTTTTCATGTTAATGACATGTAGTAAACCTCGCATGGAATCTACACCTTTTTCTTTCGCTGCTGCAATGGCTACTTTAGCACATACTTCCGAGTCATCTAAGGCATTGTGATGGTTAAATTTGATACCTAAAAATCCACCCAATGTATTTAATTTATGATTCACCAAATCAGGCCATACTTTTCTTGTTATGCGGACAGTACAAGTATATTCTAAATCAGGCCATTCAATATTGTAGTGGTCCAAGGTGGCACGTAACACGTCGATGTCGAACTTCGCATTGTGTGCTACTAACAGTTTACCTTTTAAATGGTTATTATAAATCGCCGGCCACAACTGATCAAAGGTAGGCTTATTCAACACTTCTTCCGGTTGGATACCATGGATACCAATGAACTCTTGGTTGAACTGCATCACTGGGGGCTTGATTAAACTATAGCCACGTTTTGTGATCCGTCCATCTTCCACAGTCACCACAGCTAAGGAAATAGCACTATTCTTACTTTCATTAGCCGTTTCAAAATCTAAGGCCACAAAATTTAACATATATCCTCCTCACGCAAGATTTTGAAATCTGCGATTACATCAAGAAAAAGCAGATGCATCATAGCATCTGCTTTTATTATATAGTATTTTTAATGAAAGTAAAATCGATTATTGAATCGCTTTCTCAAACACTGCTTTGATTAAAGATTTTGTTTGTTCGTAACTTTCACCAGGTTGTGCCTCATATTGTTTGTCCAAATCAAACCACAAATTTGGATAGTATTCGTATGGATGTGTTTTGAACAATTCTACAGCATCTTGATCTTCTACCCAGTTAATTTTGATTTCTTTGAACGCAGGGTTTTCTGCTTGCAATTCTTCGATAGCGCGGAATGCGTTAGCGCAATATGGACAATGATGTAAATGGAAGCCTAAAATTTCTTTCATAGTATACTCCTTTCATCGAATCGATGTATTATATCGAATTTATTCAATTATAAGATTAGTATACCACAAGAAAATTCATGTTACAACTATAAGCCAGCGTGGTATGTCAAAATCGCAGTCCAAGATGTATGAATCCAACTAGACACATCAACCTTTGTCTGTAGTGCAACGGCTAAAAACATGGCTCCTGTAATTACGGTGGCAGTAGTACTGCTCATAATCGCATCAATTCGTTCTAACATAAGAACACATCCTCTCTAATCTCTTACTTTATATGGCTGAAAGTCATCACTACACCCAGTCTTTGTAGTAGATGCTCTCAGTTAAAAATCTAAACTATCTTTCATAATAACAAAGATATGAAACACTTTGTCACTTATGATATACTATTAGTATAGTGAAATTAAAAGATTTGACAAGAATCACTTTTTTAATTTTGTTATTTACGAAACATATATAGAAAAATATCCTATATTGAACAAGTATCTCATTTTGTTTGATTCATATATGTAAGGAGGAATTATGGATAAACGACAAATGAAAACTAGAAAAGCTATTTTCGACGCCTTTGTTAGGCTTTTAGAACATAAAAATTATAATGCTATCATCGTGCAAGACATTATCGATGAAGCCCTCATTGGCCGTAGTACATTTTACGCACACTTTGAAACAAAAGAAGATCTATTAGAAGCGCTCTGTCACGAATTATTCTCTCATATTATCGACACTGCATCAGACTTCTCCCATGCTCATGGCTTATATAAAAACAGCCACATCAAGGAAGCTATCTTCCTCCACATCTTGCAGCATTTAAAGGACAACGATAATAATATTTTGGGTCTTCTTTCCTGTGAAAGTAACGAACTCTTCCTACGTCATTTCAAGAGCAGTCTGAAAGAACTCATCCAAAGTCATTTCTTAAACAATCAAACTTGTCCACACAACAATATCCCTCATGATTTTATCTCTAATCACATTGCAGGATCTTTTGTAGAAATGGTTCTTTGGTGGCTGGAAACTGGTCGAGAGTATTCCATTGAGGACATGTCACGATACTTTTACCATATTACAGAACCATTGATTTTGGAACATCAGCATTAATACCATAAACAAACGCAAAAAGGCGCTACCTTAAGCAAATTCGCTCATCGGTAGCGCCTTTTTATAGTAATATCAACTGTATATGTTTTTAATTATCATTAAGATATTCTTTATGGCATATTGTTGTGCCAACTAGAATGTAAAACATCTATCTACTATTGATTACGCTATTTTGTAAAACAGCAATTTTCATTAGAAACATATTAGACCGCTAAGGAAAACCGTTTTTTTGCCAACGGCAAGAACAATACTAAAATGATAGATTCTAATAGGTACGTGAGCACATAGGTCATCCATATGCCGTCATTACCGAATGGAGGGATAAGCAATTCTTGCATGCCTACAAAGAAGACCACTGCAATGAACATCATATTCCGGATAGATGCAGTCTGACCAATGCCATTGTACATACCATATAATAATAATCCTACTGCTGCACAGATAGGATAGAGCAATAGATAATGGGAATATTCCAAGGCCATCGTGTAAATCTCTGGTACTGAGGTCATAACCATAATGACATCATTACGAAATAATCCCAGCACGATTTCTACAATGACCACAAATACCGCTAAGCATTGCAGGGAAATCTTCAACGTATCTTTCCAAAGCACCAAGTCACGTTTTCCAAATGCTTTTCCAGTAAATACGCTGACCCCATTAGCCTGTCCATCTGTAAAGTATGCCAAGATAAAAATAATCTCTAAGATCACCGCATTCGTAGCTAGGACATCACTACCCATAGCACTGCCTGCTTGGGCAAATAGATTATTAATGGTTAGCAAGCACAAGGTACGTAGCATAAGATCTGTGTTGACTTTCATAATGGATAGGAATGGTTTCACCTGTTTCAAAGTATTCCACATACGAGAAGTTAGGTCTAAGCGATCACGAACTAAGTACATGGCGCCAAGCCCTACTAAGAACGCATAAATTTGGGAAATCAAAGAGGCCCAAGCGACCCCTTTTACTCCAAAGTCAAAACCAAATACAAAGAGAAAGGACAAGAAAATATTTAGCACATTCATTGAAATTTGCATAATCATCGTAGCACGAATCATCATCTGCCCCATAAGCCAGCCTAAGGTAACATAGTTCACCAATACGAAGGGAGCTCCCCATATTAAAATATCTGTGTAATCTGCCATCAACGCAATGACCTCTGGATCGGGATGCATAAAGCTTGCATAGTAATCAAAAATCCAAGGGTATCCCACGATAAAGGCTGCACTAATCAGTAAAGCAATAATGAGAGGTCGGAAGAAACTGAGTGATGTACTTTCCCTCGATTGTTCCCCCAAAGCCTGTGCGGAAAACACCGTGGTGGCTACTCGCAAAAAGCCAAAGAGCCAATACATATTGTTGAATAAGATTACGCCTAGCGCCACTGCTGCGATGTACATGGCATTATCCATATGCCCCATAATCCCAGTATTCACCGCCCCTAATAAAGGTTGGGTCACCGTAGAAACCATAAATGGAATTGTCACTTTTAAATAATCTTTATAGGTCAATCGTTCTTCCATCTTACCCTCACAAAAAAGAGGAACACCTAGGTGTTCCTCTTGAAACATTCTATTCACACACCATTTAATACATTTATTATATCAAAAGATGTTCATATATAACAAATATCTATTATTCATAGATTGTGTACTACTTTGCAAAACAATCTATTCAGCTGTTGAATATTGCCATCACCAACTGATTAGCGATCTAAATTATAGACAGCGCTCAATAATTGTTTTGTGTACGGATGCTGCGCATCTGCTAAGGCATCTCCACTGAGGCGTTCCACTACTTCCCCTTTATACATGACCACCACTTTGTGGCAGAATAAATGGACTAATGCCAAATCATGACAGATAAATAAGTAGGTAATACCCTTTTCTTTTTGCAAGCGTACCAATAGTTCGATGATGGTATCTTGTACAGACACGTCAAGAGCACTCGTAGCTTCATCGCAGACGATGATTTCTGGTTCCAATGCCAAGGCTCTAGCGATGGCCACACGTTGACGTTGACCGCCACTCATATTGTTTGGATAGCGCCCTGCAAAATCCTCTGGTAGATCTACCATTTTTAACAGTTCACGAGCCTTTGCATCTACATCAGCTTTGTTAATTAACCCAAAATTGCGCAATGGTTCACAAATGATATCACGCACTTTCATCTTCGGATTGAAAGCGGCTGTTGGATCTTGGAATACCATTTGAATATGACGATAATTTTGGCGTTTTTCTTCGCCTTTCAATTTCGTAATATCCTTGCCTCGGAACATCACTGACCCCGAGGTAGGCTCATGCATGTTCATGATCGTTTTCACCAAGGTGGACTTACCACAGCCAGACTCCCCTACGATAGCTAAGGTTTCGCCTCGCTCTACATCGATGGAAATGCCATTACATGCACGCAACGTAGAACCGTCAGCGAGAGGAAATTCTTTCACAATATCTTGAATTTGCATAATAATATCAGACATAGCGTTTTCCTCCAATTTCTGGCACTGCACTGAGCAATTGCTTCGTATACTCCGCTTGTGGGTTGCGAATGATTTCCTCAGCTGGCCCATATTCCACCACAGCCCCTTGTTTCATCACCATGATTTTATCAGACATATGAGCTGCTACACCAATATTATGAGTTACAATGATCATAGACGTTTTATTTTCACGGTTAATGCGCAATAATTCTTCTACAATTTGCGCTTGTGTTGTTACATCTAGGGCCGATGTAGGTTCATCCCCCAATAATAACTTAGGAGAGAATGTGATGGCCATGGCAATCCCTACACGTTGGCGCATACCGCCACTGAGCTCAAATGGATAGGCCTTCATGATGGCCTCAGGATGTGGCAAATTGGTAAGAGCCAACATTTCGATAGCTTTTGCCTCTGCCTCTTGTTTAGACATCGTACTATGCAATTGAATAAACTCTACAAATTGCTTCCCGATAGTTTGGATAGGATTCATCATATTGCCACTATCTTGGAAAATCATAGCAATATGATTGCCCCGTAAGTCTAACCAGTCTTTTGTGGAAAAAGATAGTAAATCTTGACCGTCAAAGGTAATGCTGCCTTCAGACACACGACCTGTATTGGGCAATACCCCTAATAGGGCACGGATGACCGTAGTCTTACCACTGCCGGACTCCCCTACAATGGAAACTATCTCCCCTTCAGCTAGGTCTAAGTTAACTCCTGCAATCGTAGGATTTGGATTATTTCCGTAGGTAACGGCTAAATTTTTAATACTAAGTAACATATAGATCCTTTCTGACTATTTCGTGAGTATGGTACTGAAAGTTACTGCTACATGCAACAAGGGGAGGCACTGTGCCTCCCGATTGTTGCGGACATCTACAAAGGATTATTTTGCTGGTTTAATATCTTTCGTTAACCAGTAGTAGTCTGTTGGATACATCACTACATTTGTTAACCAAGTGTTATTGACAAGATTTGTTTTAGGGTAACCTAAGAACAATGCTGCCCCATCATTCAATAAGATTTGTTGTGCTTCGATAATTAAGCTTTGACGTTTAGATTTGTCGAATTCAACTGCCAATTGATCCATGATGGCATCATATTTAGGGTTGCTGTAACCAGAACCATTTTGAGGGTTTTCACCATTCACGTTAGTTTTCCAGTACCATTTTAAGAAGATTTCTGGGTCACCAGTGTTCGCTGTTACGATGTTGGAGATCAACAAGTCATAGTCGCCATCGATACCCATTTTATCAATTAAGTTATAGTCCACAGTTTCGATGTTTACTTTAATACCGATTTTTTTCATATCGGATTGAACTGCTTCTGCATAGATTGGAAGTTCTTGACGACTGTTGTATACTACGAAACGCACTTCTAAGTTCTTACCATCTTTATCTACAAATCCATCACCATTTGTATCTTTCCAACCTGCTTCTGCCAATAATTGTTTAGAACGTTCAGGATTGTATGCATTAGGGTCTTTCAAACCATCGAAACCATAATCCAAGCTTGGTGGAATTGGTGCTTTACCAGGAATGAACGTACCTTTCAACAATACTTCGTTGTAGGATTTACGGTCAGTACCGCTGATGAAGGCAGCACGAACTTTTTCGTCACCTAATACACCTTTTTGGTTAATACGAGCTAATACCGTACGCAAGGATGCGATTTCATCTACTTTGAATTTGCTGTCATTACGCATAGTTTCAATGTCGCCAGCGCCGATATTAACTGCCATATCTACGTCGCCATTTTGCAATGCTAATGCACGAGTTGTAGGGTCATCGATAGATGGAATTTCTACTGTTTTGAAAGGAACTTCCCCATCCCAGTAATTTTCGTTAGCTTCTACCACTGCTTTTTCTTTAGTGAAAGATTTCACTTTGTACGGGCCAGTACCGATAGGACCTTCTTTCGCGAAGTCACGGCCAGCTTTTTCAGCGGACACATCTACGATGATAAATAATGGGTCAGCCAAGAAACCAGGTACATTTGGATACGCTTTATCTGTGGTGATGATCAAGTTTTGACCTTCTGCTTTGATATCTGTGTATTTGAAGAATGTAGCAGCACGTTTATTTTTCTCGAAAGCACGCTCAATGGATTCTTTTACCGCTTCTGCCGTTACTTTATTACCATTGGAGAATTTAGCTTTGTCGTTGATTTTAAAAGTCCAAGTCAATTTATCGTCAGATACAGACCAGCTTTCCGCCAACCAAGGTTGTGTATTCATTTTATCATCAAATTTAGCTAATGTTTCGCCAATACCGTAACGCATAACAACCCAACCAAAGTAGTTTTGTGTTGGCTCCAATGTGTCTGCGAAGTTTGTAACCCCAATTTTTAATACACTTTTGTCGGCTGGTGCCGCATTGTCGCTACCACAACCTGCAATCACACCTAATGCTGCTACTGCCATAACGCCAAATGTAGCATTACGAAGCCATTTTTTCCAACTTTGTTTCATCTTCAGTTCCTTTCTATAAAACTTACTACTAACACATTAATGTGAATCTGTACTACGTGGATCCAAGATATCCCGCAGCGAATCGCCCCATAAATTGAAGATGGTAACCACAATGAAAATGGCTAACCCTGGATATAACATCAATTCTGGTGACGATAACATATATTGACGGTTCTCATTGAGCATTAAGCCCCATTCTGGCGTCGGAGGCTGTGCCCCAAAGCCCAAGAAGGAAAGTCCCGCAACTTCCATCATCATAGTCCCGATATCCATGGCCCCTGTGATAACAATTAAAGGCAGAACATTTGGTAAAATATGGCGCCATAAAATGGTCATTTGTTTTGTTCCATTCACTCTAGCTGCCGCAATGAAATCGTTATGGCGAAGTTTAATCACTGCAGAACGGATCATTCGTGCGTATTTCGCCCAGCTCACCACCACGAGAGCCAAGATCGCATTGATGGCGCTACCCCCCATAATGCCGGCAATGGCAATGGCCAATACCACCCCTGGGAAGGATAACATAATATCTGTAAAGCGCATCAATACAAGTTCTACTTTGCCTCCAAAGAATCCAGACAAAATTCCCACTACTGTACCAACAATGGCTGTTAGAATCACTAGAATAATTGTCATAAATAAGGAAGTTTGTGTGCCGTAAATAATACGGGAGAACGTGTCACGCCCCAATTTATCAGTACCCATCAGATGATCTGCAGAGGGCTTTAAGAAAGCTTTTGACATATCTGCATTGAACGCATCATGCGGTGTGATATAAGGAGCAAATATAGCAATTCCTACTACGATAGCCACTAAGAGGGAGTAGAAAGAAAAGCGTTTGTGTTGCAAAATAAATTCTTTCATCTTATCCCCTCCCTTTCAATCGTGGATCTAATATAGAGTAGGATATGTCTACTAAGAAGTTGATAGCTGTATAAATAAGAGCCACCCACAATACAAAGCCTTCAATGAATGGATAGTCGCGCATGGCAATGGCATAGACTGCCATTTTACCCATACCTGGCCAAGAGAATACGATTTCGATAACCGCAGCCCCTGCCAAGAGCCAACCGATACCCATACCCATGATCGTAATCAATGGTAATAAAGCATTTGGCAATACATGTTTCCACAAAATTTGCGATTCACTCATGCCTCGAGCACGAGCCCCCATCACATAATCTTGATGCAACTCCTCGATAATCACAGTCCGTACTTGGCGCGTAAACTTTGCAGACATAACAGAAGCCAATGTAATAGCTGGTAAAATCAAGGCTTTAAAACTAATCACTGATGTGGCAATCGGTACCCAGTGCAATTTCAAACCGAAGATGTACAGCAGAATCATACCTAACCAGAAACTTGGCATGGATACATTCACAAAGGCAAAAAATCGAATAATAAAATCTGGTAGTTTATTTGCTTTCACAGCCGAATAAATCCCCATTGGTATGGAAATGAGCACATTTAGTGCAAAGGCTGACACTGCTAATAAAGCCGTACCACCCAAGCCTTCTAATAATTTGTCGGTCACTGGTTTTTTCCCTGAATAGGAAATTCCCAAGTCACCTTGTGCGGCACCTGCTACCCAGTGTACATACTGTTCCATAAAAGGCCGATCTAAGCCCATCTCTTTTCGTGTAGCATCAATCATTTCCTGCGACACAATAGTGTCCCCTGCTTCCAACACCATCAAAGCTGGATCCCCAGGAGCAATGTAGGTCAAGCAAAATGTCAGAAATGTAACCCCTATTAAGGTGACTAGCAATTGTGACACCTTACTTAGTATAGTTTTCAATCATCCACATCCTTCCCTTAATGTTAGTGAGCATACATTGATGTAATTAATACATACCAAAAAAAGAAAAGCCACCCTTTGGGTGGATCTACATTAAGTTATCAAGGGCTATAGTTTAGACAATCTTGCTCCATCTTGCCCATAACCCTATACAACTTTTAGCAATATCTCCCCCAAAATATTCTTCCCTTATTTAAGGTATTCATAGTCAATATCTACGCCCACCTATATTATAGATATTACATAAATATGTTAAATTCTTTTATCAAAATTGTCAAATGACAAATGCGAATATTGCAAGACATGGAATGCATACTTGTTTGAAAATGTACATTTCTAGGCATTTATCTGTGATTTATATCATTTTAAATCATCGCTTTTACACAAATTGAAAAATATCTATATAGTAATTTTATTCATTTTGTATAATATTCATGACTTTTAAAGATAGATATAAGAAACTTTCATAATTAACCTGAATCGTGACATAAGAAAACACACCCCCGGGAGTCCCCTTAGGTGTGTTCCATTTTACTATGCAATTAAAAGAAATCGTTTTTCCAAAGCCAATAGCCTGCCAGCGCTGCAAAGCTTATGCCAATACCAATCACATACTCAAAGCCATATTCCGTATCAGCAAATGGCACCGGCACGTTGATACCCCACAAGCTAAAGATGGCCGTTGGTACAGCTAACATAATTGTCATGGCTGCCAATAATTTCATAACTAAGTTCAAATTGTTAGAAATAATAGAGGTAAAGGCATTCATCATATTCATCAAAATATTAGAATACATTTCAACCATTTCCACAGCCTGTTTATTCTCAATGATCACATCTTCTAATAAATCTTCATCTTCTTCATAGATTTTTAATAAGTATCGCACATCATCATGACGACGAATACGTAAAATCCGTTCCATTACCGTACCATTACCACGCAGTGCAGAGGTAAAATAGGTCATGGATTTTTGTAATTCCAACAATTGGAACAAATCTTTATTCCGTGTCGTATGTCGTAATGTTTTTTCAATGTCATCCGTACGGCGGTCGATTTGTTGTAAGTATCGCAAATATAATACCGCTGTGCGATACATGATTTGGAATAAGAACCGTGTCTTTTTAAAGGTATAAAAGGTTGGCATTTGATTGCTCAAGAACGGATAGAGCACTTCTGCTTCTTCTAAACAGATCGTAATAAAGAAATCTTCTGTTACAAAGACACCCAAAGGTACTGCATCATATACGTCAGATCCACGCAGTACCGGAATATTAATAACCACAAAGATATATTCATCTTCAATTTCCACGTGAGATCGTTCTTCCGTATCCAAAGCTGCTTTTAGTACATCCGTTGGAATCTGTGTCATCATATTGACGATAGCCAACTCATCGGGGTCTGGGTTCACCAAATTTATCCATGAACCTTTTGTAGCATCTTGTACAGTGGAATCTGTAAACAATTCCCCCTCTACGTGTTTGTGTACCGTTAACATGTGACACCTCCTTAACGTCTTAATAACCCTACCCTTTATCTTAATCAATCGAGGCCAATTCGTCAATTTTTTTATGATTTCTTGTGAAAGTTACTAACAACCTTTCACTATTTCCACTCAATCAATGTATAGGAGTAAATACGATCCCCATGTACAACAAAAAGGACCTGGCCTAATACCAAGTCCTTTTTGCTGTATAGTTGTTATGTAGTGATATATGCCTTGTATGACTACAAGTAGGGAAGATATCACAATACCTCCTGCTACATAGTTGGGCGTACATGCTAGCAGGAGGACGTATATTATTTGCTGTAGAATATACGGATAGAGTTCAAGATACAAAGAATGGATACCCCTGTATCTGCAAAGATAGCTACCCACATATTAGCAAAACCAAATACACCTGCTACCATAACGATGATTTTTACAGCAATAGCGAAGAATATATTTTGCCATGCAATAGACAAAGTACGATCCGCAATACTTAAGGAACGCCATACAGAATCTAGGTTGGAGTTCATATATACTACGTCTGCTGCTTCGATGGCAGAATCTGCACCACTACCCATAGCACCGCCTACGTCAGCACCTGTCAATACAGGCGCATCGTTGATGCCATCACCTACGAACATAACAGAACCACGATCATTACGTAGAGACTGTACCACTTCTAATTTATCTTGTGGTAATAACTCAGCACGTACTCCTTGGATACCTACTTGTTGAGCAATATACTTTGCACTAGCTGCCACATCACCTGTAAGCATCACTGTTTGATATCCTTTGCCGTTCATGCGACGAATGGCTTCCTTAGAATCAGCTTTTAAAGCGTCAGCGATGATGATACGGCCTACGTATTGACCATCAACAGCTACGAATACTTCACTACCATACACATAATCAATCAATGGGGTTGCAATATTTTCTTTCGCCAACAAACGACCATTGCCGACTAATACAGTATGACCTTCTACGGTGCCTACCATGCCATGACCGGAAATTTCTTTTACATCCTTGGCCGTAGTAAACTCTACCCCTCTACGTTTTACTTCTTCTACGATAGACATCGCAATTGGGTGTGTAGATACGGCTTCTAAGGCTGCTGCATATTCCAACACTTCGTTTTCTGTATAGCCACTAGCTACTTCTACTGTTTGTACGTTGAAAGTACCAGTTGTGATGGTACCAGTTTTATCAAATGCAATAGCTTTCACACGGCTCATAGCCTCGATTGCTTTACCACCTTTGAACAAGATACCTTGTCGAGAACCAGCTCCAATGCCAGAGAAGAATGCCAATGGCACAGATAATACTAAGGCGCATGGACAAGATACAACTAAGAAAGTTAAAGCTGTATAAATCCAATATTGCCATTCTCCTGTAAATAGAGGTGGCACTACAGCAACGATGATCGCCAATGCCACTACGATTGGTGTATATACTCGAGAGAAACGAGTAATGAAACGGTCAATCTTTGGTTTAGATGCCGCTGCATTTTCCACGGCATCAAGAATACGCATAACCATGGAATCTTTTAATTCGTGAGTCACTTCTAAGACAATACGACCATCCACGTTGATACAACCAGACATCACTTCTGTACCTACCGTAGCACTTACAGGAACAGGTTCCCCTGTCACCGCTGCTGTGTCGATACGTGTAGTGCCTTCTACTACGCGACCATCCAACGGAATACGGTCACCAGGGCGAATTTCGATATGAGATCCTACTTGTACATCTTCTGGATTTACCACTTGTACGCTACCGTCACAAGCGATTAAACGTACTTCTTCTGGGCGAAGATCCACTGCATCCATGACCGCATTACGGCTGCGCTCTGTAGCACGTTCTTCAAAATAAATCCCTACTTGGAAGAACAACATAACGCCTACGGCCTCTGCATATTCACCGATGATTAAAGCACCGATAGTAGCAATAGACATCAAGAAATTCTCGTCAAAGAATTTACCTTTCATACCATTTTTAACAGCTGCCCATACAATACGCCATCCTAATACAACAAAGGTTACGATTAACAATGGAGTCATATATTGTTCTGGTACCCAATTCGTAAGCTCTGCCACTGCCATCACGATAGCACCAACGATTATGGCAGATAAACTTGCATTGTGTTCATGGTCATGATCATCTTGCTTTGCTTTTTTCGAAGCTCGTACAAATGGTACCACCACAACACCATCTTCTGTAGCATCACAAACCGCTTGGATTTGTTCTTGCAAAGCATCCATATCTTCTACGGTAGAAGTAATCCGCAATTGTTTCGTACCAATTGTGAAAGTCGCTGCCGACACAGATTCTAGTTGATTTAATTTTTCTTCAATGACACTAGCGCAATTTGCACAGTTCAAATTTTGTAATGTAAAAATGCGTTCCATCGTATCTCCTTATAAATTCTAATATGTAACCTTACTACTTGTTTTAAAGTTTGTTTTAACACTGCTTTAACACTTGAGTGTTTGTTCATATTTTTATTATATCTATAAAATTCTATTTTGTCAACATATGATTGTGTATTCATTTATATTTTTTATCCTATTTTCATCTTACCTCGATAATAAAAAAAGCACCCTATTACTTTAGAGTGCCAAAAAGTGCTGTATGCGGATTCGAACCGCATCTTTATAACAATATGTCATCGTCGTGCCAGTAGACCAACAGCGATTTTTTATTTATTCTATAATCCCATAAATTTGATAGACTTTCAAATAAATCATTTTTATAACCAAATCTACCAATCAGGACAAGAAAATATTTCTACCAATGTTCTATTTAAAGACGAAACATTTTGGATGACACAAAACGACAAATTACTTCTAAACCAACACAAGTAGATCTATACACAAAAGCCAGCAGCCCCTATGTTCTGCTGGCTTTCAAGGTTATAGGACAAAATGAGTTGGTAGACTATGCCCCTACACGATAAAGAGGACTTAGCCTAATGGCCAAGTCCTCTTCGCTGTATACTTGTTATGTAGTGACATATATCTTGTATAACTACAAGTAGGGAAGATATCACAATGCCTCCCGCTACATAGTTGGACGTACATGCTAGTAGGAGGACGTATATTATTTACTGTAGAAAATACGGACAGAGTTAAAGATGCAAAGAATAGATACCCCTGTATCCGCAAAAACTGCCACCCACATATTTGCAAAGCCAAATACACCGGCCACCATAACGATAATTTTTACAGCAATAGCGAAGAAAATATTTTGCCATGCAATGGACAAGGTACGTTCTGCAATACTTAAAGAACGCCATACGGAATCTAGGTTGGAGTTCATGTATACTACGTCTGCTGCTTCGATGGCAGAATCTGCACCGCTACCCATGGCACCGCCTACATCAGCACCTGTCAACACAGGAGCGTCATTGATACCATCACCTACGAACATGACAGAGCCATGCTCGTTGCGAAGAGATTGCACCACTTCTAATTTATCTTGTGGTAATAACTCGGCACGCACACCTTGGATACCTACTTCTTGGGCAATATGGTTCGCACTGGATGCCACATCACCTGTAAGCATCACTGTATGATATCCTTTTCCATTCATACGACGGATAGCCTCTTTAGAATCCTCTTTCACAGCATCGGCAATGACGATACGACCTACATATTGACCATCAATAGCTACGAATACTTCACTACCATATACATGTTCAATGGTTGGTACCGTTACATGTTCTGTTTCTAATAAACGACCATTACCAACCAATACGGTATGGCCTTCTACAATGCCTACCATACCATGACCAGAGATTTCTTTTACATCCTTAGCCGTATTAAACTCTACTCCTCTACGCTGTACTTCTTCTACAATGGACATAGCAATCGGGTGTGTAGAACCAGCTTCTAGAGCCGCTGCATATTGCAACACTTCATTATCTGTATAAGTACCAGTTACTTCTACTGTTTGTACGTTGAAAGTGCCTGTTGTGATAGTACCTGTTTTATCGAAGGCAATCGCTTTCACACGACTCATAGCCTCGATCGCTTTACCACCTTTGAACAAGATACCTTGTTTAGAACCAGCACCGATACCAGAGAAGAATGCCAAAGGCACAGACAATACAAGAGCACATGGGCAAGATACAACTAAGAATGTTAACGCTGTATAAATCCAATATTGCCATTCTCCTGTGAATAGAGGAGGTACTACGGCAACGATAATCGCCAATGCCACTACGATTGGCGTATATACGCGAGAGAAACGAGTAATGAAACGATCAATCTTTGGTTTCGATGCCGCTGCATGTTCTACAGCATCAAGAATGCGCATAACCATGGAATCTTTTAATTCATGCGTTACTTCTAAGACAATACGCCCATCCACATTGATGCACCCAGACATCACATCTGTACCTACGGTAGCGCTCACTGGAACTGGTTCACCAGTTACCGCTGCTGTATCGATACGCGTAGTACCTTCTACTATACGGCCATCCAATGGAATACGATCACCAGGACGAATTTCGATATGAGACCCTACTTGTACATCTTCTGGATTCACCACCTGCACGCTACCATCACAAACGATTAAACGCACTTCTTCTGGACGAAGATCCACTGCATCCATAACCGCATTACGACTGCGTTCTGTAGCACGTTCCTCAAAATAAATACCCATTTGGAAGAACAACATAACCCAAACAGCCTCTACATATTCACCAATAATTAACGCACCAATAGTAGCAACAGACATCAAGAAGTTTTCATCGAATAATTTACCTTTCATAACATTTTTAATCGCTGCCCATGCAATGCGCCAACCTAATATAACAAAGGTTACAATTAATAATGGAGTCAGGTATTGCTCTGGCACCCAATTTGTAAACTCTGCTACCACTATCACGATAGCGCCTATAATAATCCCCGCTAAACTAGAATTATGCTCATGGTCATCCTCTACTTGTTGTGCTTTTTTAGGTGCACGCACAAATGGTACCACTACTACACCATCTTCCGTAGCATCGCACACCGCTTGGATTTGATCTCGTAACATATCTGTATCTTCTATACTAGAGGTAATACGCAATTGCTGGGTGCCAAGCGTGAAAGTTGCTGCTGACACAGATTCTAGTTGATTTAATTTTGCTTCAATCACGCTAGCGCAATTAGCACAATTCAAATTTTGTAGTTTAAAAATGCGTTCCATCGTATCTCCTTATGAATTATAATATGTAACCTTACTACTTGTTTTACTGTTTGTTTTAACACTGCTTCAACACTTAAGTGTTTGTTTATATGTTATCGTCGTGCCAGTAGACCAACAGCGATTTTTTATTTATTCTATTATCCCATAGATTTAATAGATTTTCAATATCACTCTACCCCTAATACTTTAGATATCTCTGCCTCTATATAAATACTATCCCATCTCTTCTTGACTTTGCCCCGCTAATGAGATGTAATATAAGTAAGAGAAAGAGCAGTACATGACACCAAGGAGGCCTACCATGATTCCTATCGATTCTGCTTTACATGGAGATGTAATCATCTACCAATCAGGACAAGAAAATATTTCTACCAATGTTCTATTTAAAGACGAAACATTTTGGATGACACAAAAAGATATGGCGACGTTGTTCGGAGTATCTTTATCTTCTGTCAGTCGCCATTTAAAAAATATCTTTGAATCCAACGAATTAGATGAATCAGTGGTTATTGCAGAAATTGCAATAACCACTAAACACGGAGCTTTAGCCCAGAAAACGCAAAGCTCAACAGTAAAACTGTACAACCTAGACGCCATCATCGCTGTTGGATACCGTGTAAACTCCAAGGAGGCTACACAATTCCGCATTTGGGCTACAAAGGTATTACGTGAGTATATTGTGAAAGGGTTTGCCCTCAATGACGATATGTTGAAGAATGGTACTCCATTCGGTCAAAACTATTTTAAAGAACTTTTACGTAGAGTTCAATCCATTCGAGCTAGCGAACGTCAAATTTATCAACAAATTACAGATATATTCGCAGAATGCTCTATTGACTACGATGTACAGGATCCTTTCACTCGCCAATTTTACGCGATGGTGCAAAATAAATTCCATTATGCCATCACAGGCAAAACTGCGGCGGAAATTATTTATGATACCGCTGATAGAGATAAACCACACATGGGATTGCAAACTTGGAAAAGCTCCCCTCATGGGCGTATTCATAAATCTGATGTAACTATCGCAAAAAATTATTTAACAGCCGACGAAATACGCAAACTAGAACGAACTGTTTCTGCCTTCTTTGATTACATCGAAGGCATCATCGAACGGAAACATACTTTCACCATGAAAGCCTTCGCTGAAAGCGTAGATAAATTCCTATCTTTCAACGAATACGAAGTGCTCACTAATAAAGGTCATATTTCAAAATTACAAGCTGATAAGAAAGCAGTTACTGAATATAAAGAATTTAATCGCACGCAGAAAGTATTCTCTGATTTTGACAGAATCATACACAAGCAAAATGAGTAATATGATGAGGAGCTCAAAAAGGTTGAGCAACGGTTGAGCAACCGTCTCGAAAATGCATGAAATTAGAGTAAATCAAAAATGAGAAAACCCCGTGAACACGCATGTTCACGGGGTTTGTTATTTGCTTGAATTATTCAGCTGTGATTGTTGCTACTGGGCAAACAGATTCGCAAGAACCGCAATCGATACAAGTATCGTTGATTTCGTATTTAACTTCGCCTTCAGCAATTGCTCCTACTGGACAAACAGAAGCACAAGAACCACATTTAATGCATGCATCACCAATAACGCGCATGAGACACCTCCATAAAAAAATAGAATTCGCTAACTTTATGATTATCATTTAACTAAGGTACTTACCTTTTTTATATTCTCATTATCGCACGTTTTTTTAGTCTTGTCAAATACTTGTCTATACTTTTTGTATCCAATTTTTACAATTGATGTTGCATTTTTTGTATCGCTGAACCTATATATTACGCTATTTGATAGAATTTATCATTTGTATTTAGCTATATATACAAAAAATAACTATAGACGCCTATATTCTCAATTATTACTTCTCAATATAGTTTTTGATAATAATTATATTATCAATTAGATATCTAAGAACACAAACTAGTTTCCATCCAGTTAGTGCAACTGATTCGATTCATATCCCATGACTCGTTGCTTAATCTTATACATCCGTACCCGCTGGTGATCGATTTCATCATGACACACCAAAGTTGCCACATCAACCTGCAAAGTCTTGGCGATCAAATACAATACCTGCACAGATGTCCCTAAGGAACCTTTAGCGCCTTCAATTTTTGCTAAATAACTTGGACTAATACCACATCGTTTAGATAACTCTTTTTGTGAAAGTCCCTGACAACGTCTGACCCAAGCAATTTTTCTACCTAAACAAATACAAAACTCTTCATACTCTGGCATAGATTCCATTGATTGTAAATGCGTCCCCATCTCTATACACCTCATTTCAAAAGTATATAACCGAACTGCTCTACTCACATTATATATAGGCAAAATTCATAAATCAAGAGCATATCTGATACGATGGTTTTCTAAAATGCTGTTCTACAGTGATGAGACGGATGCTCCTCAACTTTCATCAGTCCCTGTATACACAAAATTATCTAATAAGTGCAACAAAGTCTGCAGATCATATCTATGAATATCATCATATTCAATCTCTATCAAAAATGACACCAACTTTTTACTTTCTCTCTAGTCCTATCTGTCCAGACCTGAGAATCCTAGCCTCAGTTATAATGTTATCATCCCAAGTGGATTGAGAGGTAATCCCCTCATCAGTAATTCGTATTTCTTTCTGTATACGCTTCGATGGCTTGCCTTGTACTAATTCTTCATGGTATAGGCCTTCAAGGGTAGTTACATCTGAAGCTAACATAGAATTCCCTGAAACAAGTTCTTTGGGAAGTTGATCATGCAGGCTAGATGGATCTTTACCTAATCGATGAGAACATGTTATTTCTTTACTTTCATCATTTCCCATATACACAAAATCATCTAATAAGTGCAACAAGGTCTGCAAATCATATCTATGAATATCATCATATTCTACTTCCATCAAGTATCGATGCGTAGGATCCTCTTTCATAATCATATCGATGGTGAACCTTACATAGGGTCCATCCTGTGTGGGCTGTTCAAATCTATCCCAGCGAACCGCTGTCATATCTTCTCGAGATAGAAGACCTCCTTCAGATACTGTGTGCTTTTTAAAGGTATGTGGATTTTTTTGACGCCAAATCTCCATGTACTCCGCATCTGTCATACCTTGGATAGGTTGGTCATACCAGGTAGTATTCCACTGTTCTTGAGATACCCCTTTCGGCGGTACATTATCTCTACGTGTGACCATCATATTCACATCTTTGTCTAGTTGCAGCAGAACCCCCACCACATGCCCACTGTCTGTAGGTACTACCTTATCAATCCAAGTAAGACTTTGTACATCCCAAGGTATGGAAAAACGGAAATGCCCTGCCCGACTACTAATATACGTATGGTTCGGTATATTTTCTATTCCCTTACCCTTTGCAAGTAGACTACTGTCTGTATAGTGATCCCCTGCAGGAACGGACATACCTACTGGTATTCCTTGCGGTTCTATGAATGTAACCTTAGGTTTTGCCTCTAAATCTTCTGCCACACCTACAGCCCCTGTGAAAGTGGCCATCGCCATGCCACATACCACAACTTTCCACCATATATTTCCAACTAGTTTACTTTTCATTCGTTGATTTCCTTTCTTATCTGCGCCTCTATACATCCTATGCAATTTCTATACATGTCTATAGTTGACTCCTTCTCCGACATCTAGATAACCACCTAATAGGTTATTACCGTATCATCGTGGTTTTATCTAATATAACTATATATCTAGTATACCATAGCTTATATTGTATATACCCAAACTACTATTCATATATATCGTCACTAGTTCCGACGATACTTTCATAATCACTATGAAATACAATTAGGAGACTCGCTTTTACTGTACAACAAAAAGAGAACCCACTATTGTGAGTTCTCTTATATTCTATTATATAATTGCTATATCTTACAGTTTATCCAAGGCTTGTGCTAAGTCAGCAATGATATCCTCTACATTTTCAATACCGATAGATACACGTAATTGTTCTGGCTTTACACCTGCTGTCAATTGTTCCTCAGGGCTCAATTGGGCATGTGTTGTACTTGCTGGGTGGATAACCAAGGATTTAGCATCCGCCACGTTTGCAAGGTTAGAGAAGATTTCAAGAGCATCAACGAATTTGATACCTTCCTCTTTGCCACCTTTCACACCAAATGTAAACACTGCGCCAACACCATTTGGGAAGTATTTGTCAGCCAACGCTTTATATGGGCTGTTTGGCAATTCAGGATAATTTACATAAGCAATTTTTGGATGGTTTACCAAGAAATCTACTACTTTACGAGTGTTTTCTACATGGCGTTCTACACGCAAGGACAATGTTTCAATGCCTTGAATAATCAACCATGCTGCTAGTGGAGTAATGGCTGCCCCAGTGTCACGCAATAATTGAGCACGTACTTTCACAGTGAAAGGAATTGGAAGATCGCCATATACTAAACCATTGTAATGTACGTCGCCTTCTACAAAACCAGGATAACGGCCGCTTGCTTTGTAGTCGAACTTGCCACTTTCCACGATCACACCAGCGATAGTTGTACCATGGCCGCCTAAGTATTTAGTAGCGGAGTGAACCACTACGTCTGCACCATGTTCAAATGGACGGAACAAGTATGGAGTGCCGAATGTATTATCCACAATCACGATGATACCATGAGAATGAGCGATCTCAGCAATAGCTTCTAAATCTACCAAGTTAGCTCCTGGGTTACCAACGGATTCTACATACACAGCTTTTGTGTTGTCGTCGATAGCTGCTTTGAACTCATCTAAATTATCTGGATTCACGAATTTTGTAGTAATACCGAAACGTGGCAATGTAGCGCTGAATAAGTTATATGTACCACCGTATAATGTGGAAGCTGCTACAATATTATCGCCAGCAGATGCTACGTTTTGGATAGCATAGGCAATCGCTGCAGAACCAGAGGCTACAGCGATGGCACCAGCACCACCTTCTAAGGCGGCTACACGGCCTTCCAACACGTCTTGTGTAGGGTTGCCTAAGCGAGTGTAGATAGGGCCTGCATCAGTTAAGGCAAAACGACCTGCTGCTTGTTCTGCATCTTTAAATACATACGATGTTGTTTGATAAATTGGCACCGCACGGGAACCTGTTGCGTCTACTGTATGACCTGCATGTAATTGTAATGTTTCAAATTTGTAATTGCTCATGTTAAACTCCTCATCATTCTTAAATCTTTACTATGTATTGACTAGGATTAAATGACCCAGTCTTGTATATATGCTTCTTCAATCGGTCTCGATTGTAATTCACTGACCTCATACGGTGTTTCTTGGTACACATAATAGTTTAACCAGTTTGAATAGAGTATGGTCGATGCAGATCGCCATCGAATGATGGGCTCTTTCGTCGGATCATCATCAGGGAAATAATTTTCTGGAATTTCAATCTCTAATCCTAACTTTCTATCCCTATCATACTCTTGGTATAAAGTATCTCGATCATATTCTGGATGTCCAAAGATAAACACATGTTTATTATCATAGGACCGGGCAATACCAACACCTGTCTTATCCGCGCGGGCTAGTACTTCTAACTGAGGGTGAGCGTTGATTTCGCTTTCACTCACCGTCGTATGCCGTGAATGAGGCATATAGAAGAGTTCATCTAGGCCACGCATCAGCATGGGCTTACTGTTCTGCACTTCCTGTTCATATACACCGAATAACTTGGTAGGCAAATCTTCCTTGTGGATGCCGAAGTGCTTATAAATCCCAGCTTGGGCTCCCCAACAAATGTAGAGAGTAGAACACACATGGGTTTTGCTCCATTCCATAATTTCTGAAAGCTCATCCCAATAGTTCACATCCTCAAAAGGCATTTGCTCTACCGGAGCGCCTGTTATAATCAAACCATCAAAGTATTGATCTTTGATTTCCTCGAAAGTTCTATAAAAGGTTTCCAAATATTCTTGACTTGTATGACTCGCTGTATAGGACGCCGTGTACAGAAAGGTAACCTTTGTTTGTAACGGTGTATTACTCAAAGCACGAAGCAGTTGAATTTCCGTAGTCTCTTTCCGTGGCATCAAGTTCACAACCACAATGTGGAGTGGTCGAATATCTTGTGACTCTGCCCGTTCCGAATCCATGACGAATATATTCTCTTCTGAAAGTTTCCCTATGGCTGGTAATCCTTTCACTACTCGTATAGGCATTCAATCCACCTCTCTTTCCAGTAAAACCTATCGATTAACGATGAATTAAGTATACTAGGATGTCCATCATATGTCAACAATATACGCACATTTATCCTTATACAGGATACATATTATTATATATAGCAAAAAACTATAAGGAAAGTTATAAACATATATTTTCCCAATATTGCTTATATGTCATACATACCCTTGAAATCTATTCTATTATATCAATATGTTACTTTTACACACTTTCAGAAAAAATAACTTGCTATTGAGTGGATTTTGATATATAATTTCATCAACATATATAGATGTCATTTTTCATTACATGTAATAGCAATTTACAGTAAATGAGCTATATATCAACAGGCCTGTGATACTATAGAAACTATGATGTAAGTACGCCCCTTATACATCATCCATGACAATCATGTTAGGTAATATTATATATAAGGAGGTAAACTATGAGTCAGTCTTATATTAAACACTCATTACTGATGACAGCCACTGACATCCAAGATGATTCCTACACTGATGAAGAACTTGTGGCCTTCATCCAAGCTGGATATCATCATATGACTGTTATCTTATGTCAACGGTACGTACCTCTCATTACAAAATACGCGCATGTGCGCCAACTCCGTTCTATAGACAGTGATTTAGAGTCTGCCTTATGGGAATGTTTCTTGCAGGCTATTAAGACCTATGATATAACTAGCAACATCCCCTTTGCTGGCTTTGTAAAATCTCGCATACGCTTCACCCAGTGGAATCTATATCGAAAGAGTCTACGACAATGGACTCATGAAACGATGTTAGCCCCACAAGAAGATGAAACAGATCCCTTAGTATCTATCCCATCCAGCCATGATACTGCAGAGGAAGCCATTCATCATTTAGAGCTATTAGCATTGCACACAGCTCTATCACAAATGGAGCCGGTGCATGCAAACCTATTACGGCAAGTCTTGCTAAAAGGCAAATCCATCAGCGAAATCGCTAATACCTATGGCATGAGTCGACAGGCTATGCACAAGAAATACAAACGAGCTATTGCCTTGCTAAAAGAGGCTTTAGAAACAGTTCAATAACTTAATATTGAAAAGAAGTAAAACCTGAATCTCTGAAAGAGATTCAGGTTTTCTTATCATACAGTACACTAATATATAACAATAGCCATCCTGCTATGTATCAGCAGGATGGCTACGGTAATCCTTGGTACTAAGTCCTATCACTATCATTTACATATACCCTTCTTGGTGTGATTCTCAGCTGTCTAAAGGTCCTATCCTACCTTATCGTTTTAACCACTTTAATACCCAAAGGGTAATTCTAATAATTTTTAATGCTTTTTCAAGCTTTTCCATATTACGCCTCTAAAGCGATGGCATTATTTCGCACAACCCCTACCAAAGGATAGGCATATAGCTTACCCAATGCATCGCCTACAGCTTTTACATCCTCATCTGTAGCACTTTCATTGACATAGGCAAAATTAGCCACTTTTAAATTATGTGCACCTTCACCTTTTTTAAATTGTAATTGTAATTTAGTTACCATTGTTGTTGTCATAGTCTAATCCTCCTTATTCTACCACCGTGGACTCTGTAGTCACTAATGCACCATGTTGAAAGTTACTCAATCGTTGATCTTTACGACCACGAAGTACATCTTTCTCCACCATCAGTTGACCTACTGTGTCAATTTCAGTTTTTGTAACACCTTCTTTGGGGAATGCTACCACAATATTGACTTCTTCCTTAGATGTGTCTGTAAAGACCAAATGTAATTCTTTTTTCACTACTGTACTTGCTGCCATAATTTTCTCCTTTCCTAGTACCAAGTGCTTACACTTAGATACATTCAAAAAAAGAAGACTTGTCAACCAAATTCATAATCTTACCGGAGTAAACAAAAAAAGACTGTAATCAGAATGATATATTTCATTCGATTACAGTCTTTTCTATATAACGCTTAGATTACGTTCACAATTCTATATTAACCTTGTAAACGGCTTAATACTGTTGCTAATTGAGCTTTTACAGCATCAAGTTCTGCACGTTGAGATTTGTTTTCTTCACGTAATGCGTTGATTTCACCTTTTTGTTCAAGGTTTTGCGCTTCTAATGCACCCATTTTATCTTGCAATACGTATGCGGAACTAATTGGACCTTGTCTGTATACATCAGCTACAGCTGTTTCGTCTGCTTTAGCTCCTACTTTCCAAGTAATACCAGCATTTGCCATCACTTGGCTACGGTTACCACCAATAGCAGCACCTGCATGGAACATCAAAGATTCATTTTTATAATGTGCCACACCTAATGCTAAGGAGTTTTGACCTTGGTAGTGACCTACACCAGCCATGATTTGAGTTGGTTCTAATGGATCGTATTGGATAGGTTTCAATGCGGATAACGCAGCCGCTTGAGAACCAACACGGTTCACTTGACCTTGTAATTGGTTAGTAATTGCTTGCATATTGCCTGCTGCATCACGTAATTGGCTTACATTAACTGCATCAGTAGGGTTAGTACCTGCTGCCACATTAGTGATTTTGTTACCACCATTGTTCAAGCCAGCATTTGTTAAGGAAACTGCTCCTTTACCTTCTCCTGCTGGAGTCAAGGTAATTCCATTACCATCAATCTTAGTTGTATTGTTACCAGATTTGAATTCAGCACTAGTTAAACCAGTTAATGTAGGGTTAAGTTCATATGTGAAGGAAGAGCCAGTTTGAGTAAGTTTCAAGTTATTTCCAGCATTGAAAGTAACAACATCACCAGCTTTAACAGGTTGCGCTGCACCATTTCCAGTGAAAACGCCATTATCTGTTTTGCCACCTTTGGCTTGCCATGCTGCATTATTAATAGCCTTCGCTACATCACCAACAGTGGCAATTTTGCCTTGATCAGCTTTAGGAACAGATACAGTACCAGCTTTTACAGCCTTACCATCTGCGTCTTTACCATCTTCAGTGTTAACAGTAATTGTGCCAGTGTTAACTTTAATACCATTTTCACCAACAGTGATAGTATCTCCATCTGCTTTTACTTTAACATTGCCAATTGCGTCTTTTAATTGTTTTACGTTAACTGCATCAGTATCAGCTTTACCTGCTGCCACATTAGTGATTTTATTACCACCATTGTTCAAGCCATCTTTAGAAAGAACTACGTTACCAGCAGTCACTTTACCCGCTTTACCATCGATCGCTACTGGATTGTCTCCACCAACAGTAACAACACCGTTTGGTCCGAAAGATACTTTACCAGCACCATCACCTTCGCCAGCAATAGATTTCATACCTTTTAATTCAGGATTTACTTTAATACCATCTTTACCAACAGTAATCGTATCTCCATCTGCTTTAACAGTGATTTTGTTGTCCTTACCTACTTCTAAGCCATTACCAATGTTTACACTGTATTTCACAGTAGATGTTTTTCCATCTGCACTTTCCACAGTAGCTGTTGTACCAGCACCATTTACGAAGTTTACAGTATCATATGGTTTTACAAGATCTACAGCCGTACCATTACCTTGTAAGTTCCAACCTGCATTTAGTACGTCACCTACAGTAGCTGCGTTATTTGGGTTAACCTCTTTGGCACCAGTACCCATTGTTGGAGCTGCTTGAGATTTAGTAGCTTCACCTTTATCATCTTTATTTTTAGTTTCAGGTAAGTTGCTTGCAACATTAGTAATATGTTTATCAGCAGTAACAGTAACAGGTTTTTCTTCACCTGTTTTACCTATTGTTACATCTCCGCTCTCTTTTAACGTAATAACAGTAGGTGCAGCACCTTTACCAGCGATAGAAGTAATACCTGTCAACTCTGGATTCAAGGAATATGTGAAGTTTGTACCATCTTGTTTAATTTCAAGATTATTACCAGCTTTAAGCGTTATTTTGTTGCCATCTTTAACGTCTTCAGTAGATGTAGTATTACCTTCTGCTTTTTTACCAGTACCTTCAACATCAGATGTAATGGAGAATCCAGAAGAATTAATATGTTTCTCTAATTCATCTTTAAGATTTTTTACATCATTTTTAACGCCAGTTAATTGAGTTACGTTAACACCATCTGTACCTTCTGTACCTGCTTTAACGTTTTTAATTTTATTACCACCATTGTCCAAGCCATCTTTTGTCAAGGAAACTGGTTTTTTATCCGTTGCTGTAGGAGTGATAGTCATACCATCTGCATTGATTACAGTTGTATCACCTGCATCATTTTTGAAAGATGCACTCTTTAAATCTTTCAATTCTGGATTTAAAGAATATGTGAACTCTTTACCAGCTTGTTTAAGTTTTAAGTTGTTTCCAGCTTTTAATGTTACAGTGTCACCAGCTTTTACAGCTTCTTTCGTTGTACCTTCAGCTTTGCCAGTTCCATCTTCACCACTTGTTGCATTCCAAGCTGCATTGTTGATAGCATCTGCTACATTACCGATAGTAGCAACTTTGCCTTTATCTGCTTCTTCAGGAACAGCTACTGTACCAGCTTTATCGCCTTCTGTTACATTAGTAATAGAACCAGTGTTAACTTGTAAACCATTGTCTCCTACAGTGATTGTTGTGCCGTCAGCTTTTACTTTTAAGCCTTCCTCAGTAGTTTCTAAAGATTTATCAGCTGGTTTAACTTTCACGCCTTCAGCTGTTACTTCGATAGATTTATCAGCTGGTTTTACCTTAATATTACCATCTGTATCTTTTTCCAATCCATCGCTTGTTTTAACAGTGGATTTACCGAGTTCATCTTTTAATTGTTTTACGTTAACTGCATCAGTATCTTTTTCACCAGCTTTAACATTAGTGATTGTTTTATTGCCATTGTCTAAGCCATCTTTGGAAAGAACTACATCACCTGCAGTTACTTTACCGTCTTTACCATCGATTGCTACAGGATTATCTCCACCTACAGTAACAACACCATTTGGTCCAAAGGATACTTTACCAGCACCTTCACCTTCACCAGTGATAGATTTGATACCTTTTAACTCAGGTTGTAAGGAATATGTGAACTCTTTACCAGCTTGTTTAAGTTTTAAGTTATTACCAGCTTTTAAAGTAACTTTGTCACCAGCTTTAACTTTTTCTTCTGTTGTGCCTTCTACTTCGCCAGAGTCTTCTTTACCACTTGTTGCTTTCCAAGCTGCATTGTTGATAGCATCTGCTACATTACCGATGGTAGCAACTTTGCCTTTATCTGCCTCAGGAACAGATACAGTACCAGCTTTGTCGCCTTCTGTTACATTAGTAATATTACCAGTGTTAACTTGTAAACCCTTGTCTCCTACAGTGATTGTAGTGCCGTCAGTTTTTACTTTTAAACCTTTATCAGTAGTTTCTAAGGATTTATCTGCAGGGTTTACACTTACACCATTTGCTGTTACACTAATGGATTTATCTGCAGGTTGTACTACGATTTTACCATCACTATTAGTTAAACCGTTGCCAATTTTTGGAGATGCATTGTTGATCATATCAGCTACGTTTTGAGCTGTTGTTAAGGCATTGCCTTTCCCTTCATCTTTAGGTTTTACTTGACCTGTAGCTGGGTCTTTTTCAAGTTCAGCTGTAACAGGAGTGATTGTAATTGTGTTATTGGTAGCATCTGTTGTTAATACAGCTTTGTTAGCAGATACCACTTTTAATGTTTGGCTATCTAATAATACGTCAGCTTTAGATGTACCATCAGTTGTCGGTGCAGCTTGATCTACTGTATCACCAGCGATTTTTAAATTCACAGAGCGAAGTTGCGCTACGTTTACTGCATCAGTATCATCTGTACCTGCTGCTACATAATTAATTTGACGAGTCATGCGAGGCGTACCTACAGCCACAGCTGCTGTAGATGCAGTTAATGCATTACCTCGTAAACCAGCATATGTATTCATACGGTTTTCGTTAAGATCATAGCCTTTACGTGCTTCTGTATCTGCTACGGAGTAGGAACCTAAACCAACACCATTATCCACTGTAGCTTGTGCTTTTACACCGATAGCTACTGCATGGTCAGCAGTAGATTTAGCTTGTGTACCGATGGCTACAGAGTTTTCATTTGTTGCATTTGCATCAGTACCGATGGCAATAGATTTTTTACCTTCTGCCACAGCGCGTGTACCAATAGCTAACGCAGATTCTTTCGCACTTGCATAAGCCGCTTCTAATGTTGCCTTAGCTGTCTTTAACTTAGTTTCTTCTGCTGTTGCAGCAGCTGTTGTATCTGTTACTTTTTGTTTTAAAGCTTCATCATCTGTATTTTCTGCAATCAAATCTTGAGCACGTTTAATTAAACGTGTTACATCCGCTGTAGTTGTACTAGCTGCATTTTCATCAAGTGCCGCTATTTTTTTCAACGCAGCCAATTGAGCTGTTACAACTGGTTTAGCACTATCATAGTTATTATTGGACTGTATATTTCCAAAAAACTCATCTTGTAGAGCTGCATTATCTACACCTAATGTTTGAAGCAATTGCTTCTCTTCATTAGTTAATGTATATAAAGAAATACCAAAGTCACGAGCATCACTAGCTAAACGTTTTTTTGTTGCGTTACTGTCGCTTTCTGCTGTTAACTTCGCATCTTGAGCTTTAATATAAGTACTATACGCTGTATTATACGTATCCAACGCTGTAGATACAGTGGTTGCTAAGTCTGCATTACCACCTGCTACAGAGTCATTACCAAAGGCAAAACCATGTGTACCCATAGCACGAGCTGTTGTACCTAAGGCAATCGCTCCTTGTCCTGTAGCAAAGGCATTTTCCCCAGCTTTGCCGTCCGCTTTGCCGCCATTACCGATTGCAATGGCTTGTGCTCCATAAGACGTAGCAGCACGACCGATAGCCATTCCACCTGCTGTAAAGGCACGAGCTCGGTCACCTACAGCAACGCCAGACGTTTCTGCTACATGAGATCCAAAACCTACCGCTACTGCACGACCAGCACTAGTCCCAGTACCAGACTCTGTACCTACAATCGTATCACTTGCTGCTCGCGTAGTTGCATTATTACCTACTGCTGTAGCAAATGCATTATAAGTAGCTGATGTAGTACCTACTGCCGTAGAGTAAGCCCCACTTGCTCTTGAAATATTACCAATGGCAGCTGCCCCTACTTCATAGGCTTTTGCAATTGGACCTACCGCCGTAGCCGCACCTTGTTGACCTGTTGTTTCCGCTTGGTAACCTACCGCTACGGATTGAGTGAAATTCGTACGAGCTTCTGGACCAATGGCTACAGATTCTTTATAATCACTTTTTGCATTTCTACCGATAGCAATCGCACCAGTACCCGATTGGTATGTCACGCCACCATGGTCACGTAACGAAGATGCATTTGTACCAATAACAACCGTATCAGTATAGGACGCATAGGCATTCCTACCAATAGCCACTGTATTTGCTGTATGCTTTTCTTGATCTGCTTCTGGGATAACTGATTCACTGACACCGGCTAAGCTAGATTTACCAATCGCCACACCAGCTTTGGCATTAGTCACTGCTAAATTACCTACAGCAATAGACCCTTCTTGTACAGCCTTACTATTGGTGCCAAATGCAGTACCTTCACCTGTACCTGCCACATTATCTACAGCAAATGTAGTGGTCATACCAGCCACGCTAAACGCCGTCACACCTAAAATAGCAGCCATAGCAGCTAAACGATTTACTTTTTGTTGACTTTGTGCATGTGCTGCATTTGTTCGAACAATTTCATTACGTTTTTTCATGATTCTCCTTTTCCTTAAAGTTTGAAACCCATATTGACTTACTATACTACACGATTAAGATGACATATGCGTGAACAAAATACCCTTGATATGTGCCAAATTTAAATGAAAAAATTTTTTTCATAACCTGTTACTCAGTTGCACTATAATTCATATAATTTCACTATGGCATCTTATCTGTTGCCTCAATTATACTGTTCTCACTTATAGATGTCAAATGCATTCTTCATAAACTTTCATGAAAAAAACTATAACCCCTGATAGTTAAAAACTCTTTAATAATAGCCATTCTTTATAAATACTTTATATATAGTATATTATATATCTTCATATCACTTCTTGATAATTGCCGACATGTCTAATAGGTACACCCTATAAGTGGTAACACTTTATTATTATTTTACTTATTCCTATTTTTTTGATATACTATCTATGTCGATGAGATATTCGACAGGAACTATGAACCTCATATGTTCCAGCCTTTCAAACTACTTACATATGTGATAACGGTGACTTCCCATACACACCTACAGTTATCACGAAGAAGCCACTTGCTCGTCCCCATACGAGTCAGGTGGCTTTCACCTTTATAGGCATGTCTTATAATATTATGCTTACTAAAACTCGTGATAATACCATGTATCTTATATGCGGCATATCATCGATCTACCAATACTCGTGCAATATTTCTAATACGAATACATGCTATAATTAAGACTAGCTATATCATAACAGTTTAATGATATATACTCGATATAATAACAATATCTTTGCTAGCAACATACATATAAAGCATATCATGAATTATCAGCAATATACATTATATTCCATTAAAAGGAGGATACTATGAATCATACCATCTATTTAGGAGGAGGTTGTTTTTGGGGTGTGGAAAGCTACTTTCAACGCATCCCCGGCATTGTAGATACTGAAGTAGGCTACAGCAATGGCGCTCATCCGAATCCTAGTTATGAAGAGGTTTGCCGTGGCAGCGGTCACGTAGAAACTGTCAAGGTTACTTATGACACCTCTGTGATTTCCCTCTATAAGGTACTACAATATTTTTTGCGTATTATTGATCCTTTTAGTATCAACAAACAAGGTAACGACGTGGGCATTCAATATCGCAGTGGTGTGTATTACGAACATTCTGAGGACAAAGCAATCATCGAGTCCACGTTAAAACGTGCTAGCAGCCATTACCAAAAGCCTTTTGCCATCGAAGTGTTACCCTTACAATCGTTTTATCCAGCCGAAGAATACCATCAAGACTATTTAGATAAAAACCCTAATGGCTATTGCCATATTAATGTGTCTAAGGCTTATGAGCCTTTAATCGATGAAAAGGAATACCAACGCAAAGCAGATGATGTATTACAAAAAGAACTTAGTGATTTAGAATACGCTGTAACACAACATAGTGCTACGGAGCGACCTTTCTCTCATGCCTATACAGATGAATTCCGCCCCGGCATTTATGTAGATATCACCTCTGGAGAGCCTCTTTTTGTCTCCGCTCAGAAGTTCGACTCTGGTTGTGGTTGGCCCAGCTTCGCGCAACCGATCAACAGCGATGTCATTCGTTACTATGAGGACGATAGTTTAGGACATCGTCGCATCGAAGTACGCAGTCGCATTGGAGATGCTCATTTAGGGCATGTCTTCGAAGATGGCCCTCAGTCCATGGGAGGTCTCCGGTATTGTATCAACGGCGCAGCCTTACGCTTTATTCCTTTAGAAGATTTAGAAACAGAAGGGTATGGCGCTTTGCGTAAATTTGTAGAAAGTAGCCACGCTCTATCTCAAGATTCTCAAAAAATTTAGTATACAACAACTTAGCATGATACAAAGCTGATTTCAACGATTACCAACTTACCGTATCTTACAACATAAAAAGACTGTAAACACAGGATTATATTTCCAATTGTTTACAGTCTTTTATCGTTATATAAATAGTCTATGCCTATATGCCCTATCTATACCGTTAGATCTAGCATACTTGATACACTATATTACTTTTAATAAAGTACGTATATCCCTATAGATTATGCATATACTATTGTAGCCCAGTATAGTCTATATATTATAAGTGCAGAAGATTAAACCCGCCATGAAATCCACGCAATGGTATCCGTTGTGTGGTTTTCTAATTTTCCATCCACAGCTTTAGCAGATAAAAACTCATGTATCTCTTGTTTAATCACTTCTAAATCGCCACCTACTTTTCGATGCACACGTAAGCAGAAATAATCGACTGCTTCATCAACAGTTAAGGTTTCTACTTCCTCTACCGTTTTATAAGTAATATTTACATTCTTTCCGATTTCGTTAACTGTGCCCAAGCAATCTTGTAGCATGGATTCCCATGGGCTTCCGCTTACACCATATCGCTCAGAATAGATGGCATCTAAGTATTCATCTTTTCGATCGGCGAACATGATGCACAAACAATGTTTGCGACTAGCTTTGTGCAAGGCGTGAAGATTAGCCGTTTCCGACATGATGGGGCAGAAAATGCTGTATACCAAGTCAAATCGTTTGTCCCAGCCTAAGGCTTGCCGAGCTTCCTCTGACCACGGTCCAAGCCATAGATCTAAAGAAAGGCCTTCCTTTTCGCTAATTTGTTTTGCCCCTTCTAGCATGCCTGTGGAAAGATCAACACCGGTTACTCTCACCCCATTACGAGCTAATCCCATGGCATAGTCTCCAGTACCACAGCCTACATCAAGTGCTGTTTCTCCTTCTGCTGGATGAATCCCTAATTCTTGTAATCGTGCTACAAAGTCCACTACTTGCGCTACACGATCCTCACGTTTGTGCATATTGACAAAGAACTTGGATGTTTGATTCCAAGATTGTTGTTCCTCTTGCCAGCCCTCCATGGAAACAGGCATTGTTGTGATTGTACTCATAGAAACCTCCTTGTATCTATCAATAGTATTAACATAGATATAATTTACATGTATATGACTACTATTATTATATATGATATTCTTTAAATTATATATGATAAATGTTATCAGTTTACTATTTTATTATACTATAAAGTACTCATCTATACTGTGTCCATAGCAACAAAATCTATGTACCGCTATATCATATATTCTTATAAGTATCTTTGATTCTAGAACTCTATATAACTATACTATCATTTTTAATAACAAATGCCATTTTATACGATATATTATTGTAAGTGTAATTAAATATAAGGTTATAGGGATACATGCCTTAGTAGGCTAATTGTAGCCTTTTAAAATCGATATACTTATATAAGAAACTTTAGAACACAAAAAAGCGACCTTGCGGTCGCTTTTCCTATTTAGAATCTACGATTCAATTATGCTTCGATAGCTGTAACAACACCAGCGCCTACTGTATGGCCACCTTCGCGAATCGCGAAACGTAAACCTTCT
>NZ_RQVB01000008.1:0-130978 GCF_003992265.1 Veillonella sp. CHU594
ATTGTTTTACACATTATTTGAATATTTATAAACGAATTTATATAGGCTTGAAAATCACATTATATATATTAGTTTCTGCTATTTTATCTTAAATATACCTAAAATGCATAGAATTTACTACTTCATTCTTTTATTGCATCATGTATTCATATAGTATTACACAAAAATGCTCATTCTATGCACAGAATTTACTTACTATACTACATTAAATTTATACTAAGATAACTTTTTTCACTCTTTATCCTTTATACTGTATTCACAGACTAAGAAACGATGCCTTTATAGCCCCCTCTACTCCTAAGGAGCGTAGTTACGAGTAGCAGCCTTTGTGGCGCCCCTTACTGACCAAATTACGAAAATGCAAGAAGAGCACGACATGTTCCGGAGCAAACCTAACCACTATATTAGTTCGTGTCGGAATATGTCGTGCTCTTCCCTTTGCCCTATTTAGTTAAGATGCCACAAGGCTGCACAGCATCACAAAAGACGATTGTATTGTACCTATAACCTGTGCTATAATAAAGGCAACAAAAGAAGAGCCATCAACGTGTAGCTGGCGTTAGGCTCATCTCGAAAAAACAGAAATATGAGATTGCCTAACGTGTTAAGGTGTATGAGACCTTATACGTTAGGCTTTTTCATTGTCTACTTAAGTAGATCAACGAGCTGAATTACTAAACCAGCAATAGAAACCATCAAAGAGATTTTCTCATACTTAGTCATAGCAACCACCTCCTCCCATAATAGGAAGAGATGAGCCTAACAACACGTTAATGACTCTTGTAATTTTATTATAGCATAGTCTATTCGTACTGTTTATATTGACTTAACGCCATTTCTAACAGCAAACTAAGCAAAGCGCAAGTTTGCAACTGACATCCCCTCAAGCTCCCTTTTCCCAAAGGAACGCAGTTAGGCGTAGCAGCCTTTGTGGCGCCCCTTACTAACCAAATTACGAAAATGCAAGAAGAGTACGACATGTTCCGAAGCAAACCTAACCACTGTATCAGTTCGGGTCGGAATATGTCGTGCTCTTCCCTTTGTCCTATTTAGTTAAGACGCCACAAGGCTGCATAGCATCATAAGAGACGATACAAAAGACGATTGTATTACACCTATAACCTATGCTATAATTAAGACAACAAAAGAAGAGCCATCAACGTGCAGCTAGCGTTAGGCTCCTCTCAGAAAACAATACAACTGGATTAGCCTAATGTGTTAAGGTGTATGAGACCTTATACGTTAGGCTTTTTCATTGTCTACCTAAGTAAATCAATGAGCTGAATTACTAAACCAGCAATAGAAATCATCAAAGAGATTTTCTCATACTTAGTCATAGCAACCACCTCCTCCCATAATAGGAAGAGATGAGCCTAACAACACGTTAATGACTCTTATAATTTTATTATAGCATAGTCTATTCGTACTGTTTATATTGACTTAACGCCATTTCTAACAGCAAACTAAGCAAAGCACAAGTTTGCAAATGATATCCTCACAAGGCTGCATAGCGAAGCAAGTAATAATTGTATTTAAATCCGAACTATGCTATACTTAGAGTATCAAAAAGAGAGCCATTAACGTGTGGTTGGCGTTAGGCTCATCTCAAATAACTAAATCTGATAATGCCTAACGTGTATAAGTACTGCGAATACTTATTGTTACGTTAGGCATTTTCATTGCTTATTTAAATAAATCTTTAAACAGGTCAATGATACTTACTATTACAGAAATTAGATAAAGTAATAAACTATACGTTTCATACTTTCTCATAGTATCACCTCCCCCTATATTAGGAAGAGACGAGCCTAACTCACGTTAGTGACTCCCTTACCTTCATTATACACCTAACCATACCATGTACAAAATAACAATATTATGAACATCTATCTAAGGAACGCCACAAGGCTGCATAAAGAAACAAGAAACGATTGTATTGTACCTATAACCTGTGCTATAATTAAGACAACAAAAGAAGAGCCATCAACGTGCAGCTGGCGTTAGGCTCATCTCAAGACAATAATAAAGATGAAATTAGCCTAACGTGTGAGGTAGTCAGACCTCTTTACGTTAGGCTTTTTCATTGTCTACCTAAGTAGATCAATGAGCTGAATTACTAAACCAGCAATAGAAATCATCAAAGAGATTTTCTCATACTTAGTCATAGCAACCACCTCCTCCCATAATAGGAAGAAATGAGCCTAACAACACGTTAATGACTCTTGTAATTTTATTATAACATAATCTATTCGTACTGTTTATATTGACTTAACGCCATTACTAACAGCAAACTAAGCAAAGCGCAAGTTTGCAAATGATAGAGGAACGCCATTACGAGTAGCAGCCTTTGTGGCGCCCTTTACTGACCAAATTACGAAAATGCAAGAAGAGCACGACATGTTCCGGAGCAAACCTAACCACTGTATCAGTTCGGGTCGGAATATGTCGTGCTCTTCCCTTTATCTTATTTAGTTAACACCGCCACAAGGCTGCATAGCGAAACAAGAGACGTCTTAGCCTAAGATCGCTTTCATATCTTCTTCTGGTGTTGTAATCGGATGTAAGTTGAATTTTTCAACTAAGATGCCAAGTACTGTGCCGGACAAGAATTTTGGCAAGGATGGTCCGATGTAGATGTTGCGGATGCCTAAGGACAATAATGTTAATAGGATACATACCGCTTTTTGTTCGTACCAAGACAATACTAATGTCAATGGTAATTCATTTACGTCACATTCAAAAGCGCCTGCTAATGCTACCGCTACTTGGATAGCAGAGTACGCATCGTTACATTGACCCATATCTAGGATACGAGGCAAGCCACCGATTTCACCGATGTTAAGGTCGTTGAAACGATATTTACCACATGCAAGAGTCAATACCATAGTATCTTCTGGAGTTTGTTTTACGAACTCAGTGTAGTAGTTACGGCCTACTTTAGCACCGTCGCAACCGCCTACCAAGAAGAAATGTTTAATAGCGCCAGCTTTTACCGCATCAATTACTTTGTCAGCTACGCCAAGTACTGTACCATGACCGAAACCAGTTGTCACTTCTGTACCACCGTTGATACCAGTGAATTGTTGTGGCTCTTTATAACCGCCTAATTCAATAGCACGCTCGATGACTGCAGAGAAATCTTTTGTGCCATCTTCGTTGTGTTCCACATGACCGCAGCCATCGAAACCAACCATATCTGTTGTGAAGATGTTCTTAATGTATGTTTGTTTTGGTGGCATAATGCAGTTTGTTGTGAACAAGAATGCACCTGGAACGCCGTCAAATTCTTTTTGTTGGTTTTGCCATGCAGTACCAAAGTTACCTTTCAATTGAGGATGTTTTTTCAATTCAGGGTATGCATGACATGGAAGCATTTCACCATGTGTATAGATGTTAACGCCTTTGCCATCAGTTTGTTCCAATAACATTTTAAGGTCATGTAAATCATGGCCTGTTACTACGATGAAAGGACCTGGTTCTACTGTTAAAGGTACAGTTGTTGGAACTGGAGTACCGTATGTAGTTGTATTTGCTTTGTCTAACAACGCCATGCAAGCAAGGTTGATGCCACCGAATTCCATCAATAGGCCTAACCATTCTTCTGCGCTGTGGTCTTTCGCCATTTCTACAAGGCCTTTTACGAACCAAGCGTCAACTTCTGGATCGTTATAGCCCAATACTGCTGCATGCCATGCGTATGCAGCCATACCACGCATACCTAATAACAATGTGGAACGTAAGGATACGATGTCTTCATGACCTTTCCACAATTCTTCCCAATCAAAGTTAGGAATATTAGCATCTAATTTGTTATGCGCATTGTTGATCACATCGATAAACTCTTGTACACGATCTTCGGAGAAGTTTACGTTTGTTACGCACATGAATAAACCACGTTTTAACAATTGTACGTTTTCTAACGTTACTTCTGTAGCTTGCATTGCACGAGCTAAACCGATCAACGCCGCTGTTAATTCGTCTTGTAAATTTGCAACCGGTGCTGTTTTACCACATACACCTTGTACTGTACAACCATTTGGTTGCGCTGTTTGTTCACATTGGAAACAGAACATACTCATAATAACCTCCTTGGGAACTTTGCCCATAAACATGTTTCCTACAACATACTTTGTTTTAGATATCGTTTCTATACACAACCATCCTACAACAGGAGTGCATAGCATTATCTTGTTATCTATGCATTTAGTATAGTATACTGAAAGCAGAAAAAACGTATCCTTGGCTACATTTTATATAGTTTTCCCTATACTTTTATTCATGCTATAATGAAAGTACAGAAATAAAGTATACTCTCTAATTTAACGGAGGTCCTATGTCGACATTACATCCTACATTAGAAACATACATGAATACGATTCAACAATCCCCCTTATGTGCACATATTACACCAGAAAATTTATCACTTTTTTTATCCCATGCAAATGTGAAGGTGCAAAGTTTCAAGAAAAACTCCTTCATCGCCATCGCCGGTGATCCTATGGAAGGCATTGGCATCTTATTAGAAGGTCGTGCTTTGTTAACGCGAGAAAACATGTTAGGACAACGAACTATCGTAACGGAGCTAGAGCCGTCCTCTATGTTCGGAGAAGCCTTGCTCTTTAGTAACCATCCTCTGTGGCCTGCTACGATTGAAGCCACAAAAGATGCGATCGTTTTGTTTTTACCGATTGAGACTTTCACCAAAGCATTTCCGGACTGTCAAACTTGCCAAATCCAATTGCTCACGAACCTCATGCACGACCTATCCGAAAAGGCTATGCAACTGACCCGCAAAGTACATTATCTATCTCTCAAAGGGATGCGCGAGAAAATTTTTGCCTACTTTATGGACCTTCACCGAGTGCAAAAAAAGAACATCCTCACCTTGCCACACAATCGGCAAGAAATGGCAGATGTCCTCAACGTAAGCCGCACTGCACTCAGTCGCGAACTGGGACGTTTACAAGACGAACGGATTATCCAATTCCACGGCAAAGAAGTAGAGTTAGTGGATATTGAAACCATCGAAGATTTTTCATTTTAATATAAAAGGATGCTGCCTTAGCAGCGTCCTTTTTTCCTTCTAAACTGACACTTCTCCTACGTAAATTCTGCATCTATTAACATAAAATCCCCTACCGCATCCGATGCTTTCGTCCGGAAGTGTAGGGGATTATTGTATTCAATTTTATTTCTAGTGTCGTCCAGAAGTATCAAACCAAGGAGATACATCAAATTGTTCGTGAATAGTAGCACGTACCATAGCACTGCCCAAATAAATACCTAGCAAAGTGAGATGCAAGCGACTAAGCGGTGCTCGATCATAAATATGACTAAAATCCACTAATAATGGAGAGATACGTTCCAATACTTCATCAAACGATGTACTATCCCAATCAACAGCCTTACCAAAAGCAAGACGAGTTAACCCATTTTGGATACTAATATCTGTGAGTCCAGCTCGCTTGAATAAGCTAGGCAACATATATTCATCCACAGCCATCAATTTCAATAATGAAGAGTTAATACTTTCTACGACAATAGGCATCTTCACTGGCGTATCTTGTACTATGAAAGCTAATTCTTCATGGCTAAATCCACGGTAATCAAATACAAGAGGATAGGAATTTCTCATAATTTGTTGGAATGACAAGGTTTCCCCAAAAGAGATACAACGCAAATATTCTAATTGCTGATACATATCTTCTTTTCGTGGCAAATCGCTCATGAATGGTTCAATATACTTTTCCATATAATGGCGGAAATTTTCTACTGAATAGTTATTAGAATTTTTAGAATATTGTATGATCAATGAGATAGCTAATGCTTGCAAATGTCCCACTTGTAAATGTACTAAACTCTTCAATGCATCAACAGCTACCAAATATAATGTGCTAGATTGAGGTTGTTCCACCACATCTTTGAAAGTTTCTAAGAGGATTTCTTTCATCCACTCAGTAGAATTCGCTACATACGCCTTTTGTACATGTAATAAACTTTCTTGTAACGCTATATTTTCAAATAAATGCGTAGTTTCTTCCTCTGATTTAGTATCTAATTGCGCCAATATGGCTTCTGTAATCTCAGTAACCTTTTCTTCAGATTCAGGATTTAAAATACCGAATGCAGATTTATATTGAGCTACCGCTTTATCTAGTAATGTTTGCTCTTTTACAGCTAGTTTAATAGACGCCTCTGGTTGAGCCTCTATCGTCTCGGTAATCATACGTTCCGTTACTTTTGGCATAATTCTAGTCGCATCTTCTGCTTCTTCCGGCGGTTGTTCTTTCACAGCACGGACTAATTCTTCTGAGACTATACCTTCTACAAAATCATCTTCCACAGGATCTACGGATAGTTCTTCGTCTCGAAGAGCATAGGGATTTTGAAATGTCCTTCTTTGGTGTTCATAAGGATCATCATATGATAGCGAATCCACTATTTTGTTGCTAGTACTTCCTTTCTTATCCCGAAATAAGAAGTAGCAACATAAAAGAAATAGACAAATCACTCCTAAAATAACCACATATGGTCCATATCGCAATGAAAGTTCTATTAATCCATCCATAGAAAATCCTCCTAGTTATACTGCAATGTTATCTGTCTTTACTATCCTTATTATACCGATTTATGTGTATCTTTAAAAGTACTATTCATACTTTTACCTATAAAAAAGGAACTACCCTTAGGTAGTTCCTAGCGTGGTGGACGATGACAGGATCGAACTGCCGACATCCTGCTTGTAAGGCAGGCGCTCTCCCAGCTGAGCTAATCGTCCATATGGTGACCCGTGGGGGAATCGAACCCCCGATACCGCCGTGAAAGGGCGGTGTCTTAACCGCTTGACCAACGGGCCATGTTGTAAGTGGTGACCCACCCGCGACTCGAACGCGGGACACCCTGATTAAAAGTCAGGTGCTCTGCCAACTGAGCTAGTGGGTCATGATAGTATACTAACCGAAAGTAAGTTGGCTCCTCGAGTAGGACTCGAACCTACGACCGATCGGTTAACAGCCGATTGCTCTACCTGCTGAGCTATCGAGGAATGAACAAACTGGAGCGGAAAACGAGATTCGAACTCGCGACCCCCGCCTTGGCAAGGCGGTGCTCTACCGCTGAGCTATTTCCGCATGTATGCAATCCTAGTTTTCTTTCTTGCGACTGCTCATTTATAATACCAAAAAATTTGGATAGTTGTCAACATATTTTTAACAAATATTTTTGTACTCGAGAATCACCTACCAACTTGCCCTATGATGAGTACACAGGAAGAGTTATGTAGGTAATTTACATAAAAAAGTTGTAGCAAAATATAGTAGTATATCTCGCTACAACCTTAATTATATTTTGTACTGTAACAGTATAAATGTGGATTACCGTCCGTCCTGACGCTTAGAGCCTGGTCCATCGACGGCTACATTTACGCTAGCTTCGCCGAATGTTTTCATATCATTTAACATATGCATACCCGCATCAAGGACGGATAGCCCCATGGTGGATCCTAAGGCTTCATCCATTTCAAATCCATAGAACAGATGTGGCTTGATTCCCAAGTATTTCATTTGTGCTGCTTGCACTGGTTCCCCTGTATGAACAGATGGGAACACGTAATCCATGATTGCTTCGTTAATACATTTTGCAGCTAGTACGGCTGCTCCTGTTTCCGCCGTGTCGAAGACCACTGCCATACGATGGCTTGCCGCCCCCAGGATAAGTCCTGTTAAGACCACCACGTCTGGAGAGCCTACGGTGGCTAATACATGCACGCCGTCTTGGCTCGGCAAATCGTGTTCTGCCAAACTGGCGGTCAACTGTTTTGCCTTTTCTTGAATACTCAAAGTGCAATTATTCTCTACCAACAACTCTGCCATGGGATATCCTGTGATTCCTGCTGTGACTGCCAACGCTGAAAGTAAGCTTCTTTCACCGACAGTACCGATAGCTATCGTTTGGTAGCCCTTATCACTCAATTCATCAGCTAAGGCAAAACCTACTTCCAAACCTTGTTCCACGATGTCAGGTGTCAATGCGGCATGCATGCGGAAAAATTTAGATCCTTTGGCTAATTTATGTTGACGCACACCTTCGATGTGACTTGTATCTAATTCTAAGCCTGCATCCACTAAGAACACAGGAGCGCCAATTTTCTTCGCTGCTCCGTGGGTAGCAGAATGTCCAGAGGCTAACCGTTCCATAGCTTTCAAACTTTCTACACCATGAGTTTGGTTTTGTGGTCCATCTACAGCGATATCAGCTCCTACGATAACAACAGCATGACGAAGATTGTTAGGTTTTTCCTCTTTCAGAATCCCTGCCATACGCTCTGTAATCCCCTCTAGGCGTGCTAAGGAATACAATGGTTTTGTTAGGTTGTCGATGCGCAAACGGCATTCCTCCATGGACGGTTTGTGCAATGGTTCGATGACAAAGTTACGCATGGTGCTCACCTCCTGCAACTTCGTGGAACATGTCCACGGCTAAGTTCAACATTTGCATTTGCATAGATCCCCCAGTGGCCTCACCCAAGCAGAATCCAAGGTCTACATAGGCCTCTAAACCCAATGTTTTCAGTGCATCCTTATGAGCTTTCTCAGCCGACAAATGAGATGCCATCACGTAATCCATGGTATGCGGGTTCATAGCATGAGCAATCAAAGCACAAGCGGTCGTATTGAATCCATCAATCACCACCAACGCATGATTCGCAGCCGCCCCTAGGATAACCCCTACTAGGCAAGCGAACTCCAATCCCCCTACGGCAGACAAGATGCCCAATCCGTCTGTAGGTGGAATATCTGCATATTTTACTAGCGCATCGTAAACGACCTTTTGTTTTACTTTCAATCGTTCGTCCGAAATATTCGTGCCTCGTCCCGTTGCTTCATCCGCTGAAAGTCCGGAGAATTTTGCTGTAATCACCGCACTGGACGTAGTATTGCCGATACCCATTTCCCCCACTAGGAAGGTGTTGAAGCCTTCTTTCACTTTTTCTTCTACGAAAGCAATGCCCACCTCAACGGCCTCAATAGCTTTATCCATAGGCATAGCTGGTTCTTCTAGCATGTTGTTCGTACCATTCGGCATTACCTTGTGATGGTGTAAGCCTGGCACAGCGGACATATCTGCCGCTACCCCTACGTCGATGACTTCAATTTGAGCACCACAATAATTCGCTAGCGCATTGGCTGCGGCCCCTTTTGGAATCAAGTAGTTCATAGTCATGTGCACCGTTACCTCTTGCGGGTAGGCACTGACACCGATTTTTGCCACACCATGGTCACCAGAGGCGATGATCATACAAGGCTTAGGAGCTGCTGGATTCACTTGATTCGTAGCTGCCGCATAATGCTCTACCATCGTCGCTAACTTACCATATGAACCGTATGGAGTCCCCTTACTCCACTGTTCCCCAATTGCTCGTTCAATCTCTTTATTCCGTGGCACAATCCGTGCCAATGTACTTTCATATAAACTCATACGTCCTCCTATGTGAAACCCATCATAAGAATACAAAAAAGCATAGCCCTAGACTATGCCAAGTTGATTCCATTATAAAGTATTTTTTGATCAGTTTCAATTTTTATATTCATTTCGTTGTTAGAGTGGAGTCGCCCACATGCATGTTGTAAAAACTGCCCTACGCGAAAGTTTTGACAACATACATGTGGGCTTCCTATACAGTAGCAAAGATGAAACTATAAAAATTGAAACAGACCGGGGGAAAATTGGTGGGGAAAACCCTAAATACCTAGCTCCGCCCAAACTTCTTCATGATCGTATATCGGCTCTTGGTGTAATACATGTATTGCATCAAGAATGCGTTGTTCGTCTATCATCGACTCTTCTTCTGAAGAATATAGTATTTCATTAGGTATGTCACAATAATTGATATCTTTAAACATAAAAATACCTCCATACTGTCAACTTTACTTTAGGCATTATTCACTTATCTCTAAAATCCCCATAACAGAAAACCCTCAGCCGCAATTTTTATTCATATCTACAGTATATCATACTTTTATACAATACCAATCTCCTTTAGCGACTCAAACCACACTCTTCCCTCCCCTAGGTCGCCCCCGCTCAGAGCGCTTTAAATTCCTCCTCGATAAACGCAAAGGAGCCCCCATGTGTTCTGTCAAAAACTTTCGCGTAAGGCAGTTTGCGGGGCCTACATTGGGCTCAAACCACATCCTTTTCCCCTCAGGGCGCCCTGTTCAGAGCGGTTTAAATTCCCCTCTCTCGATAAACGCAAAGGAGCCCCCGTGTATTCTGTCAAAAACTTTCGCGTAGGGCAGTTTTCGGGGCCTACACGGGGGGCTCTCAAACCACACTCTTCCCCTAGGTCGCCACCCCGCTCAGAGCCGTTTAAATTCTCCACAGAAAAGCCAGCATATGTTGCAATAAAAACTTTCGCGTAGGGCAGTTTTTATGTGACATATGCTGGCTTTAACAACCACAGGAATTTAAACCGATATGAGCGAACGACCTCTCCATTTGTTTGACTGCCACCGCCACACAAATATAATCGCTCGTATAATCTCATCGATAGCCATGGCAATCCACACACCTACAAGTCCCCAACCAAGGACGATACCAAAGTAGTAGGACAAAGTCACCGCAAAGGCCCACATGCCAAAAACGCCGACAAACATAGGGATTCGAATATCTCCTGCCGCTTGTAAACATTGCACCAATACGATATTAGCACCACGTCCAATTTCTAGGAAAATTTCAATAAACAGCACAGCTTTCGCCAGATCTATAATCTCCTGATTATCTGTCACAAGTCGCATCACTGGTTCACAGGCAAAATAAAAGAAGGTACTCAATCCGACACCAATGGAAACGCCTGCTGCCGTTGTGAGCCACACACGGCGGGACACTTCTTCTTCTCGTTTAGCTCCCATGAGGAATCCTACCACGATTTGTGCTGCATTGGCCAATGCAATTGTATACATATAGCAGAAAGTAGCAATAATATATACGTATACTTTTGTTGTAATCACCACGAGCCCCATGATGTTGATCATTTTCATGATCACTGTCTGTGAAAGCTGATAGGACAGTGTTTCTCCGCCAGATGGTACGGAAATAAACAGCAATTGTCGTAACGTTTCCCAACGGAATGGGCGAAGATACTCTACTTTCAGACGAGCTGTCAACAGTGATTGATGACACCAGATGATAAGACCCAGTCCCAATGCCTTGCTAATCACACTCGATACGGATGCGCCTAAGACACCCATGCTTGGGATGGAACCCCAACCGTAGATAAGTACGTAATTCAGAATAATATGGACCACGTTCATGACAAGGGCAATCCACATGGTGATACGAGGCATGGAGTGCCCCCGAAACACTGCTACATAGGTCATGTAGATACCCGTAATAGGAATGCTGGCAGCGGTGATATTTAAATAGAGTGCGGTTTCTTCTATAATCTCCGCTGGGACCCCAAGCCATTCGCAGAGAGTTTGATGAAAGATAATGACCACAGCCCCTGCGATAACACTGAACACCGTATGAAAGGCAACGCTAATCGTATATACTTCATCAATTTTATCGGCACGCTTAGCTCCCAAATATTGAGCGATTAAAATGGTGGTAGCTGTACTCATGACAATGAGCAAAAACAAGATAATATTGATAATCTGGTTCGCATTGGCTACGGCAGCCACTGCCGTTTCTGCATACTGGCTGAGCATGAATTGGTCCACATTGCCCAATAACATGAGTAAAAATAATTCTATAAAGATAGGGACACTGAGTGCCCCCACCGATAAAGGTACGCTTTTTGTTACTTTCATTCTAATTCAACTTTCTCTAAGGCGCCGTTCTCCACTAAAGATTCCCAGCTTGCTACCAAGCGATAGCGCGCCTCCACTTCTGCCTCTTTCCAATGTTCACCCACAGGGAACCATTCACTAGGTACCTTGCCACATTTCGTAAAATTCAAGGTATACCCCATGGAGCGCACTTCTTTAGACGCCCACCATGCACCTATACGGTCACGACTGTCTAAATAGACTGTATCTAAACCCGTTTCGGATACCCAAGATACAATCTCAGGCCAATACTCCTCAGGGATGACACTCGCTCCCAATGTGTCTTGCAACGCTTGATTCGCCACTTCCGAGGGATTGTCTACCCCTACACCTGGTGTATTTTGTACTTCCTCTAGCACTTGATCCACTATACTTTGTGCTGTGTCCATCTTACTATCGCTCCTTTCTATGCTTGTCTTTTATATCTATCTCTTACTATTCCACATTTATAAGACCATGCTGAAAGTTCTCCCATAGATATGCCATGTTTCATTCAAACATCTATTGCTATTATATCACAGGCTATACGTATAGCCTATGTTGAAAGCCTTCCCTCGTATTACATTGTAATGCATGTATCGTTCATGCTATTTCCCTACTATGCAAAGATATGGATAGATAGCAGGGTTGTACTTTCAAGCATATTAGTTCTTATCGATGGGTAGGCATGGATAAAGAGCGAGGTTGCACTTTCAAATATATTAGTTCTTATCGATTGTCAGACTCGGCAAACGATCTCGTATCTGTTTCGCTCGCTCTAAGTACTGCCCTAAACTATCTCCATTATCATCTGCATGGAGCAACTGTTTTACAGCAACTAATTCTTGCTCTACTTGTTCAATGGCTTTCAACACATTCGTACGATTTCCGTAGATAATTTCTTGCCACATACTCGGCAAACCACTGGCGGTACGAGTGCTGTCTCGTAGGCCTCCCGCCGACAAGCTCATGCGCTTATCTCCCAGTTCATCATTACCTACGGCGGTAATCATGACGGATGCCAACATATGCGGCATATGGCTCACCATAGCCAAACACCCATCGTGGCGTTTCATGTCCACGTATTCGATACGAGACCCTACGGCACGGCCCATGTCGGCTAGCTCCTGCGCCACTGTGGCATCGTATGCTGGTTGTTCCTCATCTTCTAGGACAATCCAGCCCATTTTCTGAAAGAGGTCTTTATGGCCTTCTTCATAGCCACCTTTTTCAGAACCTGCCATAGGATGTACAGACACGAAGTGAACGCCCTCTGGGATATGAGCGTACACGGCATGAGCAAATTCATCTTTCGCACTGGACACATCGGTCACCACTTGCCCCGCCTGAAACAGATGGGCTACTTTCACAAAAAGTTCACTATTTGTCTGTGGTGGTAAGGCAAAGACCACAATATCCGCACCCATGATAACAGGTTCCACCGCTGTGAAAGCCTGTGACACACAACCATCAGCCAAGGCGAGGTCGCAAATTTCCTGACGCCGCGCGTAACCGATGACATCATATGTCGTATATGCTCGTAATGCTTTTGCTAGAGAGGCCCCTAGCAATCCTAATCCAATAATACCAACCGTTCGTGCCATCTATTCCTCCTACACGTAACCTCGAGAAACGTATCTATCTACCCTATACAGGCTTTAAGATGCCCCCACTTACTAATAAGGTACAGCTACTTTTACAAGCATCTGTACCCTTCATTCTGTATTTATTAGTTCTACCACGAATTATAGATTCGGTCAACTTTTATTTATAGCACGACCTTTATCCCATGCCAAGATAAATATTGTAACAATGATAAGGGTCATGCCGATGATATCCCACTGTGTAAACTCATTGCCCAACAACAACCATGCCAGTACCGCTGCCGAAATAGGTTCTATGGATGAAAGTATGGACCCCGTCACAGCACCTACTCGTCGCACCCCTTCTAGGTATGCATTAAAAGAGACTACTGTACCAAAAATGATGATACTCCAAAACCCACCATAGGTCCACAAATCCCATACAATTCCTTCAGAACTAGGTTGTGTAACTATCCACGCAAAGGCCCCGCCGATAAGCATGCCAAATCCCACGATGGGTGCTGTACCATACTTTTTCAATAGTGGCACTGGTTGTAGCGTATAAATACCAACTGCTACAGCAGATAGCATCCCCCAGGTCAGAAGTGTATCGTCTAACGCTGATATATCCCACACACCTTGCAAAGCAATAATCGCCGTCCCCACCGTAGCTAGTACTACACTGACTACTTCTGCCACCCTTGGCAACGTTAAACGTGTAATAGAGATGTATAAAATAATCAATGCAGGACCTACATATTGCAAGACCGTCGCAATCCCTGCCCCTGCATAGGCAATCGCTTTAAAATAGGTGTATTGGCACATCCACATACCAAGGACCCCAAATATAACCAACCGCAATGTATCTTTCCAGTCAGAAAAAACCTTAAAAATAGAAGCTCTTCCTTGGTAAAAGGCCGCTACTACCGTAATCACACCAGCAATGACAAGGCGCATAGCTACTACCCATTCTGCTGACATCATCCGCTGTTGTTGCACAAATTGTGAGCACATTCCAGAAAAGCCCCATAGAACGGCGCCTAATGCAATTAGTAACATACCTTTCATTACATATGCGTTCATAGTCTCTCCTTTTACTACCCTTACAAATTATTACCGATTTACGGAATATCTAATTACCATCATCGCTACATCATGTCTGTGTCTGTGTCTGTGTCTGTGTCTGTGTAAGATTATATAGCATCATAATGTGCAGTCAACGCCTAATCTTATTCGGCTAATAGACTTTTATGAATCTTTACCACGACCTTGCGAATTTCTTGTACCTCATTCGGTGCAATCAAGGTGCGATGCAATTCTCCAGGATAAAAAATACAATAATCCCCTGGGCGTACATCAATTTTTACCGTACCACTTTCTGTAGGATCGTAAAAGTAACAATCCTTATCATCATAAGCCTCAACCACGTCCGGAAAAGTTTGACGAATGAGAATCTCCATTTGCTCTTCCCCAGTCACTAGAAATTGCACATCCATGTAATCCTTATGTCCTTCAATCTTCGTCTCCTCATAGACCCTTGTGTTCACAATATCCACATTGGCATACATCAAGTCACCCTCAATCGGATAGCGACCACCTGCAAACGTCGTGAAATCATGCGCTTTCAAAAACTCAAGAGCCCTCTCTACCGCTTTAGGATATCGAAACTGTGTATAATCTATAGCAATATTTTGATATATCATGACTTACTCCTTTATCTCCGTATATAAAAGGCACCCCACAGCGCCCTATGAATCGTATCTATCTCTATCTACTATACTAGCAACACCATATAAGGTCAAACACAAATTCTGAGAACCCCAGTAATACAAAGCCACCCTACAGCATTCCATTATTTCCTAAATTATGCAACATAAGAAACTCTACTTTTATTCTCTCACAAACTATGCTATACTAAAAGCAACAAAGGAAGAGCCACCAACGTGCAGCTAGCGTTAGGCTCATCTCAAGAACTATAGAAGCAGAAATTGCCTAACGTGTGAGGTCCGTTAAACCTCGTCTCGTTAGGCCTTTTCATTAGCTATAAAAGCAACGAATAACTTCTACGATTAACATAGAAAATTGAATCAATAAAGATAATTTTTCATATGTAGTCATAGTAACACCCCCTCCCATATTAGGAAGAGATGAGCCCAACAACACGTCGTTGACTCTTCAACTACTATTATACTACAAAATTACTCGTACTGTTAATTTTTATCAAAAAACCTACTCCCTAAGGAACGCCGTTACGAGTAGTAGCCTTGTGGCGTCCCTTTACTGACTAAATTACACATACGCAAGAAGAGCACGACACGTTCCGGAGCAAACCTAACCACTGTATCAGTTTGCGTAGGAATGTGTCGTGCTCTTCCCTTACTCTGAGGAACGCCATTATGCGTAGCAGCCTTGTGGCGTTCCGTTACTGCCTAAATCAAGCAATCCCAAGAAGAGCACGGTGTGCCCCGAACAAACATTATGAAATACCGTTTGTGAGGGGTATACCGTGCTCTTCCCTTTTGCATTAAGTTAAGAACGCCACAGGCTACATAGCATCACAAGTTACGACTCTTCGTGACCCGCAAATCCCGCAATGATTGTTTCTGCTTGTTTATGTGGCACTTCTTCGTATCCATTGAACTCCATATTAAACACACCTTGTCCTTGTGTCATGGAGCGCAATACTGTTACATAATCTAGCATTTCCACCAATGGAACTTGGGCTTTCACCACAGTGATTCCTTCACGCACACCTTGATCCATACCGAGTACGCGACCACGACGGCTATTCAAATCACCCATGATATCGCCCATAAATTCTTCTGGTCCGATGACATTCACATTGTAGACTGGTTCTAACAAAATCGGTTTCGCATCAGGCACACCTTTTTTCAAGGCTTGGGCTGCCGCCATTTTGAACGCCAACTCCGAGGAGTCCACTGTATGATAGGAGCCGTCTAATAATGTTACTTGGATACCAATCATTGGATACCCTGCCAAAAGACCTTTTTCCAACGTTTCACGAACGCCTTTTTCTACAGCCGGAATGTATTGACGTGGCACTGCGCCACCAAAAATTTTATCGATAAACTCAAACTCACCTTCATATAATGGCGCAATACCAAGCTTCACATGGCCATATTGACCATGACCACCACTTTGCTTTTTATGTTTACCTTCTACTTCCACTGTGCCTCGAATGGTTTCACGATATGGAATATACGGAGTTTCCAATTTTGCACGTATCCCATATTTACGTTCCATTTTTTGTAAAATATGTTCTAAATGGACATCGCCCATACAACGCACTTGCATTTGACGACCTTCCACATCTTTCACCACTTCACAAGTTGGATCTTCTTCAGAAATACGTCCCAAAGCGTTCGCTAATTTTTCCTCTTCCCCTTTTTTCTCAGGTACCATAGCTATGCGGTATAAAGGTTGTGGGAAACGGATTGGTGCATATTTCACTTTAAATTCAGCTGTACCAAAGGTATCCCCTGTTTTCGTTTCTGCTAATTTAGGGATGACCACGATATCCCCAGCTTTTGCAACCTCTACTGGTACTTGTTGTTTACCAATTAAGGTCACCATTTTGCCCCATTTTTCTTCTACATCACGGGTCACATTATAGAGTTTATCTCCTACTTTCAATTCCCCAGAGAATACACGGACAAAACTTTGTTTTCCTGCAAATGGATCAAGAATTGTTTTAAATACGAAGCCAGTAAATGGTTTATCTGCCACCACGATATGCTCCTCTTGGGAATCCACTCCGATAGCGGTCATCACTTTTTTCGTTGCATCTGGCATATAGCGAATCATACGATCTAAGACTTGGTCCATACCTATACGGCTCAAGGCAGTACCACACATGACAGGACATACACGGCCCGTCAACATGCCTTCACGCAAACCTTGACGAATTTCTTCTAAGGTCAATTCTTGTCCATCTAAATATTTTTCTAATAATGTATCATTACCTTCTGCAGCCGCTTCCACAGTCATTTCACGAATTTCTTCTACTTTATCGGCTAGCTCAGCTGGTACTTCCACTTCTCTCATATTACCGTTTTCATAGACATAGGCAGTTCGTTTTGCTACGTCTACGACACCTTTGAAAGTAGGCCCTTCACCGATTGGAATTTGCAATGGCATAATCGCTTTACCAAATAATTCCCGCATTTTTTCCAAAGTCCCAAAGAAGTCTGCTTTTTCAACGTCCATTTTATTGATGAAAGCCATACGAGGCATTTGCAATTCTACGCCATACTCCCAAGCACGAATGGTATCGATTTCTACGCCTGTACCAGCAGATAATACCATCAGCATACCGTCTGCTGCGCGCAAAGCAGACCGTACTTCCCCATGAAACTCAGAATAACCTGGAGTATCGATGAAGTTAATTTTATGACCATTCCATTCACAAGGCGCCATGCCTAATTGGATAGTGACATTCCGTTTGATTTCTTCTGGCTCAAAGTCCATAATATGTTTATTATCTTGACCTTTACCAACAAAGTCTACAGCACCACAAGACAATAATAATGACTCTACTAATGCTGTTTTACCCGCCCCGTCATGGGAGACCACCGCCACGTTTCTGATCAAATCACTAGTATATTCTTTCATGAACATCGTCCTCCTTTACAGCCGAAAACAGTCTATTGTTTAAGTAATTCTACATACTTTTATAAACTCCTTTGAATATACTGGATTTTATATATGCAAATTACGCATAGTATAGAGTCATGTATGAAAAAAACTAGTATCACTTATAGTTACCTATATATCCGTTACTTCTCTACTAAACTAAAATTTTACTAGGTTAATTCTATAGTTTATGGTATTCTATTAGATATATCATTTCAGAACATACATGGGAAGGGAGTTATATAGTATGAAAGATAATGAATCAAAGACGTCATTGCATCGTGGACTGAAAAGTCGACACATGCAAATGATCGCCTTAGGCGCCTCTGTGGGGACCGGCCTCTTCTACGGATCTGCCCCAACAATCCAATTAGTAGGACCAGGTGTTATTTTCTCCTATTTATTAACTGGTATCTTTATTTTCTTTTTAATGCGTATGCTAGGAGAAATGTCAGTTCGTGAACCTGTGTCTGGCTCTTTTACTTATTTTGCAAGTAAATATTGGTCTTCCTTTGCTGGCTATTTATCTGGTTGGAATTACTGGATTGTGTACATGCTTGCCAGTATGGCGGAACTTGCTGCTATTTCAGTATACTTAGATTTCTGGTTACCTGGTATTCCCCATTGGATGACTACACTAGCTTGTATTACATTAGTGACGGCGATTAATCTCATCAATGTACGTGCCTATGGAGAAGTGGAATTTTTTGCATCACTCATTAAAGTGGTTGCCATCATTGCTATGATTGGTTTCGGCATCTTCCTCATCTTCTTCGGAGATATGGGTACATTTCCGCAAAACTTCTCTAATCTTTGGGTTCACGGCGGATTGTTTCCAAATGGTGCGTATGGTTTCATCGCCTCTATCGCTGTGGTGATGTTCTCCTTTGGTGGGGTGGAACTCATTGGTATCACTGCTGGGGAAGCTGAAAATCCTGAAAAAACGTTACCAAAAGCGATTAACGAGTTGTTAGCTCGTATCCTGATTTTCTATGTAGGTACGATGACTATCATCATGGCACTATCTCCATGGAACGAATTAGGTACTCATGCGAGTCCATTTGTCCAAATCTTTACGAACATTGGCATTCCCGCAGCCGCACATATCTTGAACTTCGTTGTTGTAGTAGCCGCATTATCTGTGTACAATAGCTTGCTATACAGTAATTCTCGTATTTTGCACAGCATGGCATTATCTGGTGATGCACCTAAAATCTTCAAGAATTTAACAGCTACAGGAGTGCCATTGATCGCTACCTTGTTCTGTGCAGCCTTAGCCTTGATCGTTGTATTCTTAACATACATCTTCCCAAGTGCTAGTGATGTGTTCCTACAATTATTGGCTATCATCGTAGCTGGTCTCATCATTGCATGGTTCATCATTCCAGTGACGCACCTTAAATTCCGCAAACAATTTGCTCGTGAGGGTCGCCTTGATGAATTGAAATTCAAATCCATCTTGTATCCGTTTACAAATTACTTCTGCTTTGCCTTCATCGCTATGGCAGTAGGCGTTATGTTAACAATGGATTCCATGCGCACATCCATCTACATCATTCCCGTTTGGATTGGTGCTCTGTACATTGCGTACAAACTTAAGAAAAAATAATATGGGGATCTAAAAAGGATAACTGAGGTTGACTCGGCTATCCTTTTCTTATATCCCCATTACTATGAATTTGTGAGCCTCTAGCATGACTTGAGTATATCTACATTGAGTTTAAAATATAGCATTTTTCCCACCTTGGTAACAATGCAAACTTTCAATGGAAATTTTCGCACTTTTTGCAAATGAATTTTTCTTCAATGGAAAAAATCGCAGTTTTTGCAAATGAAAGTGCTCCCTATGTATTAGATAGTACTATATTTAGAATTTCCTACAAGAAGCGGTTTCGCTAAGTATGACAGATATGATAGTATACTAGTGATAACTAACGTCGTCATTAGTAACGGTGAACACGACTTCGAACTACAGATACGTTAGTATACATGATAATATAACCGCTTATGATTACGTTATGCTTTTGTTATGTTATATATACACTATATTTACGTTGTATTTGTGTTTTATTTGCGTTTTATTTACGAGGTACCACTATGGCATGGCTAGAAATTACGCTGACCACGACACATGAAGCATCTGAACTTATAACAGATACATTGCTCTCACTAGGTGCAGAAGGGGTCTATACGGAAGATCCCTATGAATTTGACCAACTCACAGATGATGGATTTGGCATTATCAAACCAGACCGTGAAGAACTGTATGATTCCTCTGATGTGACTGTGAAAGCCTATATAGACCCAGACCTATATCCTACAACAGAATTACAATCCCTTATCGAAGGGGAACTACAGCAGTTACAAAGTACTTTCACCATGGATTTCGGTCCCCTCAATCTATCTATTACTATGGCTGATGAGTCTGGTTGGGATGATTGGAAAACACAATATCCACCTATCCCTATGACGGACAATCTTACCATTATTCCAGATTGGTCCGATTATACGCCTCGTGAAGGAGAACACATCATTCGCATCGAACCTGGTATTGCCTTCGGCACTGGGGACCACCCTACAACTCGCTTAGCGATCCAAGCGATGGCACAACATCTCACTCCTGACAGTACGGTCTTTGACGTAGGGACCGGATCCGGGATTATTGCTCTATCTGCAGGTGCTCTTGGCGCTCGTTTTGTGACTGCTTTCGACCTGGATGAAAGCGCCACGGCTAATGCACAACATCACGTTGAACTAAACCAGCTAGCATCCGTAGCGCAAGTACAAACAAATAATTTATTAGAAGGCGTGGCGGAAACAGCCTCTCTCATCGTGGCTAACATTATTACCCCTATCTTGTTACGTTTATTAGACGATGCCTACCGTTGTCTAGAACCTAAGGGCATATTCATTATGAGTGGGATTCAAGAGGGAGAGGAACAAACACTTATCGATGCAGCCTCAGAGGCTGGATTTATCAATTTATCTACTACCACAGAAAACAACTGGGTGTGCATTACCTGCCATAAATAGTGGAGAGTGCTATGGTCATCCCTACAACATAATAGCGATAGATTCTTATATCACATATAGAAACTAAATATGGAACAAAAAAGCACGATTCTAAAATTTTCGCACACAAAAAACGCGATTTCGCGCACGATTTTAGTTTTCGTGCTTTTTCTCGTTTTTATAGCATTGGTAAGAATTAGGTTAGTAACTACAGCTATAACAATATACGGCTATTGTACTTCTATTACGATTTGCTCACCTGTTCGCATCTGATAGCACACTAAACGATAAGCCCTGAGAGCAAACGTCTTGCCTATGTCTTCTATCTGTCCGTTTGCTGTATTTGTTACCTCTTGTTGTAAGCCTTTATGACATTGTGCATCATCTATCCCCCATACACTCTGTCTGGATTCCAACACGCCCTCATCAGCATACAACGGATCATATACTAGTGGATGTCCTATATGTGCCATGGTCACTCGAATTTGGTGGGTCTTGCCCGTCCACAAGCGAATACGCACATCTGTTGTATCTTGTGCCGCATCATAGTGTAGTACTTCATATTCCGTTTTTGTCATCACACCCTCTGGGTGTACCTCTTGATGGATGCCATCTGCACTTTTGCGGATAGGTAATTCTAGTACCTCATGCTGTTGTGCCAATCGCCCTTGTACCGTCGCTCGGTACCATTTTTCCAAGCGATTATCATCCATCTGCATTTGGTAAAAGTGTTGTGCCAAGCCATGCTTAGCTACTACCACCAAACCCGATGTATCACGATCCAATCGATTTAAGAATCGTACTTTTCTGTAAATCTTATGTGTTTTAAAATAGTAGGCTACCCCATTCGCTAAAGATACTTGTCCTTTCGAATTCATCGTGATTCCCGATGCTTTATCTACAATAAGAATATCTTCATCTTCATAGGCTATCGTTAAGGGCATTTCTATTGGGTCGTGGTCGATGCGTTCTTTTAAAGGGATAATTTCTAATACCATCCCCTTTGAAAGTTCAGATTTCGCCGTACACAGTTGTCCATCTAATCGAACAGCCTTGGCCCCGAAGAGTTCTTTCATCGTTTTCCGAGGAAATTGATGAATACCTAGCCATTCCCCTAACGTCGGTGCTATCGTATTTTCAATTGTATATGTTAACGTTCGTTTATCTTTCATAGATTTTCCATTTCATCTTAGTTATTGGTGCCTAAGTCATCTTCCAATACGTATCTTTTAGACCTTATTGGGTCTATCCATACTTTGGTCAAAATATAACAAAAAAACTTTTTCACGGTTTCCCACTTTATACTACATTTTCCTCTGCTATTCTACCTATATTTTATCATATTTAACCTTATATAAAGACGATTACATTTACCTTTTTGGCAAAGTATGCTATCCTATATATAAAGAAGAGCAAAACGTGTGGCGCGTTAGGCTCATCAAAAAATTGATTTTTGTGCCTAACGTGATGAGATACTTCTCTTTACATTAGGCACGGTTTCTTTTATAAGAACACTACTTACGCTGTAGCATTACATATAAGGTGATAATCGCTACTATGAGCATTAAGAAATTAATCCCTAGGGAAAGTATTTCAAATACTGACATAGCATCACCCCCTTTCGGAGATGAACCTAAACCACGTTTTACTCTTCATTAACAGTATAACATATGTTTGTCATAATGTGTATTATTTTCGAATAAATGAATTTAAAAGCTGTAACCCAATAGTACATTGTGTTACAGCTTTTTATTATAACGATGCTAGCATCAATAGAATACTATCCTTCACCATCTTCCGAAATGCTTTTTCTGCCTCTTTATCTGACTGTACAAATCTACTCATAGCTATCCCTCCTAGATTTTTTCTCTAATTATATTACCTAAAATATACACCAACTCCCCAACTTATGACCATACATAACCTTGTAATACTTTCATTGAAACAATACTATAATACAGTTACACCTTATGGCATTCATACCAATATCCTACACGCAGAAAATCACAACGTAGTCCAAAACAACCTCCCCCTGAGGAACGCAGTTAGGCGTAGTAACCTTGTGGCGTTCCCTTACTACCTAACTCTCACAAACGCAAGAAGAGCACGGTGTGCCCCGAGCAAACATCATGAAATGCCGTTTGAGAGGGGTATACCGTGCTCTTCCCTTTTGACCATTAAGTAAAAAACGCCACAGGCTACATAGCATCATAAGTAACGACATAAAAAAAGAACCACCCTTCCGGATGGTTCTTAGCTATGGTGGACGATGACAGGATCGAACTGCCGACATCCTGCTTGTAAGGCAGGCGCTCTCCCAGCTGAGCTAATCGTCCATATGGTGACCCGTGGGGGAATCGAACCCCCGATACCGCCGTGAAAGGGCGGTGTCTTAACCGCTTGACCAACGGGCCTTGTATGGCTCCTCGAGTAGGACTCGAACCTACGACCGATCGGTTAACAGCCGATTGCTCTACCTGCTGAGCTATCGAGGAATAATACAAGAGTTATTATATAGCACTTTCATATAAAATGCAAGCATTTTTTATATATTTTAAATTTTCACTTCGTGTAAATCAATTGTATTTGCTAAAAACTCGGAATTATCTATCTTGCTAGATTGCATAGCATCTTCGATGGCTTCGCACATTAACTCCGCAGCCAAAGTGCCTACCACATTCACATCAGCCACTATAGGCTTACTTGTACCACACAGGCTTTCGCTGACAACAGAATGTTCACAATGGGCAACACCATTTCCATCTTCTGCATCAACTGCTGTACTAGGACAATGTGTACCGCTACGGCCTCTCATGCTTTCAGTATCCACTGAGAACGCATAGATAGTGTCTCCATCAGACAGAGTTCCTACAGGTCGAATGGACCGTGCATAGCCATTAGTAGCTATCATAGCAATCTTGGTTAGTTCACCTTTATGAAAGGCTGCATTCGTCACGATAGCACCGATGGTAGTATTTCCTTTTTCCATACCTAGGCCCGCTTCACACGGGGAGTTACCATCCTGTAAAGTTTCGTTCCTCATCTTAGATTTCACAAATTTACCTAATAGAGGTTTACTTTCACTACGTCCCTCATATTGGTCAAACATCAACTGACAAGCATCCAATATGTTCTGGCGCCCTTCGTCCATGACGCCCCTTAAGGCATGTCCATGACGATCATACACATTGCCGAAGGCATTCACCACCACGACGGCGCCCACTACGAGGTTCCCTAGTTTCGCCGCCGCATAACCAATGCCACCCTTCATAGCCCGTTCCATGCCACATACCTTACCTACGGTAGCTCCTGTACCAGCCCCCACATTGCCAGACATAGGTTCTGTGCTTGTGAAAGTCCTTTCACAAGCATCACGGGCCATCTCTACCGTAGGGCGTGATTTTGGATTGCCATAGGATAAATCGTAAATATCACTTTGGCAAACAATTGGAACCACCCCATAAGCTGTGGGAAATCCAATATTCCGTGCTTCTAAAGATTGCATCACCCCATCGCTGGCACATAGCCCAAAGGCGGATCCTCCGCCTAGGACCAAGGCATTCACTGGAGTTGGCGCTGTCGTCGGATCGAGGACACCGCTTTCACGGGCCGCAGGACCACCACCACTGATGTGCAGCCCCCCTTGAGCCGCCTGAGGAAAGCGCAATACGGTCAAACCCGTTTTACCTACAGCATCTGTAGCATTTCCTACCTTTACAAAATCTATTTCATTCCATGTTATGCGTTCCATCGTCATTTACTGCTCCTTTCTTCTCGTTTTTTTGCACTGAGTATCCTAAATGTGTACAAACTGTCTACTTTGAATTGTAATTTCATTAGATTTGCTTGTTAGACTGCTTTTCAATTTACCTACATTAGATATCAATCCCATGGAATTTAAACCTTTCTACTAACAGGCATCACCTGTATATCTACCACCAGTATTTCATAGGCACCAAAATCTGACTCAAGTTCCTAACATATGCCATACCATTCCAATGTATATCCTAAACATACCCCCATCATAGCACAAACAGGTACCTCTTTCTACTAGAGATACCTGTTGATCAGTACTATACGAACTATGTTCGCATAGATTAGTTGTGCGCTTCTACTTTCAAAATGGCTTCTGTAAGCAATTCTTCTGTTACTACATAAGGGCTGATGACCACATCACGAACGGAGGATGCTTTTTTCACGATCATTGGGATATGTTCTTTTGTTAATCCCATATCTGAAAGTTTCGTAGGCCATCCAATTTGACGATACACAGGTAACCAGCGACTTAACTCCTCATCTTGCTTGTCTGCTGCAAACAACACTAATAAGCCATAGGCTACCATTTCACCGTGAAGGTGGTGTTCTTCCGTATGAGGGTCTTCGGCGCAACCATAACACACAGCATGAGCAATGGTACTATTGAAATCTCCTGGCATGCAACCAGATACAATACCTGTGGTCAGTACAACGGCCATCACCAATTCATCAAAAAGACGATTGCGTTCCCCTTGCTCATTAGCAGTAAGAGCTTCACGACCATGTGCGAAAATTGGTTCTGCACACATCTTGGATAACGACAAGCCTACTTGTACGTTATAAGACAAGTCACGACCACGTGTAGCCATATGCGTTTCATAATGCTTCGCTATGGTATCACCCATACCTGCCCAGAAATATTGACTTGGGGCTTTCACCAAAATGTCTGCATCAATAAATGTATGCACTGCAGGACGTTTTAGGAAGGCTACGCTATCAAAGGTATGGTCCAAAGTATAAATGGCAATCGCCTCCGATGTAGCCGCACAAGTAGCGGCAATAGTAGGCACTGTGATGACAGGAATATCCCCTAATGCAATACTTGTTAATTTTGTGGTATCTAGGGCCTTACCGCCGCCCAGACCGATAAGGAAATCCGCTGCCTGCAAAGATTCCTTTTTCGCTAATTCATTCGTTACTGCATAGGCGCATTCACCGCCAAAATGTACCACCTCTAGTACTTCAACTCCAGCTGTTTCTAGGGCTGGTTGCAAGAAAGGTAATGCCACAGATAACGATGTATCTCCACCGATAATAACAGTTTTCTTGCCTAACTGTTTCGTATACTCTCCTATGGTGTCAAAAATTTCGTGTCCTCCAAAGCTATAGCTTGGTAATGTATGTACAGGTCTCATCCAATCATCCTTTCTATGAGTCCATTTAGGGCGTACCATTGTATGTTAAAACGTAATACAAAGTATTATAGGACGATTGAAAGGAAATTGCAATCACTATAGGAGATGTGTATATATAGTGCTATGGTTATATGTGATTTCTATGAATATCTCAGCACACCCGATTCACAGGCTCCCCTTTTAGGAATGCCACAATATTATCCATCACGATATGAGCCCGTGTAACAAATGCTTCTTGGCTCGCAAAGGCAATGTGTGGTGTTAATACTGTACGAGGTGCATCGCATAATGGATGGTCTGTTGGGATTGGCGGTTCTACTTCAAATACATCGATGCCTGCGCCACGTAATTTACCGGCATGCAAGGCTTTCGCCAAAGCTTCGTTATCCACCACAGGTCCACGCGCCGTATTGATTAACACGGCTGTATCTTTCATCATATCAATGCGTTTCGCATCGATTACATGGCGTGTCTCTTCTGTTAATGGTACATGTAAGGATAGAATATCTGCTTCTTGTACCACTGTGTCTAGGTCTGTAAAAGTAATCCCTTCTGCCACTAGTTCCGGTTTTTCTGAACGGTTATAGGCGATGACCTTGCAGCCAAAGGCTTTTGCAATGCGTGCCACCGCACTACCGATTGCGCCTGTTCCCACGATACCAAAGGTTTTTCCATACAATTCAAATCCAGGTAGTCCATCTTTGGTACCGCCTGTCCGTGTGCGACCATCGCAAGGCAATACATTACGAAGTACGGAAATGGCTAATCCAAACACCAATTCTGTAACGGCTTGTGTGGAATAGCCTGCCGCATTGCTCACAATGATACCTTTTTCATGACATGCCTCCAAATCAATATGGTCTACTCCTGTGAAAGCCACTGAAATAAACTCCAACTTTGGACATTGGCGAATGATCTCACCTGACAAAGGTTGATTCGCCAAGATAATGATAGACGCCTGACGAACACGGTCCAATAATTTTATTTGATTGGTTTCCTTTGTGCCGTATACGACTAGTTCATAGCCTTCTGCCTTGAAAGGCTCCGCTAGGGATTGTAACAATGTTTCGGATACTCCTAATGGTTCCATCACAACAATTTGTTTCATGAGATAACCTCACTTTCATACTTAGTATACAGGTATTAGTTAGTCAAACTACGTACCGGCGCCGGAATACGACCACCACGGCGAATGAACTCTTCCGAACTAAATGGATGCACTTTTATAATCGGTGCATATCCCAAGAGTCCACCAAACTCTACAATATCTCCTACGGTCTTATTTGGTACAGGAATGAGTCGTACCGCGGTAGTTTTATTATTAATCATACCGATAGCTGCCTCGTCTGCAATGATAGCTGAGATAGTGGCTGCCGACGTATCCCCAGGGACAGCAATCATATCTAGTCCCACAGAGCAAACACAAGTCATAGCTTCTAATTTATCTAAGGACAAACTGCCTAATGTAACCGCATCAATCATGCCCTTATCTTCACTGACAGGAATGAAAGCACCACTTAATCCACCTACGTGAGAAGATGCCATAAGGCCACCTTTTTTCACAGCATCGTTCAACAAGGCCAAAGCTGCCGTAGTACCATGGGTACCGCACGCTTCTAACCCCATTTCTTCTAGCACATGTGCTACAGAGTCCCCTACGGCAGGTGTGGGTGCTAAAGAAATATCAATAATACCAAATTGTTTATTCAATCTACGTGATGCCTCTTGTGCTACTAATTGTCCCACACGAGTAATTTTGAAAGCTGTCCGTTTAATCGTTTCCGCTACTACATCAAATGGTTCACCTTTTACAGATTCCAAAGCATGTTTTACTACTCCGGGACCACTGACGCCAACACTAATTGTTGTCTGACCTTCTGTGACCCCATGGAAAGCCCCTGCCATGAACGGATTATCTTCTACAGGATTGCAGAAAATCACTAGCTTCGCACAACCCAAAGCATCTCTATCGGCTGTGAGACGGGCTGTTTCTTTCACAATGTGCCCCATGTCAGCCACTGCATCCATATTGATGCCTGCCTTTGTAGAACCGATACCTACGGAGCTACACACGATATCTGTTGTCGCTAACGCTTCAGGAATGGAAGCTATGAGCTTGCGATCTCCCTCTGTATACCCTTTCGATACTAAGGCAGAGAACCCGCCAATGAAATTTACACCTACTGCTTTTGCTGCTTGATCTAAGGCACGAGCGATGGACACATAGTTGGGTAAGTTGGAGGCACCACCAATTAAAGAAATTGGTGTCACAGAAATACGTTTATTAATGATAGGTACTCCTAGTTCACGCTCTAAATCTTCCCCTGTTTTCACTAAATATTCTGCTTCCTTCGTAATATGGTCGTAAATACGAGTGCACATGCGCTCCCCATCTTCCGAGATACATCCTAATAGGCTAATCCCCATCGTGATGGTCCGCACATCTAACTTATTATCTTGAATCATCCGATTCGTTTCTAAAATATTTTCAATACTTAACATAGGTACCCTCGCTTATCCCACACGATGCATGCTTAAAAAGATGGCTGCATTTTGCGCTAAAATTTGAACCCCTAATCGTTCTCCTTCTGCTGCTAAAGCTTTTTGGATACCACTTAAATCAGCGGAGTCACTGACCTCACACATCATGATCATATTAAAGATACCATCCAAAATAGTTTGGTTAATGGATACTACATTTACTTCATTGTCCGCTAACACACGAGTCACTCCCGCAATAATACCTACTCTGTCTTGCCCTACCACTGTCACAACTAATTTCATAGTTTCATCTCCTATCAAATACGTATCCAATTGTAGTTTCATTATAAATTATAGTCATTTAAATTTCAACGAATATATAAAGTTCTTGACTTTCACTATAAACTATGAAATAATAGTACGATTTGTGAAACAAGGAGGTTCCTATGGCAGATGATCGTTTAATTGTAGCCTTAGATGTGTCCTCACTAGAGGAGATGAAATCCATCGTAACATCCTTAGGCGATTCCGTCAGCTATTATAAAGTTGGTATGGAATTATTTTATGCAGCAGGTGAACAAACTGTAGCATTTTTACGGGACCACAATAAATCCGTATTTCTTGACTTGAAGTTACATGATATTCCAAATACGGTAGCCCATGGTATTAAATCATTAACTCGTTTGGGAGCAAAATTAATCACTATCCACAGTCAAGGTGGCAAAGTGATGATGGAAGCGGCTATGAACGCCGCCAAAGAACAAGCTGCTGAACTAGGCATTGAGCGTCCTAAACTATTGGCGATTACAGCGCTAACCAGCTTTGATGATGAAAACTGGTCCGCTATTGGTGGTTCTTTACCAATTTCAGACCATGTAGTAAAACTAGCTAAACTAGCTAAAGAGGCTGGTGTAGATGGCGTTGTGGCTTCCCCATTAGAAGCGAAACTAATTCGTGAAGCCTGCGGAGAAGATTTCTTAATCGTCACACCAGGTATCCGTCCATCGTTTGCCGCTACTAACGACCAAAAACGTATTGCTACCCCTAGTAGCGCTTTACAAGATGGGGCCTCTCGCATTGTGGTAGGACGACCAATTACACAAGCAGAAAATCCACAAGAAGCAGTTCGTTTAATTGTTGAGGAAATGGAGACAGTTTAAAAATGATGACAGAAGAGAATGTAAAACAATTATTGATCGACACACAAGCTATTTTAGAAGGACATTTCTTGCTAACATCTGGCCTTCACAGCCCTATGTATGTAGAAAAATTTAACGTCTTATCTCATCCAAAATATACAGAACAATTATGCCAAGAGTTAGCTCGTCGTTTTGAAGATCAAAATGTAGAGCTTGTGATCGGACCTATGACTGGTGGCATCTTATTGGCTCACGAAGTAGGTAAAGCCTTAGGCACTCGTGCTATCTTTACAGAACGAGAAAAAGGTAAAATGACATTGCGTCGTGGTTTCCGCATTGAAAAAGGACAACGTGTTCTTATCGTAGAAGACATCGTAACCACAGGCGGATCCGTTCGTGAAGTAGTAGATGTTGTAAACGAAGCTGGCGGTGAAATCGTTGGCGTAGGCCTTCTTGTAAACCGCAGCGGTGGTAAAGCAGACTTTGGTGTGCCAAAAGAAAAAGTACAAGCCTTGTTGAACTTAACAGTACCAACATTTGAAGCTGATGCATGCCCACTTTGCCAAAATGGCACACCGATGACAGAACGTGGTAGTAAACATATTAAATAAAACTCTTATATATACCTAAATAGGTCCCCGTCTATTGTAAAATAGACGGAGGACCTTTCTTCTTTAGTAAAACCTATACAAAGCACAAAAAAGGAACTATGCAAAGATCATTCGATCTTGTATAGTTCCTTTTCTCATATACCGTTACAATCTATGTTTCCATCTGACTATCTAGTTATGATAACAACATCTAGCTCTCTAGTAAGTATTACATCATCTAAGATGAGCAGATAGGGCAGATATATTAACCGTTATATCCTTTAATTTTTAATGCTTCTACTAAACGACGCAATGCCACCATGTACGCAGCCAGCCTTGGGTATACTTTAAATTCTTCTTGCATAGCCCATACTTCTTCAAAGCTTTTCTTCATATTCTTCGCTAATTTTTCGTTTACTTCTTCCTCAGACCAGTAGAAGCCAGCTTTATTTTGTACCCATTCATAATAGGATACCACCACGCCACCACCATTCGCTAATACATCTGGCAATACAGGAATACCTTTTTCAAAGAAGTATAAGTCTGCATCTTTCGTTAATGGTCCGTTAGCACCTTCCAAGATTAATTTCGCTTTTACATCTTTCATATTGGCTTCGTTCACTTGGTTTTCTAAGGCCGCTAAGTATAGCACGTCTACGTCCAATAACAATAAATCTGGATTAGGGATTCGTGTCATACCTGGCTCTTCGTAGCCTTCTAAAGAACGGCCATGAGAATTTGCATATTCGTAAGCTTTTTCTACATCGATGCCGTTTGCATTGTACAGAGATCCATGTACATCACCGATGGCAACGATTTTAGCACCTTCACGATGCATCAATAAAGCACCAACAGATCCTACATTACCAAAACCTTGTACAGCAATCGTCAAATCTTTAATAGATTTACCTTGTTTTTCCAAGTAGGAAAGTAATGTAAACATACAGCCACGACCTGTTGCTTCATTACGACCTAAAGAACCACCGATGGCTAATGGTTTACCTGTTACGATCCCTGGTGTCCATTGACCAGTTAACGCACTGTACTCATCGACAATCCAAGACATGATTTGCGGATTTGTGTTCACATCAGGAGCTGGCACATCTCGTTCTACTCCAATGATAGGAGCAATTTTACGAACGAAACCACGTGTTAAACGTTCCAACTCTCTTGCACTTAGTTTTTTCGGATCTACCTTGATGCCGCCTTTGCCACCACCATATGGTAAATGAGCAATGGCATTTTTGATGGTCATCCACGCACCTAAAGCGCGCACTTCATTTTCATCTGCATCTGGATGAAAGCGAAGACCACCTTTAGATGCGCCAAGAACGGAGCTATGTTGGCAGCGGTAGCCAGTAAATACTTCCACATGTCCATCATCCATTTGTACTGGAATAGCCACGTTCATTTCACGTTCAGGGTGACGCAACACTTCATAGTCATTGCGTGGAATGCCCAATGTGTCCGCTGCTAAGTCTAATGTTTGCAGCATATTTTCATAAGGGTTGTAATTTGCCATAATACCACCTCGTTTTACATATAAATAGAATGTGTATATCCTAATAGTAACACAACTCATTCCTTATGACTATAAATTTTCAAAAAATCCTACTTATTTTATAGGTAAGTTAAAACTTTAAAAACACTATTGTAAAAAAGAAGCTGATTCTATCATGAGTCAGATAGAATCAGCTGTTCTTTTGCATTGAAAAATTGTCGACAACTCAAGTATCCTGCTATAGCAATGGCAATGGATACAGTTGAAAAGGTCATAAAAATAACGATAATCTGGTATTTGATGGCCTCTATAGGGCTCATGCCTGCCAAGATTAAGCCTGTCATCATCCCCGGCAAGGACACAATACCCAATGTTTTCGCAATATCGATGGTCGGTTGTAAGCTAACTATAAGGGCTCCTCGCAAAATAGCTTTACAGGCCTGCATAGGCGTAGCACCCAAGGCTAGCTTAATCTGAATCTCATGTTGGCGACTCTTAAAGTTCGTTGTAATTTGGCCGAAACACAATCCTACTGCCGCCATCGCCCCTGATATAACCATACCTGCTACAGGAATCATTTGATACGGCGTAAAGGATAAGACGTTAGCACTCAATAATACTGCTAACGTAAAGACAGCACCAATGCCGATGCTGACACCTGCAATCCATGAGGCACGTTTGATGCCAGGTCCCCGTTTACCTCCATTGATCGCAGCACTGATCAGCATCACCAATAATACGCCGCTAGTAAACAAAGGATTGTCCGCACCAAAAATGAAATGCAATAGATAGCCTACTACCACAAGTTGTACGACCGCTCGCAAAGCGCTGTGCAATATTTCTAGTTCCAATCGCAACCGCTGTTGATAGGACACGATGACAGCCATGACGATGAGTCCTGTTGCCATCAACAAGGATTCATTCGATAAGGCATTAAAGCTCCCCATGTAGCACCTCACAATCTGCAATATGTCCATCTTTCACAGTGATACGACGTTGCCCCATACGAACACTTTGGTCTAGATTATGGGTCACCTGTAACAAGGTTAAGCCTTCTTTATGCAACTGCATAAGACCTTGTTCTACCCACTCCGTATTTTCTGTATCCAAGGCAGATGTCACCTCATCTAATAGCAACACGTCAGGAGCAAACAGCAAACTACGAATCAAGCAAATTCGTTGCATTTCACCACCGGATAACTCTGTATTCGACTTCTCTAACAACTGTAGATCCATATGAAACAACTCGAATAGGTCTTTGATTCTTGTTTCGTCAACAGAACGACCTCTCATAGTAAAAGGAAAGGCTAGATTCCCTCGCACCGTTTGCCCAAACAAATAGGGTTGTTGGAAACAATAGGCTACTCGTTGGCGATATTCTGTAGGAGCATATTGATCCACCGGTTGTCCTTGAAAATAAATAGTTCCCCCCGTAGGAGATACCAAGGAGCTAGCCAATTTCAGAATTGTACTTTTACCACTCCCCGATGGACCTATGATGGTGATGCTTTCTCCTTGTTGAACCTCAAAAGAAATATCTTGCAAAATCGGACGACCATGAATCGCCAAAGAGATATGTTTAAAACGTAATACTGACATAATACTCACTCATTATCGGAATTATAAATCGATCACTAGTTCTACTGGACAATGGTCAGATCCAAAGATATCTGCATGGATTTTCGCCTCTTGGATCTTATCAGCAATGCTATTCGATACAAGGAAGTAGTCAATTCTCCATCCTACGTTCCGTTCACGAGCTTTCCCCATGTAGGACCACCAGCTGTACGCATCTACAGCATCAGGGTATAAATAGCGGAATGTATCTGTAAATCCAGCCGCTAGTAGTTCTGTCATTTTTTCACGTTCTTCATCACTGAAACCAGCATTCTTACGGTTAGTTTTCGGGTTTTTCAAGTCGATTTCTTGGTGCGCTACGTTAAGGTCACCACAAAGGATGACTGGCTTTTTCGCATCTAATGCTAGTAAATACTCACGGAATGCCACTTCCCATTCCATACGGTACTCCAAGCGAGCCAATTCACGTTGGCTATTCGGTGTATAGCAAGTCACCAAATAAAATTTTTCGTACTCTGCAGTAATCACACGGCCTTCTTGGTCATGTTCTTCAATACCAATGCCATTCACTACGGAAATTGGCTTTTCTTTTGTGAAAATAGCCGTACCGCTATAGCCTTTTTTCACTGCACTATTCCAATATTGTTCATGATTCGGCAAGACCATTTCAATTTGCTCTGGTTGTAATTTTGTTTCTTGTAAGCAGAACATATCTGCATCTAATGCATCGAATGCATCCATAAATCCTTTTGTCATAGCTGCACGCAAGCCATTGACATTCCAAGAGATTAATTTCATTGTTAGTACCTCATAGTATTTAGTAACAAAAATATATATCAATTATATCACAAACTCTTATTATGTATTATTTAGTTTTTTATAGGTATTTATTATTTAAAATCAATAGATTTTGTCCGTATAATCCATATTATTTGCCCCAAAAAATTTAACCCATAAATTTAGGTCAAAAATTGGTCATTTTTTTATGATGAATTGATCTATCTATTATATTACAAAAAGCTCTCTGACCGCAAAATTCCTTTAATTTACTACTTTATTCCTACTTTCTATTTTCGATTTTATTTTTCTGATAAATAAGGTTATAATAAGGTATATTTATTTTCGGAGGTTTTTATGTCATTTCTATCAAAAAATTGGGCAGGACTGTTAGCCTGTCTGATCATTTCTATCATCTCTTGGGTTTTAGGAGACTTTCTGCCTGTTGTGGGAGCACCTGTTTTCGCCATTTTTATCGGAATGATTCTCCATCCCTTTCTCACTTCCTATAAACAACTAGATGCCGGCTTGACTTATAGCTCAAAAAAATTGCTTCAGTACGCTGTTATCTTACTGGGATTTGGACTCAATATCTCTCAAGTTTTCGAGGTTGGAAAATCTTCCCTTCCTGTCATCCTCTCAACTATTTCAATTGCTCTGATTATAGCTTTCTTTTTCCAACGATTTTTTAACCTTGATAGAAAGCTAGCTATCCTGGTTGGTGTAGGCTCTTCTATCTGTGGCGGTTCTGCCATTGCAGCGACTGCTCCTGTTATTCACGCCAAGGAAAAAGAAGTGGCCCAATCCATTTCTGTTATCTTTTTCTTCAATGTCTTGGCAGCTCTTATCTTTCCAACTCTAGGTTCTTGGCTCCATCTTTCCAACGAAGGTTTTGCTCTCTTTGCGGGTACTGCAGTCAACGATACGTCCTCTGTAACAGCCGCAGCTAGCGCTTGGGATAGTCTTTACCAAAGCAATACTCTCGAGTCTGCCACTATTGTCAAACTGACCCGTACTCTAGCTATTATCCCTATTACTCTCTTCCTCTCCTATTGGCAAAGCCGTCAACAAGGAAACAACCAAGGAGTAAAGCTTAAAAAAATCTTCCCCGTTTTCATTCTCTACTTTATCCTAGGTTCTCTGCTAACTACTCTTCTCACATCTTTCGGTGTCAGCAATAGCTTCTTTTCACCTCTCAAACAACTCTCCAAATTCCTCATCATCATAGCTATGAGTGCTATTGGTCTCAAAACCAACCTCATTGCTATGATCAAATCCAGTGGAAAATCCATTTTTCTTGGAGCCCTTTGCTGGATTGCTATCATCCTGACTAGTCTTGGCATGCAATTACTCATCGGTATTTTCTAAGAAAAAAGGGAGCCTAAAGGCTACCTCAGAACGTAGACAGACGTCATTTTTGGCGTTTGTCTTTTTGTATGTTCAAAGATATTTTGTCTTATCATCTACTATTCCATCCAAAAATCTGATTTAAAGCAAAATAAAAAGGGATATTCCCTATCCATTTCACTTATTTTTCTATATGTTGTGGTAGAGACAATTTTGGTACAACATACAACTTTCCGAAAAATTGTACTTTTTCGGAAAAATGTACTCCTTTAGGAAAGTATCTAAAAAGTGCCCAAAGTCCTTGGCGCTGTAGGCGTTTCAAGTGATAGATACATCACAAAAGTATCTGAAAAAGCTCCAGGATCATCATCTCAGCACCGAAAATACGCTATTTTTGCATGAAAAAACGAAAATTCGGGGTCTGCATACAAAAAAATCGGAGGTGTTAGCCTCCAATTTGTTCTATTTATTTTTTATTGTTTTTTATTGTAAAGTAGACCCAACCGAATGAACATAGGTTGTAAAAAGCAAATGAAAAAACTGCGAGGATAATAGCTTCTGTGCCAAAATAGCCCATTTCTAGACCTCTTTTCAACAACAACAAGCCTATAGTTTCGACAACGATCAAAAATAAAAATATATAAAAAATTTTTGCCTTAAGCATATTGTTACCTCCTTAAACATATGGAAAAACGGCAATCAGCATTCACTAAATTACCGTTTTGTTTGAATTCGCTTACATTTTATTATATATTTTCGATATTTACTTTCCCAATATTTTAGGTGACAGTGGCAAATCTTTGTTGGAAAATGAAGCAAAATTTCTTACTTTTTCTATCTGTTAAATTAATAAATTTCTTTAAAGAAATACTATAAAATTTTGGTATAATGTTAAGGCTAGGCTGAGCGATACGTAATGGATAACTTTCAATAGAATAACCGGTAAGAATTAAAACACAGAAGATTAGACAGAAGGCTCTACCACCACCCATGCGGAAACAAGATTATATGAAATAAAAGGAGTAACCAATGACAGGAAACTATTCAGCACGTGAATACCGTGATAAATTATATGATGATCTTCATGTTCGATTAAGCGATACAGTAATTTTGATGTGCGCGATTTTTATTGCCTCTATAGGTTTAAATATGAATTCAACAGCTGTTATTATTGGAGCCATGCTGATTTCCCCTCTTATGACACCGATTGTTGGACTGGGATTCGGCTTAGCTATTTTTGATACCCGTTTGATCAAACAATCTCTAAATGTTTTATTGACTCAAGTAGTGGTCAGTTTGCTTGTCTCAGCTCTGTATTTCTGGATTTCTCCCATATCTTATGCAAGTAGCGAGTTGATTGCTCGAACCTCTCCAACCATTTGGGATGTTCTCATTGCTATTGCAGGTGGGATAGCAGGTGTCATTGGTTCAAGAAAAAAAGAAGCGAACAATATCGTGCCAGGAGTAGCCATTGCAACAGCTCTGATGCCACCTATCTGTACTGCAGGCTATGGTTTAGCTAATGGAAATGTACAATTTATATATGGCGCTCTCTATCTTTTCTTAATTAACTGTGTCTTTATCATGCTAACCAATATTGTTGGAACAAGAATTTTGATGAGAAAATCGCCCTTACGCTCATTTAAAGAACTAAATATTAAAATGAGAATTGGGTTGATATCCTTGATTGTATTATTAATTCTTCCTGCCACCTATTCAGCAGTCACGCTAACGATGGATCAGGCACGAAAAGAAGGAATCAAGCAGTTTGTAGGAAAAGAGTTCACCAATCATACGGTCATTAGTCAAGTCTACAAGTCAAGCAAAAATGAATTGGTCTTGACGATTGTTGGCAATCCGCTTTCAGAAGAACAATTAGAAACGCTCCGCCAAAAACAAGCCTCTTACGGTATTCAATCTGTTCATTTAAAAGTCAATCAAGTGAATCAAATTCATAATTCGACAAAATTGGATAGTGAAACGACCAAAGAATTTTATGAAAATATTAATAAGTATATCGATCAAAAACTCTCTGAAAAAAATTCACAAAAAGATCTTCTAAAAGAAAATGAAGAAGATAAGGATTAATGATATTGAACTTATCTCAAAAAAAAGCAACGGATTTGCCGTTGCTTTTTTTCATAGTTGCGATAGTCTTGCTAAACCAGAATCGCCCCATATACCATTTACAGATGCCACTTTTATACGAATAAGAGAATACAATATGAATATTGCTACAAACCTATTTATTGTAAATGAATTTTTTCTTTCCATTGTTGGATTTGTGCCACTTCTTCTGCCACGATTGTTTGTCCAATCTGCATTTGACGTGCTACGCACTCTGGCGCTGTACCGCTGTAGTTACTACGACCTGCTACGCAAGCTTCGATGGTAATGGCATCCAAGATATCTGCTTCAAAGTGGTGTGAAATAGCTTTGAAATCTTCCACTGACAAATCTAACAACACACAACCTTTTTCAATGCAATGTTGTACCGCTGCCCCTACAATGGCATGAGCTTCACGGAACGGTACCCCTTTTTTCGCCAAGTAGTCCGCCATATCCGTAGCATTGGAGAAATCATCGTCCAACACTGCTTTTGTATGGTCTCCATTAACTTTCATATGGCGTAACATGTCAGCTGTAATAGAGATAGCAAAATGCAAGGTATCGATCGTATCGAAAACGCCTTCTTTATCTTCTTGCATATCCTTGTTGTACGTCATTGGCAGGCCTTTCATGGTTGTAAGAAGTCCCATCAAATGACCGTAGATACGACCTGTTTTACCACGTACGAGTTCACATACGTCTGGATTTTTCTTTTGTGGCATAATGCTGGAACCAGTGCAATGGGCATCGTCTAATTCGATGAACCCAAACTCTGTGCTAGACCATAGGATTAATTCTTCGCTTAACCGACTTAAATGCATCATCACTTTTGCCCCAAAGCTGAGGAACTCTAATACATAGTCACGGTCGCTGACAGCATCCATACTATTTTCATAGATGGCATCGAAATGCAACAATTCCTTCGTCATATTTTGATCGATAGGATAGGTCGTACCTGCCAAAGCCCCTGCCCCTAATGGCATCACATTAGCATGTTTAAAGATTAACAGTAAATTATCAAAGTCACGACTGATCATGGAGAAGTACGCCATCATGTGGTGACTAAATAACACCGGTTGCGCCCGTTGTAAATGGGTATATCCAGGGATAATCACCTCTTTATACTTCTCTGCCACTTCTAAGAAAGCTTGTTGCAAATTCACAAGTTCCTCACCCATGTGTACCACAGCTTTACGAATATACATATGCAAATCCACTGCTACTTGGTCATTACGGCTACGCCCTGTATGCAGGCGTCCTCCCGCTTCACCGATGGTATCGGTTAAGCGTTTTTCTATATTCATATGGATGTCTTCTAATGCCACAGAAAACTCGAAATCTCCTGCATCGATCTGCTTTTCAATAGCCTGTAAGCCTGCTACGATGGCATTTTTATCTTCCTGAGAAATGATGTGTTGCGCTGCTAGCATTGTGGCATGGGCAATACTGCCTGCCACATCTTCTTTATACATGCGGGAATCAAAGGAAATAGAGGACGTGAAGTCCTCTACTGCCTTATCCGTCCCTTTGGTAAACCGTCCGCCCCAAAGTTTCGCCATTATTTTAAACCTGCTTTCTCTTTCATTAATGCATTAATTGTCAAAGGCAATCCGAATAAATTGATGAACCCTTCTGCATCAGCTTGGTTATATACATCATCTTCTTCAAATGTTACAAATTCTTGGTTATACAAGGAATATGGAGATGTAGATCCTGCGCTGATAATATTACCTTTGTACAATTTCAATGTAACTTGACCGGTTACTGTTTGTTGTGTGCTATCCACGAAAGCTTGTAAAGCGCTCATCAATGGAGCAAACCACATGCCATCATACACAAGTTCTCCGTATTTGTTTGCCACCAACTCTTTATAATGGTATGTGGCTCTGTCTAGGCAAAGATATTCTAATTCTCTATGGGCATACATGATGATAGCTCCACCAGGATTTTCATAGACACCACGAGATTTCATGCCTACTAACCGATTTTCTACAATATCCACGATGCCGATACCATTAGCTGCGCCGATTTCATTTAAAGTTTGTAAGATGGTAAGTGGAGACATGGCTTGACCATTCACTGCCACTGGAACACCTTCTTTGAAGTCGATGGTCACCATAGTTGGTACATCTGGAGCTTCTTCTGGAGATTTGCTAACTAAATATACATCATTTTTAGGTGCATTCTTAGGATCTTCTAAATCGCCACCTTCATGGGATAAATGCCATACGTTTTGGTCCATGGAGTATGGGTGTTTTTTAGTAGCCACTACTGGAATATCGTGTTTCGCTGCATATTCCATGCAATCTTCCCGAGATTTCAATTCCCATTCACGCCATGGTGCAATGATTTTTGTATTTGGTGAAAGTGCTTTAATAGTCAATTCAAAACGAACTTGGTCATTCCCTTTACCTGTCGCACCATGAGCAATGGCATCAGCACCTTCCTGTGCGGCAATTTCTACTAATTTTTTAGCAATCAATGGTCTTGCAAAAGAAGTACCTAATAGGTATTTGCCTTCGTATACAGCACCTGCTTTGACCACTGGCCAAATGTAGTCAGATACAAATTCTTCTTGCGCATCAATAATGTATGCTTTTGTAGCACCAGATTTGATAGCTTTTTTCTCTACTGCGTCATAATCTTCTGGTTGGCCTAAGTTTACGCATACTGCAATGACTTCTGCGCCATAGTTTTCTTTTAACCAAGGAATAATAACAGATGTGTCTAAACCGCCGGAGTAGGCTAATACTACTTTGTTAATGTTGCTCATAATAAACCTCTTTCTTTGTGTAAATGACTGCTATGCAGTACCTGTTTCTATCTTATGAACGTATTATACAACCACTTGCATAATAATGCAAGTATTTTTTATAAAAATTCTTTTATATACATTTTTAATCTATATGTTGCTATTCCATAGCCATTCCCTATAACCTATCATTTCATAATTGCTAAGGGCTAAATCATAATGTCTATTGTTTTTTACTAAAAATACTATAACTCTAACAATCTCAACGTCATCACTACTCTGTTACATTACAAATATCTTATGTGTATATAACAAGCACAAACCATTTTACTATAAGATTCTATCCATCCTATTGTTGATACCCCCTAGATGTGATATGATGAACCCATGAAAACACTTTTTAAACTCATTCTTGTGCTTGCCATTGCTGCTGGTGGTTTATATTGGTTCGCTGGGTATACCCCAGAGGATGCTAAAACGACTACGCAACATGTAGCGCATACGATAAAAGAACAAACCATTGAACAAGGGGAAGATCAACTTTCCAGAATCGACCGCATCAAACGTCTCTTTCATTTTAAAGAAGCTGTAGAGGAGGCCATGGATAAACGGGTGCCACTAGAGCATCGCGTTCGCAGCGAAGACATTAGCCCTATAGTAAAACAAGCTTTAGTGGCTACGGAAGATAAACGTTTTTATGAGCATGGAGCGGTAGATTTTTTTAGCATTGGTCGCGCCTTATATACGAATACCATAGCTGGGCAAACCGTAGAAGGTGGCAGTACCATTACCCAACAATTAGTAAAAAATTTATTCTTATCCTCCAAGCGTATCATGTCTCGTAAGGTGGAAGAAGTATTTCTTGCCTATTTGATGGAGCATTATTACAGCAAAGATGAAATCATCACCATGTATTTGAACACCATTTATTATGGTACCGATTACTATGGTATTAAAGCAGCCTCTGAAGGATACTTTAAGACAGAACCAAAGGACCTTAACTTAAGTCAAGCTGCTGTGCTGGCAGGCATTCCACAAGCGCCGTCCTACTTTAACCCAGTAAGCAACATAGATGCTACAAAACAACGACAACGGACAGTATTAACCTTAATGGCACAACAAGGGATTATCTCCTATGCAGATATCGATAAAGCCTATTATAAGAGACTTGACGCTCCGAAGAAACAAGAGAATCACTAAATAAAAATAGAGGAAAGTTGAACAAAACCTATCAACTTTCCTCTATTTCATTTCCTACTTATTTTTTACAATCTCTAGCTGTACATATACTTTCTATATTTGATACCACTAGGCATGACTACTTAACAGTTGCAGAGTGGGCTTATGATTTTTAACTTATTTCCCTAAGTTTCCTACTGGCACATAAATGCTACCACTAGACATAGGGGCAATAGTCCCTTGGTCGTAAATCAACACAATCTCATGATTTTCACGGGCAAAGAAACTATTTGGCTTGCCTACTGTGGCATCTGCATAGATAGATTTTTTACCATCTTTCGGTAGTTGTTGTATTCCTGCTGTAATCTTCTCTTGTGGAAGCCCACCAAAATCACTTAAAGACAACGTCCGGCCTGTGGTGGTATTAAAAGTAAATCCCTTTTCCACATTTACCCCATGAGACGCATTGTCTTCTATTGTATAGGATGTGATAGTGACAGAAAAAATACCATTCCCATCTGCTTTGACATCATAACTCATATACAGATTTTGTTTTTCTCCATCTACTGCTTTTTCATTCATCTTGTGGACTTGCTTACGAAGCTTTTCTACATAATCTGTAATCGTCTTATTTATTGCTTTCGTCACGTAAGGGCTTATAGATTGCACTCGTGGGTATGTCAAATCCATATGATTTTCTCTCACTGTCTCTGGTTTGACTGTTACTTGCAAACGATCTGTAAACGCTTTTGCCGTTGGTGCTACGATTTGTTTTTTATCTTGTCTAGATTTCATCGTTTCTTCGCGGATGATGCGATTGGTTTCTGGCGATGCTGTTATAGAGATACGTTCACCTACAGCAATCGGTGTTTCTTTCACCACCGTAACATCTGCTGCCTGTAACGCCATCGGTAAACAAGCGGCCATGAATAGAGCGCCAAATATCTTTCTTTTCATAGTCTGTCTCCTTATGATATAGGAATAATTATTTCTTTATATATACACTAACTAGATGAACCTTATATGAATATTTTAACTATATTCTCTCAAAAAGACGTATGTATACAATATTTACTATATTTTTTATTGAAAGTCTATGAGAATACTGATACAATGGATGAGATAGTAGTGTATTTTAAGGAGGTATAACTATGAAGCATGATTTTATGAGTCATGATATTAGCTTACCGGAATTAACAGTCAGAGGTATGTTACTAGGTGCGATTATTACATTAATCTTTACTGCATCTAACGTATACTTAGGGCTAAAAGTAGGTTTGACGTTCTCATCCTCCATTCCGGCTGCCGTAATATCTATGGCAATCTTACGCTTCTTCAAGGATTCCAATGTTCTTGAAAACAACATGGTACAAACGCAAGCATCTGCTGCTGGTACCTTATCTGCAGTCATTTTCGTATTGCCAGGTCTATTAATGATTGGTTATTGGCAAAACTTTGACTTATTGGAAACATTGTTATTATCCGCCTGCGGTGGATGCCTTGGGGTATTATTTACCATTCCATTACGCCGTGCTATGGTTATGAACAGCGACTTACCATATCCAGAAGGCCGTGCCGCTGCCGAAATCTTGAAAGTAGGCTCCAGTGTTCCTGGTGAAACAGTAAAACAATCTGGTGGTATGAAAGAAATCGTATCTGGTGGCGCATTGGCTGGTATCATCAGTTTTGTTACACAAGGTTTACGTGTCTTAGGCGAATCTAAATCATTCTGGTTCCCTGTAGGTGCTGGTGCTACACAAATTCCTTTCGGTTTCTCCTCTGCTTTATTAGGCGCAGGCTTCCTAATTGGTATTGCTAGTGGTATCGCTATCTTAATCGGTATGATTATTGCTTGGGGTGGTTTCGTACCATACTTAACAAATCATCTACCAAACCCAGATAATTTGGAAGCTATCAAATTCTCTAGCACAGTTTGGAAAACAAAAGTCCGCTTTATCGGTGCTGGTACTATCGGTGTGGCAGCGATTTGGACATTGCTAACATTGATCAAACCAATTATTGAAGGTATTAAATTATCTATTAAGTCCATGACGGCAAGCGCTGAATATCGTGACACACACCGTATGGATACAGATATGAAACCATCTACTATTGGCGTTGTATTTGCATTAATTATTATTGGCTTAATCATTTGCTTCTACTCTTTCGTGTCTGCTCTTCCAATGTCTGCAGGTCTTGCTTGGACATTAGTAATTGCAGGTATCGTAGTGGCATTGTTAATCGGCTTCTTCGTAGCTGCTGCTTGTGGTTACATGGCTGGTTTGATTGGTACTTCTGCAAGTCCAATCTCTGGTATCGGTATCATCGGTATCATCGTATCTTCTCTAGTAGTATTTGCCATCGGTTCTGCCAATGACTTATTATCTACTCCAGAAGGCGTAAAATTCTCCACTGCCTTGGCGATCTTCATGACATCCGTGGTTATCTCCATTGCAGCCATTTCCAACGATAACTTACAAGACTTGAAAACTGGTCAATTAGTAGGTGCTACACCTTGGAAACAACAGGTAGCTCTATTAATTGGTTCCTTAGCTGGTGCCGTAGCGATTGCTCCAGTACTTGACTTGTTATACCATGCATATGGTTTTACAGGCGCTATGCCTCGTGAAGGAATGGATCCTGCTCAAGCATTATCCGCTCCACAAGCTACTTTGATGCGTCAAATCGCAGAAGGTATCTTCAATGCTAATATGGATTGGACATACATTTTCTACGGCATCGTAGTAGGTATCGTAGCTATCGTTGTAAACTTAATTTTAAAATCTACAACAAAATCCTTAACATTACCACCACTTGCAATTGGTATGGGTATCTACTTACCTCCAACTTTGGAAATGCCTCTTGTAATGGGTGCCATCATCGGTTACTTCGTAAATCGTTATATTACAAAACGTGCGAAAGAACGTGCTGGTGCTTATGCAGATGCTGACGTAGAACAATCTAACCGCCGTGGCGTATTGTTCGCTTCTGGCTTGATCGTTGGTGAAAGTATCATCGGCGTTATCATCGCTGGTATCATCGCCTTCTCCGTAAGTACAGGTGGTAGCGAAGCTCCACTTCAATTGGCTTTCACTGAAGCAAAATCCTATGGTGATACAGCTGAATGGCTAGGCTTTGCAGCATACATCTTCGTTGCACTTTGCTTAATTCGCATCGTTATTGCTTCTAAATTCAACAAAGCAGAAGCAGAAGCAATCGAAAACATGAATAAATAAAACACTACACATATCACAAAAGAGGCTGTAACCATTTGGTTTCAGCCTTTTTTACTTCGCTAAAGAAATACACAAATAATAAAGGACTGAAGTAAATTCTAACGCATCATTTTACTTCAGTCCTTTTATATTTGTATCATACTAGCATATACAATGCTACCTTAATGTATTCTTTCTAGCATATACAATGATACTATTATCCATTGTTTCTACCATATTTATAGATCCACACCAGTCCATAGATACATCCGATGACTGTGGCAATCATACCACCAATGGATACATCCCAAAGAAAGGCTAATGCTACACCGATAGTAGTAGCTACGGTAGATACTATCATACTAATGAATAGCAAGGCTTTCACAGAACGAGCTAGCATAAATGCAGTTGCTGGTGGACCAATCATACAACCCGTTACCAAGATAGCCCCTACAGTTTGAAAGGAAGCTACTGTCGTCAAGGACGTCAGGGTCATAAGTCCATAGGACACTGCCATGGGCATCGCTTGATATACCTTAGCACACACAGGATCAAAGGTGGTAAGGATTAATTCTTTCTTAAACAGCGCAATGCATACTGCATTGATAAGACACACTAAAATGGCAATCCATAATAACATAGGTCCTAGGTCATAAGCATCTACGATAAATCGTTGGAATGTGGCAAAGGCTAAATCACCTAAAATCGCCGTATCCACATCGAGATGTATGTGTTTACCAAATAAGGTAACTAACACAATAGCAAGGGCAAATAAGAAGGGAAACACGATACCGATGGCTGCATCTGGCCGAATATAACGACGTCGTTGCATCCACTCTACGGCATACACCGTCCCTACCCCCATCGCGGTGGCACCAATAATGAGCCAAGGAGAGTTCAAATCTTTTGTCACCAAAAAAGCAAGTACAATACCTAAAAAGACAGTATGTGTAATGGCATCCACCATCATAGATAATCGGCGCAATACTAAGAATGTACCGATGAGGCTACAACTAATGCCCGTCACTGTGGCAATAGCCCAGATTTCTAAGATATGACTCATCCTACACACCTCCTTACGAGGCGTTTACCATTAGCCAACGTTAAACTCAACAAGATCATGCCTGTCATGACAATGATGATAATGGGTCCTGTAGGAAGATTGCCCCATAGAGCACTCACAAAAGTGCCCATAAAGGCGACTACACTACCACTGATAGCTGCAATAATCACTAGGGTACGTAAGGAATGGGTCCATTGACGACCAATCATGGCTGGACCAATCAGCAAGGAGCTAATTAAAATAACGCCCACCGTCCGTATGCCTATCACAATAGTCACTACGAGCGCCGCTCGATAAAAAAATCGTACCTTTGACACAGGGATACCCATCAACTGGGCTTCAATAGGGTCAAATACGGTAAGACTCAATTCTTTCCAAAGTACAATAACCCCACCTACAATGCAGGTTCCACAAATGGCCATCACCCAAATGTCACTTTGCATCATGGTTACAGCTTGTCCAAAGATAAACGTGTTCAGTCCCGCTTGTCCTGCATTCTCCATGGATTGCACCCGAGTTAATAAAACCGTACCGAATCCAAAGAAGGCCGCTAAAATCGTAGCTAAGGCTGCATCAAAACGAACTCCTTTTTGGGATGTTTTATACATAATCCATTCTGACAAGCAGGCCGTGCAAATCGCACCTAGTAATAGCACTGTGGTGTCTTTCACGCCTGTTAGAAGAAATCCTGCCACTACCCCAGGTAGTGTGGAATGGGCTACGCCATCACCTAGTAAGCTTTCTTGACGCAATACTGCAAAGGTTCCTATAACGCCACATACCAAGCCTAACATCACCGTCCCCAGTGCTACGATTTGAAATGTATATTGTTGTAATAATTCCATGGTACCTCCTAGTATGAATATGTCTCATCTAGGATAGGGGATCCCACTATGTCTCGAACTGGTCCCATGCCCACCAATCTGCGATTGATGCAGAGAACTTGATCAAAATACGCTTCTAATGTTTGCAAATTATGATGCACAATCAGCAATGTTTTCCCCGCTGCTTGCATGTCTTTCATAATCTTCACGAGTACCGCCTCTGTCGTCTTATCGATACCTTTGAACGGCTCATCAAGTATATACACATCTTGATTTTCTACTAAGGCACGAGCTAGGAATACACGCTGTTGTTGTCCTCCTGACAATTGTGCTATAGACCTCTGTGCGTAGTCTAACATACCTACCGTTTGCAAGGCTTTTCTTGCTTCTTCTTTTTCTCGTTTCCCTGGGCGTGCAAACCATCCTAGTCTACGATAAGTGCCCATCAACACTACTTCAAAGACGGTGATTGGGTAATCCCAATCTACCGTCGATGTTTGTGGCACATAGGCAATATGGTTATAGATACTATTGTTCTTTGCCCCTCCATAAGCGGAGACAGACTTCGTATCTACTGTTAATTCAATCGTTCCTTCTACTAATGGCACAAGCCCTAAGATGGCTTTCACCAAGGTTGATTTGCCGGCGCCATTGGGTCCAACTATGGCCGTCATCGTTCCTCGTTCAATCTGAAAGGATACATCTTTCAGTACCACCGTATCATCATAGGCCACTGAAAGATGATCCACTTTCAAAATACACTTGCTGTCACTCATCATTTAAGAGCGCCTACAATGGTATCGATGTTGGCTTTGACCATGCCAATGTAAGTGCCTCCTTCTGTGTTAGGAGAACCTAAGGAATCGGAGTATAATTCACCGCCGATAGCCACATCCCAACCTTTAGCTTTACATGCTTCTTGTACAGCTTCGATTGTTTTATGAGGAACAGAAGATTCTACGAAGATAGCTTTGATTTTGTGATCTACAATAAATTGTACTAAGTCGTTCATATCTTTTGTGCCCGCTTCTGTAGCTGTGCTCACACCTTGCAAACCTTTTACTTCAAAGCCATAAGCACGAGCAAAGTAATGGAATGCATCATGCGCTGTAACTAATACACGAGATTGTTCAGGAATTTCTTTCGTTCTATCTTTAATATATTGATCTGCTGCATCTAATTCTTTCATATATGCTTCGTAATTAGCCACATAATCTTTTTCATGTTTAGGGTCTTTCGCTACCAATGTGTCTTTTACCACTTTTGCAGCTAATTTCCAGTTTTGTACATCGAACCAAATATGAGGATCTTTTGCATCTGGACCTTCTTCTTCAAAGGCTAACAATGTGGATGGATCCATATCTTTAGACACTTCCACTACTGTTTTGTTGGATTTTTTTAATTCTTGGAATACTTGGCCCATTTTACCTTCTAAATGGATACCATTCAAGAAGATTATATCGCCTTTTTGTAAAGTAGATACATCACCTGCACTAGCTTGGTATAAATGTGGGTCTACCCCAGCCCCCATCAATCCTTGTACTGTTACATGGTCACCACCAATTTTTTGTACTAAATCTGTAATCATTGTTGTAGTAGTTACCACTTGTAATGGCTTACTATCTTGTACCGTATCCGCTTGCTTTCCACAGCCTGCAATAGCCATAATACAAACGGCAAACACAATGAACAACCGCCATAATTTAAATTCTTTCATGGTCTTTCCTCCCTTACTAAACATGTGGGATGTCCTGTACTATCCCTAAATTAAAAATTCCATGAGTCTTACTTATGTATACTATATCACAACTGATAGTATTTCTCAATATAGATTTTTAATTATGTCTTTCAAAGAATGAAAGAATTAGCTATTACCTTTATTATCGTTTATATTTATGATAATGGGTATTGTTTATTTGGATGTAAATATATTATTTTCAACTTTTTTATCGCACCTAAATTCCTATCATATAGATGACAAGCTTCTATAGGTGTGATATACTATGGATATAAACGTTGATTAAGTCCATCGGGACAACGAACCCCCACAGTTCCAGCTGTGGGGGTTCTGCTTTTTATAGAGAGCGACCTCTATATGAGGCTAGTTACCTTTAAATCTCTTGTCTAGCCATTTGCAAAGATAATAACTAATTACCCCTGCCACAACAGAGACTGTTACGTTGATTAACAAATCCATCGGTGCACCCCCTTCCTGTCACCAGTATTGGGGAGGTAACATCTATAGTATAACAAAATTTTACGTATTGCAAAATATTAACTAATCAATTTTACAACATAAATAAGATATCCAGATCTTTATAAAACAGTAAACACCGTCACTTCTCTAGCACAGTTCAACCGCACCGGGAACCAATGTCCTGACCCTCGGCTTACATAGGCAAACAATCCTTGTTCTTCGTAGAGTCCTTTCCAATACGGCTTATACACCGGCACTAGGTTCACGCCCCATAGATTAATCTGTCCTCCATGGGTATGTCCAGATAAGGTTAATGGAATATGTCTACGGAATGCTTCAGGAATATAGTTCGGATGGTGCGCCAACAAGATAGGATAGGCATTGTCGGGCATGCCTTTCATAGCTTTGTCCAACAATCGTACATTTTCCTCTTGCACATCGTCTTTAAAGTGGTAATCCATGCCCACTAAATACACAGGACGAGGTCCATCGAATATCTGTTGATGGCTATTGCGATACATGTGCATCTTCGTTTGGTGTAACCGCTTCCACACACGCTCTACATCGACGCGGTATTCGTGATTCCCTAAAATATAATCAATGCCATCAGGAAAATCTTGTACACGGCTATCTAGATAATCTGCCACTTCATCAAGATACCCCAAATCATCGATTAAATCTCCAGTGATAACCAGTCGATTCGGGTGTTCACTAGCAATGGCATCCACCATTTCTTTCAACTTATCCATGCCGATGAAAGGACCTATATGAATATCGCTAAGTTGTCCAATTTTATATCCTTTCAACACCTCTGGTCTATCTTTCAAAGCCAATTGTATCTTTCGTAGTTGTAGTTCACCATTCCCTTGAAAGGCCGCTACTGATCCTGTAACACCTACTACAGCAGGTACCACCACTGCCGTGCATTTGAAGAAATTCCGCCGTGATTCGTCGATAGGACTATCCCCGCTGTCAGAGCGAGCCCCTAAACGCATAAGTCCATAGAATACACCGAAGATAGTCAATACTGCAAAGGTGCCGAACAGTGCTACGACCAATCCATTCAGTTCGATTAGAACCGGGCGCACTAGATCCAGCACCATGCCACCATGGATGCTGTACATAAGGCGTTGTAGGATAATCGTTCCTATGGCAAGGGCTAACCCCAGTACACCACCATAGATTAGGCTCTTTCGTTTCGAACCGTTTCTAAATAAAGCTACCCAGTATCCTGTCATAGCTCCAAAAAGAGTCATTCCAAGCACCAATATTCCTATTAATATATATATTCTCATCTATATCACTCCTCGGTATAGATTAACAAAGATCAATGAATTTACCATGAGGTCCTGCCCAAGGTAAGACGTGAAAGGCCTCTTTACGACAGAGAATCCAATCCTCCTTCAGAGGAATAATCTGACCTTCTGCTACAGCTTGTTGCACCGCTTCATCACCTTCCAACACGATTGGATTCGGCGTATCGATTGCCACCTCTGTCGCTCCCCCTCGATAGCCTTTCATCGTCCATTTGCGATGGCTAAAAATATGGGTTACTTCCTTTGCTATAGGTCGTTCCATAGTGACGGTAACCCCAATAGATTGTAACCCCTCAATTAATTCTACTTTGCGACTCTCTGCTGTGCCCCCTTCTACACTGGGAAACTCCCACATATTTTGCAGCAATCCTTCTTTGGGTCTTCGATGCAATAGGTAGTACCCATCTACTGTAGAAATAATCCCTACGTATAATTGGACAGATTGTACCTTTGTTTTCTTAATCCGTATAGGTAACTGTTGCTCCGTGCCTTCTGCTTTCGCTTTACAATCTTGTGCTAACGGACAGGCCTCACAACGAGGTGTTTTAGGAATGCAAATAGATGCCCCAAAGTCCATAAGGGCTTCGTTGAAGTCGCCTGGTCGATCGTAGGGCATAGTATCCTCTACCAAGGAAGTAATCACTTTTTTCCCTATGACCCCTAAAATATCTTCATGGATATTGTATAGGCGAGCATAGACACGAAGTACATTCCCATCGACAGCAGGTTCACGAAGGTTATAGGCAATGGAGAGCACTGCCCCTGCTGTATAGGAACCTACACCTTTTAAAGATTCCATTTCTTTTCGTGTTCGTGGTACCTGTCCACCATAGGTTTCCACCACTTCTTTCACACCTTGATGCAAATTACGAGCCCTAGAATAATACCCCAAACCTTGCCATGCCCGAACCACCGTATCTTCTTCGGCACTAGCTAAACTTTCAAGTGTTGGAAATTGTATTACCCAGTTTTCAAAATAGGGGCGCATAGCCTCAATCCGTGTTTGTTGAGACATCACTTCCGACACCCAAATACGATAGGGGTCTTTACTTTCACGCCAAGGCAAATCACGCTTATACACATCATACCAATCTAATAAATGTCTCGTCCATGCCACTTGGCTTTGCTGTTCTACTTGTTTCACTTCATGCCCTCATATATCCAAGCCGTCACACGGCCTATATCGTCGCTTTCTAGCACCTCTTCCACAGTTACAAATTGCATGGATTCTATCGTACTATTATCTTCTTTGAAAGTAATGATACCTTTCAACTTCTCGCCACGCCAAATCCGTGGAATCCACTCTTCATCACCAGCCCACATATGGTCAAAGGGAGTGTTCTCCAACCTGAACCAATGAGGCTCCATCTCTTCCGATTCCAAAGGAATGCCTTGAAATTGTTCTACCATATATACATAACTAATATGGCTCAACTCCGGTGAGTAAGGGAACTGAAAGTCCAACAGCGCCACTGATTGTAGGTCCTCTTCTTTCACCAGTAAGGATACTTCTTCGAAGACTTCTCGTACGGCACAAGCACGGAAACTTTCACCATCCTCAATTTTACCGCCAAATCCATTATAATAGCCGGCTCCAAAGCCGCGTTTTTTACGTCCTAATAAAAATAAATTTTCCCGTTTTGGAAAACATAATGTTGTAGGCCTCATAGTTCCTCCTATTCTTTTTTTATTATATCATGTTTCACACTTTCATAAACCTCGCCCCCTATGATACTATAGTAATAGTGAGGTGAACTATGAAAGAACCATTAATTTTTGATATTGCTCTGGGACAAACGAAGCCCAACAGCATGCACAATCGCGACGGGCACTGCCCATTTTGCGAACCCTCGCAATTAACCGATATACTAGATACATCTGGGTCCATCATTTGGCTCATGAATAAATACCCTGTATTAGAACACACATGGCCTACAGTTATTATCGAAACTCCGCCCCATGTGCATACAGAATATTCTAAATTGCCCTTGTTAGATGCGGTCCATATTTTAGAGTTTGGGCGAATGAAATGGGAAGAGGTAAAATCCGACCCTCGTTTTACCTCCGTCTTATTCTTTAAAAATTACGGCCCCATGTCTGGAGGCTCTATTTATCACCCTCACAGCCAAATCATTGGCCTAGAGGACTATGATTACCGTGAAGATATTCACAGAGAACATTTTGAAGGATGGATCATCTATGAAGAGGATGGTCTTCGTATAACCTTATCCAATCATCCTATCCATGGATTCTTTGAATTTAATATGCGGTTTGATCCCCAATTTGATACATCCATATTAGCCAAGTATTTACAACGTACCTTACGCTATGTATTAGAAGGATTTTCTAAATATGTAAAATCTTATAATCTATTTTTCTACGATATAAATGACGGTTATCACTATCTAAAAATTGTGCCACGCTATATAACATCACCACTTTTCATCGGTTATGGAATTCCACAAGTGTGTCATGAAACACGCGCCTTAGAGGTCATCCGTCATATACAGTCATATTTACACAATTCTTTGGAGGTTTAATGAAAGTTTTTGCCATTGGCGATTTACACCTATCTGGGCAACCACCAACAAAACCTATGACCATCTTCGGTCCACACTGGGATAACCACTGGGAACGTATCCAAGCACACTGGCGAGAACATATAGAGCCTGATGATCTAGTCTTTCTAGTAGGTGATATGTCTTGGGCTATGCGCCTTAGTGATGCAAAGTTAGATCTAGATACCATTGCAACCCTGCCTGGGAAAAAGTTTATGATTCGTGGCAATCACGATTATTGGTGGACAAGCCTGCAAAAAATGAATACTCTTATGGAAGGACGTATCACATTCTTACAAGGTAGAGGTTTGTACCATAATGGCATCGCCTTCGGTGGCACGAAAGGCTATATCTATCCACAAGACCCTTTCTTTAAAGAAGCTGATGACCGCCACATCTATGAGCGGGAATTAATCCGTACTAAAGCAGCTCTAGACGCTATGGAAACTGCTATTACTGAAAGTGGTGATGACCCATCTCAGATAACACGCATACTGTTACTGCACTATCCACCCACCTTAGAAAATCATGCCAATGGATTTACGGACCTACTAGAACAGTACCAAGTAGATCACTGCGTGTTTGGTCATTTACATGACAAAGCATCATTTCAAAAAGTACCTTCTCATTGGGGGCATACACAATTACACTTAGTCTCAGCAGATGCTGCTAATTTTATGATGAAGGAGATACCATGAGCCGTATCCACAAAGAACACTTACAAGCAGGGTACATCTTTGGTGACCCTCATAACTCAGAATACCTATACCTACCCGCCGGAGAAGTTGGCTCCAGCGACCCTCGATGCATATTCGAACAAGGGCCTACAAAAGAAGACCTAACCCTAGACGAAGCATGCCGTATCATCGATCGATATACATTAAAACCGTGTAAGCACCCAAAACTAGGCAAACGGTCATTTTAAGGCACCATCTACCTATATTGGTTGCACTATATTTTGACAAATTCATTCATGTATATACTATGGCAATATTATATGTCATTCATAATAGAGTACCACCTATAATAAAATAAGTATCCTTACGCGACAAACTATGTTATACTAAACATAACAAAAGAAGAGCCATCAACGTGTCTTAGGCGTTAGGCTCATCTCAAATACTAGAAATTTGATTTGCCTAACGTGTTAAGTACTTGCAACACTTATGTTGACGTTAGGCTTTTCACTTACATATTTAAGTAAGTTAAAAATGCTATAACCAACATTCCAAATTGTATTAGTAAACTAAAAAACTCGAATGGTGTCATAGTATTCCCTCCTCCCAATGATTAGGAAGAGATGAGCCCAACTCACGTTGATAGATCTTCTATATTTATAGTATAGCATATTTTTACATTTCGTTGATATAGATTAAAATAATTATCAATTCCCTAAGGAACGCAGTTGCGTGTAGAATACCAGTGGCGTTCCTTTTTGATCTAAATAAAGTAATACTAGAAGAGCACGACATGTTCCGGAGCAAACCTAACGTAGTATCAGTTTGTGGAGGAATATGTCGTGCTCTTCCCTTTGCTAAGTAAAAGAAACGCCACTGGTTTCATAACGAAGCCAGTGACGTCTTAAAAAGGGGGGTATTTATGTTGTTTGTGTTATTTGTATTTATATAGTAAGGGAGTTTTAAGGAGAATAATACTAAGATTAGTATTTGCTAGTTTTTGCTTTTACATTGATAACTTCGCCAGTCATTGCATCTACTTTGACTTCAGCTTCTTTACCACTGCCATCGATCATATCTAATTCATATACTAGACGACCATGTTCTTTTTCTACAGACCAATCCATGGCTTCAAAGGCACCGCCCACTTTTTCTTGAGCTTTTGTTTCTGCTACTTCTGGCATGATAATATCATTCACATCAAAGGCTTTAGACATACTATGGCTACCTTTCATAGCTTGCCCATACATCATGGAACCTTGTTGTTTCATATGTTTACCTTGTTTCATTGGTTTTACTTCTGTGTTTAAAATATCTCCATTTTCACGGATATGCATTTCAATTTTTAGACCGTCCACAATGCCATCTACTTCATAGGTTGGATTATGTTTTCCATCATAAGAAATACCTACAATTTGTGCATCTGGATATAAGGATTTGAAAGTTGTTACAACCCCTTTATAATCTACATCACTCAATGGTAATACGCTAGGTACCACACTACCTACACCATTCCAAGAATTAATTTTTGCCATTTGATCCGCAGGAACACCTTGTACTTTTGCAGCATTCGCTACACCACTTGCCATCATAAGTCCTGCACCTAGAGCCATTACAGCAGCTCCTAAACGAAACATTTTTTTCATAATTTCCTCCTTCACGTGCCCTATGCATCGTGTCTTGTTTTTCTATTAAGGAATATTCGTTATTTCTAACTTGTTTATATCTTACCTTTTATATATGAAAAAAGCATGAAAAAAATATGAGCCAACTATGAAGTTATGATGAATATTAGATGAAGTTTTAATCCCTGCTACATACATATATTTCCTCATTTATATACAAATATTAATACATCATAGTGAAAGCTATTTCAAACTATATAAACTCAACAAATACAAAAAGAGACAACACCGAAATGTTGTCTCTTTATCTGTTTTAGTATGCTAGATAGTAATTAGTGCTTAACCATTGTTAAGATACCTTCCAATTGTGGGAAGAATTCTTGACCGAAGTAAGCAAAAATACCAGAAATAACTAAGTATAACAAGAAGTATTTAGCTACATGAACCATGATGGAACTTGCATCGATGGAATGACGTAATTGGTCAGCTTTTTGTGCATCGATTTTGTGTTCTTCGATGAATGTGTTAAGAGCAGGACCTACGGCACCGATGGCAATCGCAATACTTTGTGGGGAGAACATTTTACCAACACCAGCGGAACCAGAGTTAGTTGCTGCCAACCACAATGCTAATGTATCATGACCAGGTGTCAATTGATGAGCCGCTGCTGTTTGCAATGGTCCGAACAATACGTTCGCATTTGTACCAGAACCTGTCAAGAAGGCACCCAATGCACCAATTACAGGAGCAAATGCAGGGTACATACTACCGGTAGCAGCTACTAATGCATTCGCAATCATGCCAGTCATACCAGAGTATGTCATCAATTTTGCAGTTACTACTACAGAAATGATTGTTACATACGTTAATTTCAAAGTTTTGAAAGTATTAGTTAATACTTGTTTTTGAGTTCCAAGACCTGCTTTTTGGATAAAACCACCAATTAAAGCGGAAATGAAAATCATGATACCAGGAGTCGCAATCCAAACGAATGTGTAAGGTTTTGCATTTACACCAGCATGGATAGGTACAGATGTTTTAAATACCATCAAAGCATTATATACAGCTGGCACCAATTTAGATGTACCAATTAACAAGATGAAAATCAAAATGAATGGAGATGCTGCAATTAAACCTTCTTTAGCAGATACTGTACGTGCAGCGCCAGTTTCAACTTTGTATTCTGGATCATTAACAGGCATTAATTTTGCGATAGCAATGATGACACCCATGATTACAATAGAAGAACCCATAACGGCTAACTCAGGACCACCTGCATACATGCTAATCAATAATTCAGGAATCGCCAATGCTAAACCAGCTAATAAAGTTTGTACAAATACACCTTTAATTGCTTTCACACCGCCCGCAATGATGCCTACGATGAAGAATGGAGTAATTACGTTTAAGAAGAATAATTGCACTGCAATGAATGTACCCAATTCAGCTGGTTGTAGACCAGTCAAAGATGCCAATGTTGTTGTTGGAATCGCTATAGAGCCAAATGTAGTTGGTACGGAGTTTGCTACTAAACAAGCCAAGATGGATTTCAATGGATCAAATCCTACTGCTACCATCATCGCTGCTGGAATCGCAACGGCTGTACCAAAACCTGCCATACCTTCCATGAAAGCACCAAAGCCCCATGCTAACAATACGGCTAAGATACGCATATCACTAGTTACGGAAGATAACATAACTTTAATAGTTTCCATAGCTTTTGTATGAACTACTAATTGATATGTAAAAATTGCTGCTGTAATAACCAAAAGAATTGGCCAAACTGCAAGAGCTACACCTTCCATAGCTCCTGTGTACATAATATATGCATTTTCTCCATAGTAGAATACAGCTAAAATATATGTACCAATTGCTGCTGCCAAACATGCTTTCCATGCAGGCATTTTTAATACTGCCAATGCTACGATAAGCCATAGGATCGGCAAGACTGCTAAAAATATATCCATATTAACAATCCCTTTCTATAGTGTGAATCACTGTAATTCAATTCTAGCATACGCCACAGTGTGGTATAAACAAAAAGAGAGGAAATCCACAGATTCCCTCTCTCATATGTTCAAAGATGTTGACTGTTACCAGTCTCTAAGAAGTATTCCTTAGGGATACAAAACTACTGATTCTGCATCGATAAAGATTTGTAATTGTCAGCTATTGAACTGCAAATTAGTAGTTGGAAGCAACTGCTTTAGGTGGTTCATAGTCGCCGAAGTATTTTTTAGGATCCAATTTCAACAAGTTACATACGTCGAACAATTCTGCCACAGTTTTGTCGATAACTGGCACACCTTCTTTACGGCAAACTTCGATAGCTTCTGCTTCTTTTTCACCATGAGTGTAGATGCGTTCAGCACCTTCAGCTTTAGGAGCTTCACGAAGTTCTTGTAAGAATGTGGAGAAGTGTTTTTTAACATCTTCTGGGTTACCGAAGATAGCTGGGTTAATAGCCATGAAACCATGACAAATATTGGAACGGCCACCAGTCATACATTTATTGGATGTACCACCTTGAGAGAAGATAGATGCGAAGATTTCGCAAAGCATACCGTAACCATAACCTTTATGGGAACCTAATTGTTCAGTATTGCCACCTAAAGGCATGATACCGCCACCAACGTGGTCGGAGATGTTGCCCAATACTTCGCCAGCATCTTGAGATGCTTTACCGTCTTTATTTAATGCCCAACCGTTAGGTAATTCTTTACCCAATTTGTTGTACATTTCTAATTTACCACGAGTTACTACTGTAGTAGATGCGTCGAAGAAGAAGTTGTATGGTTCAGCTGGCATTGTGAAAGCGATTGGGTTGGAACCAAGCATTGCTTTACGAGCAAATGTAGGAACCATGATTGCTTCGGAGTTAGTGCAAGAGAAACCAATTAAGCCTTCTTTTAAAGCAAGATCAGCATAGTAACCAGCGATACCATAGTGGTTAGAGTTACGAGCAGATACGATACCGATACCGGATTCTTTAGCTTTTTTAATTGCTAATTCCATAGCGAAATGACCAACTAATTGACCCATTGCGTCATGGCCTTCGATAACTGCAGATACTGGAGTTTCGAATACTACTTCTGGTTTTGCTTTAATATCGATAAGACCTTTTTCAATACCTTTATGATAACGAACTACACGTTGCATACCATGGGATTGAATACCGTACATGTCGGACATCATCAATACGTCTTTAATGATGCTAGCTTCTTCAGGGCTGAAGCCAAATCCTTCAAATGCGTCTTGACAGAATGCGTTAAGTTTTTCTTCTTGGATGTAAACAAAATTTCCCATCTTTAAAACCTCTTTCCCTAACCATAAAATAAATTGTGACATCTTGTAGTACTCCTCAACAGATTGTCACTACTCTTGATACGTAAATTATAGCACACATGTACACCACATGGAATAGAAATCCCCTTGTTATAGGCGTTTTACTCTTATCATATATGCATAGTTAAGAGACAATTTAATTAATTCCTTTAAAAAATAACCTAAAAACAGCTATTTTATAAGGTTAAAGCAATCATTACTTTTAGTTATGCTTCACTTATGTTCTTCCTCATAAGTTCATATATATTCATATCTATATCGAATTCCATAAAAGAAAATCTAGATTTATCGTTTTTCTCTATCGATATCTATCGATAATAATGACCCATTGTATAGTCTACTATAACGGTTAGTTTTATGTACTCTTTATTTCTTATCCTTTTTATCTTTTTTGTCTTTTTTGTCCTTTTTGTCTTTCTTATTATTATCTGCTACTACACCAGACTCATCACTAATAGCTGCATTCATTTGTTTTGCTATTTCAAAGGCTGCCTCATAGGTTGGCATAGTCACAATATTAGTAGAACCAATAGCCACTGTAGAGCCATCTACACGAGCACCACCAATAGTATTATCGTGATATAATCTAGCTAGTTTACCAGCTACTAAATAAGCTCGCATAGGTGCCGTATAATTACCTTTTGGAGTACCTTCATACACAGGTTTTCCATTGATCATTACGGTTTGTTGTTCTACTTTTACATGATTTCCAGAGTATGCATATAAGCGTTGTAAATTATCCAATACTCGTTGCGATGTTTTGGGATGATCATTAGGATTTAAAATTTTACCAAATCCCTCACGATACGTATCGCCGTATTTATTTTTAATCACTTCCATGGCAAGAGCTGCCCCACCTACATTGAAGGAGGAATCCGACAATATCATGAATCCTAATTCATCAGCATTTTTTTCTTGGGACATCGTAAATACTTGGCTATCTAAATATTTTCCCGTAAGTCCAGCCGCAATTTGGCCTAAATCTCCTGAATTAAAGGTAGCCGCTCCAATAACGGTAGATAAAATACTACTTTTTTTGGCTCCATTTACTAAATCTTTATGCTCACCGTGGCTTAACTCGTGACCAATTACTGCCGCTAAAGCATCATCATCTAGTAAATCCATAGTGCCTTTGTTAATAGACATAACTCGACCAAAGGTCATAAATGCATTGAAATCTTCATCTGGGTTAACGTACACCACATAACTGCGTTTCACATGAGGTGATTTTGAAAGTTCATCCACAATACGCTTCGCCCGCATTTGATAGGCGTAATTATCATAGACGCCTGTACGGTCTTTTGTTTTTTCCAACATTTCTTGTTGCCCTTTTTCTGTATTGTCTAGGTCACTCAAATGTTGATGCACAGAAATGCCTCCTAATACACTTTTACCAAGAGCCTCCCACAATCCATGAGCTTCTACTGTGAGTATTCCTGTAGATGTAATACCCATAGTCAACACTGCTGCACACAGCATACGTTTCCAAGTCTCTTTCATTAGCTCTCCCTCCTACTTCTATATACCAGGGTCATCTTCACGATACGCCAGATCTCTAAACCGTGTATATGCCCCTTCAAACCATAGTTTTACAATCCCTAACTCACCATTACGATGCTTACGGATGATAACTTGTGTTTCTACACCATCACTAGTATCTTCTGTATCTTGATAGTTTTCACGATTCAAGAAAGCAACGATATCCGCATCTTGTTCTAGAGAGCCAGATTCACGCAAATCACTTAACATCGGCGTTTTATCGGCTCGGCTTTCCACACCACGACTTAACTGCGACAAGGCAATCAATGGCACATTAAATTCTCGTGCCATAATTTTTAATTGTCGAGAAATGGCAGATACTTCTTGTTGGCGATTATCCGCTATTTTTTTACCGCCATTTTCCATGAGCTGAATATAGTCCACCACCACAAGGCCTAGTTCACCATGCTCTTGAATTAAACGGCGCAACTTTTTCTTCATTAACTGTGGCGTCAAACCTGAAGTATCATCAATATATAAGGGAGCTTCTGCTAAATCATTCAAAGCACTAATCGCTTTTCCCCAGTCTTCTTGACTCAATTGACCATTCCGGATTCGTCCAGAGTTAATGCCTGCCACGGCTGCTAGCACACGGGCTACAAGCTGTGTCTTAGACATTTCTAGAGAGAAAAAAGCTACATTTTTTTTCGATTTCATAGCTACATTTTGAGCAATGTTCAATGTGAATGCCGTTTTCCCCATAGAAGGACGGGCTGCGACTAATATTAAATCCGATTTTTGCAAGCCACTAGTTAAGTTATCTAAGTCTTTAAATCCCGTAGATACGCCAGTCAGTATCCCCTTATGCCGTTGTAACTCATTGATGCGATCAATCGTTTCATACACCACATCTCGCATAGAACTAAACGATGACTCTCCTTTGGTTGTACCGCTTACATCTAATACCATTTGTTCTGCTCGATTAACGATATCTTCTGTCTCTTCTTCTTCACGATAGGCCATAGATTCCACTGCATTCGCTACATGAATAAGTTTACGCAAATGAGCTTTATCTCTCACAATTTTCGCATGATCTTCTACATTGTATACATCTACAATATCTGTTGTAAGATTTGTAAGGTATAAAATGCCTCCTACAGCCTCTAACTTTTGGGATTTTTTTAATTCTTCAGATAATAAAACATAGTCTGCTCTCTGATTCTTTCCTACAATACTAGCAATCGCTTCATAAATTACTCGATGATTATCACTGTAAAAATCTTCTGCTTTTACAATAGAGCTAACTGCATCAAAGGCATCTTTATTGAGCAAAATAGCTCCTAGTACGGCTCGTTCTGCTTCTATACTATGCGGTGGTATCCGTCCTGACATACATACCCTCCCTATATACAATTACATATTTTATGCAAAAAAGAGGGGCCTAGCCCCTCTTTCTATTAACCTGCAACTACTTCTACAGTAATCTTAGCTGTAATTTCTGGATGCACTCGAATTAACACTTCATGAGTACCCAATGTTTTGATTGGCTCTTTTAAGTCAATTTTCTTTTTATCTACATCAACTTTTACTTGCGCTTGCAATGCATCAGAAATATCTTTACCTGTTACAGAACCGAACACACGGCCACCATCTCCCATTTTTACAGGGATTGTAATAGATACTTTCGACAATTGGCTAGCCAATACTGTAGCTTCATCAGAGTCCACTTGTTTTTTATGAGCTTGAGCCCCCAATTTTTGTTTCGCATTGTTCAAATTTTGAGGAGTTCCTTCAAGTCCAACACCTTTTTTAATAAGCACATTGCGACCATAAGCTTCAGAAACTTCTATGATTTCGCCACGTTTACCAACTTTTTTAACATCTTCTAATAAAATTACTTTCATGGTAAGTCCTCCTTCGTTTCTCTTTGTAATTCTGTCATATGGGATACGGCTACTTCAGTCACCCATTGGCGTGCCTCTTTCATAGACATATTGTAAATCTGAGCGCCCGCCACGGTACGATGACCTCCGCCACCGACAGATTCCATAATTAACTGTACATTTAACTTGCCTTGTGACCTAGCACTGACTCCAATGCCACCATCTGGCAATACATAAAATACAAAACTAGCTTCAATACCCTCTAGCGTGATTAATTTGTCACCTGTTTGAGCTGCTATCACTGTTGCATTCTTCGCATCTTGTGGTGCCTCTGTAAAAGCCATATTTTCTATTTCTTCTGCAGAAGCTAGCATAGCAGAACGTATACGCATACCTTCAAAGCTATCCATAAATAAATGACGTACTAAGGATACATCTGCACCTGATCGGCGCAAGAAAGAGGCTGCTTCAAAGGTACGTGCCCCTGTTTGGACCACAAAGTTTTTTGTATCTACTACAATACCTGCATATAAACCACTAGCTTCAATATGCTTAATCTCTACATGTTCTGGGAAATATTGAATTAACTCTGTTACCAGTTCACTAGTAGATGATGTAGATGGTTCCAAATAGGTCAATAATGGAGACTCAATAAAGTCTGAACCCCTTCTATGATGGTCGATGACAACACGACGATTTGCCTTTTTCAAAGCTGATGGAGCTGCCACCATCTCAGAACGATGCACATCTGTCACAATCACAACTGTATTATCTGTTACAAACTGAGCTGCTTCTTCTTCATCAATAATTAGACCTTGAAAATCTGGATGTTCTACCAATACTTCCACTAATTTACGAACTGCTGTAGGATGTGAACTCAAGGCAATATGCACGGGTTTCTTAAGGGCTCTTGCCATCGCTGCTACGCCTACAGAAGCACCAATACTATCATAATCTTCCCGATCATGACCCATCACAAGCACACGATCAGAATCCAACATAATTTCATGCAATGCATGAGATACCACCCTAGCACGGACACGAGTATTCTTTTCATTTCCTGATGATTTTCCACCAAAAAACTTGACTTCTTCACCATGGTATACGCAAACTTGGTCGCCACCACGTCCTAAAGCAATCTCCAAAGCTGCTTTTGCCTTTTCTCCTTGTACTTTCACAGTATCTTCTGTCAAAGCAATACCCATACTGATGGTGGGAGGTATATGTTTCGATGTAGTTAAAGCACGAATCTTATCTAATAAACTAAATTTCGATTCCATCATGTGCAACATAGCGGCCTTACTAATACTAAAGGTATACGTATCTTCTGTAGCATTGCGAATAAAACCATCATGTTGATCGATTTCCGTCACAATCAATCGGTTCATATCGGACCACAATTGTGTATATTCAATATCGCTCAAACCAGAACGCAAATCTTCAATATTATCCATAGCAATAAAGCCAAGAGCTGGTAACATAGAAATCGCTTTTTGTTTCTCCACTTCGATGTCTGTTATGTCATCAAAATAAAATGCCATATACGATTCTAGTTCATCGCTATTAACATCGGAATAATTAGACTTCGGAGCTACCAACGTTTTATATAATACACGGTAATATTTACCATCAATTTCTTCGTGAAAGAATCCCGACTTGCCCCAATATTTATCAATCCGCAAAGTAGGAATAAATCCACTTAATTTTATTGTTTTATCGGAATCACTAGGTAACCAATCTCTAAATACGCTATTACTCCAGCAGATCACATTGTGTTCATCAATGATAACAATCCCTACGGGTAAATTTTGTAATGCAAAGGTCGATGCCTGTGTAATCCCTTTTGCCATACAGTCAAATTGAGCTTTTCTAAAATGTCGTCCTCTTCGAATGGTACGTCCCACGTACAAATACGCAGCGATTACCACTATACAAGCCAACATGGCTAGTTGCCAATTCAAATAGAAAATAATACCTAATAAGATAAGAATGAGAACGGCAGCAGTAATTTCAATAGAACTGTATTCAGTTTGTATATCCATACTACCTCCTCTAATTTCACTCACTTCGTCTGCCCCATCGTTCCTCTAGGTGCAAGAACACATCTAGAGCCCCTAATATAGCGGCAGACTGTGACATCATAATAAATAAACCTAGTACAATCCACGGTACAAACTTCGGTGGATGATAACTTTTACTAATACGCCAAGCACAAGATATACCTCGTATAAATAGCATTATACCACCTAAGTACATCAAATTATAGCCTACATATTCAAGGAGCGGAATATATTGTTTCACAAAATAAGAAATGACACCCACTAAAAAAATATGTAATGCCCAATCTGGTACACGCCAACCTTTGATAGTAGGCATTTCAGGAATATGGTAAGTACCGATACGACTGAGCACAATATACGTAAGACGATTAATAATATAAGAAATAGCCACACCAGAGCAAAATAAACCTGCAATCAATACTTTTTTCATGATTTCAATTTGATCTTGTAAGGCGGTCATCGCCGTTGTCACTTGTTCCTCTGAAAGCCCCTGCTGCACATACATATCTTGCATGGATACTGTAATTTGTTCTTCCAAAGATGACCACATCTCTGTAGGACTTACCTGCATCACCAAAGCAGATGCCCAAAACTGAACTACTACTGCTAGCATTAATACCACAGCAGGAATCATCAACAATTTAGAAATCGACCAGTGCTTGCTTAATCCATAACCGATTAAAATACCAATCACACCAAAGACTCCCCCTTCTACTATGGCCGTCAAAGGTCCTAATAAAAAGGCAATGGCTATAATCGCTGATACAACAGATAATAGGCTCCAACGAAAACCATGACGTACACCTACAATGGCAATCGTCATAGGCACAAAAATAGATCCAAAAAATCCAAGCATAGGTACACTGAGACCTATCATGGCAAAGACAATCATCAATGCCGTTAAGATACCAGACTCTACGACGGACTTTGTACTTGTTTGATTCATATACTAACCCCATACTATGTCTCGCCCCAAAGGTGCAACATAGTTCTATGCCAATACAATAAATAGACATATGACTTTCGTCATATGCCTATTATATCATATTCTCTATACGTCTTGAATGATTGGTAGAATCATTGGGCGACGACGTGTTTTTTCATAGAAGAATTTTCCTAATGTGTCACGCACCACAGTTTTGATCGTTGTCCAATCTTTGATATGATCCATTTCACACTTCTCTACTGCTGCATCTACACGACGTTGTGCTTCACTTAATAATTCTTCTGCATCACGAACATACACAAAGCCACGAGATAACATATCTGGTCCCGCTACAATCGTACCAGAAGCACGGTCCATTGCCATAACAACCACAACCATACCTTCTTGCGCTAATTGCTGACGATCACGGATAACGATGTTACCTACATCGCCTACACCTAATCCATCCACAAAGACTTTACCAGCTGGCACACGACCTGCTAAACGACCTGTACGAGTAGTAAACTCAAAAATTTGTCCATTATCACCTACCAAGACATTGCTAGGTTTTACAATTCCCATGGACACAGCCAGTTCACCATGTTTTTTCAACATGCGGTATTCACCATGAACTGGGATAAAGAATTTAGGTCTCACCAAATTCAACATAGTTTTTAAATCTTCTTGGCTACCATGACCAGATACGTGAATACCACGATCCTTGCCGTATACTACATGAGCACCTTGGCGCAATAAGTTATCGATGGTACGTCCTACGGCCGCTTCGTTACCTGGAATTGGTGTAGCGGAGATGATAACAGTATCATTTGGCGTAATCTCTACGGTACGGTGATTGTTTGTAGACATACGAGATAGACCTGCCATTGGTTCCCCTTGAGACCCCGTTGTTAAGATCATAATTTCATCAGCACGATAGCGATTCATTTCATCATCACCGATGATAGTTCCTTCTGGCACTGTTAAGTAACCACGCTCTTGAGCGATTTCTGTAACATTTACCATGGAACGACCTAATACCACTACTTTACGTTTTGTAGCTACCGCTGCATCAATAGCTTGTTGCAATCGGGACACATTAGATGCAAAAGTAGCTAAAATAACACGACCCGTAGCTTCTGCGACAGCACGCATAATCGCTGGTCCTACAGAACTTTCAGATGGAGTGAACCCTGGCTTTTCCACATTAGTGGAGTCAGACATAAGCGCCAATACGCCTTTGTTACCAAGTTCTGCAAATTTGTGAACGTCCATCAATTTCCCATCTACAGGAGTTTGATCCACTTTGAAGTCCCCCGTATGTACCACAGTACCTACTGGAGTTTCTAAAAAGATGGCACATGCATCTGGAATAGAGTGATTTGTTTGGATAAAGCCCACTTTGAAGCAGCCAATTTTAAATTCATCACCAGCTTTTACAACTTGTAATTTTTTAGCTTTTACATGATGTTCTTTTAACTTACCTTCAATCAAGCCACATACTAAGTTCGTAGCATACACAGGTACGTTCACTTCTTTTAATAAATACGCCAAGGACCCAATGTGGTCTTCATGACCATGAGTAATCACCACGGCACGTACTTTATCTTTATGCTCGATTAAATAACTCATATCAGGGATTACAATATCTACCCCTAACATGTCATTTTCTGGGAATGCTAAACCCGCATCTAACACGACAATATCATCGCCATATTGGAAAATGGTCATATTTTTACCGATCTCACCTAGACCACCTAATGGAATGATTTGCAATTTATCTTTTCGCACATGGGAACGATTTATTTGTTCATGTTTTTCCACAGTTGTATTGGCACGTTGTGGTTTACGCGGACCACGATTAGATTGACGGCGCTCGCCATTATCGCCTTGTGGACGCGGACGACTGGTACGTTCCCCCTCAGCTTTCACAGTGGTACGACGATTTTGACCCGTCGTGCGGCGTGTACGTGTTGTAGAACGTGGTCGTTGTTGCGTAGCTTCACCTACCGGTGCAGCTATATTTGTTCTTTCTTCTTGTATATTCAAAATTTCCTCCTACAGGACTATAGTCGTACTGTCTATACATACTACCATAGTCCAAGACTATATAATCCCACCCTCAGATGGTTAAGCATGTATCGGCATGTAAGCACAAATAAGTATCTATTTCTGTTCGTATTCATACAGCAAAACACTGTGAGAAACCTTTCTCACTATCTATGTCACATTCTTCTACACAGCAAAGCATATACCCTCTATACATACTTCTACTGTGAAACATTTGGGAACCCATAAGGTTCATAAGCCGATCAAAATAATTACCTTTATTATACTATAGAAAATCCACCCTAAGCAACTAAGGCGCCTCTCCCTAATCCATAAAATTTGCAATTGAATATTGCACTATATGCAATTGCGTTTTATAATGTAAACGAAGTAAGGTTTTTGAAAGTTTACAATAGGAGGTCACAAAATGAAAAATGTAAGTATTCACACAATTGCAGAGATCGCTATCTTAACGGCGATGATGACAATTCTAGGAGGCATCAAAATTCCCAACTTAATTTCCGGTGTAGAGTTCCAACTATCTGCTCCTTTAGCGGTAGCAATTTGCGCTGCCTTCGGATTCCGCAAGTACATCATCTGCGGCTGTCTTTCTAGTTTGATTGGTCTTGTATTGGGCACACAAAACTTGCTAAATGTTGCCATTGCCATGCAATTCCGCCTCATCGTAGGACTCATCTTATGGATTGGTAAAAATCGCATGTGGTCTATTCTTATCTCTGGTCCTATTGCGTCTGCTATTGCCCGTATCACCATTGGTTTATCCTTTGGCAAAATGGTCATTCCTATGCTTATGATGGCAGTACCTGGCATGATTTTCACAGTCATTGTAAGCCCTATCTTCTATAGTATCTTGCGACGTCTACCACGCTTGGCTACTACATTGAAAGCGCATCAAGGTTAGTCACTTATGGTTTACAGCATTCGTATGCGCGCTGCTAAGGGAGGCCCTCATGAACAAGGAGGTTCTCATATTTCTGGAGCGGAACGTCTCGTCTCTTTAGAATCCTTATCACGCATTTCAGAAGAATTTTTACAACGAGCATTACAACACAGCAAAGGTCGTCCAGATTTTATCAATTTACAAATTGATGAGATTCCTGATGACTCCATCGTGAAAGTCCCTGCTCTCATGGTGGCTACTACAGAATCAGAAACAATCGAGGACTCTCATCGGGTAGCTACCCAACTATTACAACAAGCACAGATCCATGAACAGGCGATTCAAAAGGCTTTTATCAAACTCAGCCAAAACACAGAAACTATAAGTGGTGCTTGGCTCGTCAATGCTACTACTGGTGAGGTATACCCCCAAACAGTACGCGTGTCCCGTATGGATGCCGAATCAGATGCAGACATACACCACCATTTGCAATATTATGGCTGTTCTTCCATCCATTCTAGGGAGGCTCTCATCCTAGCAAGCAAGGTCCTCGCATCGCCTTACGTACTAGGTGAACTATGTTGGTCCGATGATCCAGAGTATACGACGGGCTATGTGTCCTATGGCACTACCTACCATCGGTTAAGCCCTATGAAAGTCTATGGTAGTCCTATTGGTGGTCGCGCCTTCTTTATCACTGACGATGCACCGATAGAAGAAGTAATACAGTATTTTACATCCACTCCTACGTGGGTCACAACGAAAGGGATTCACCATGTTTAATCGATACTCCGAAGCCTTAGTCAAGCGCCAAGAGGAATCACAATTTCGTTCTCCTCGCACCTATACTCCTATCGATGCTACTCATGTTATGTATGAAGGTTCCACCTATCTAATGATGGCATCAAATAATTACCTAGGCTTAACCCATCATCCCCACGTGAAAGATCGAGCCTTACAGGCCATCCAACAATATGGCACTGGTTCTGGTGGCGCTCGCCTTACCTCTGGTTCTTTCCCTTTATTTCAAGAACTAGAGCACCGTCTCGCACAGTGGAAAGACTGTGAAAAGGCACTCACTTTCACAGCTGGGTTTATGGCAAATCTAGGAACAATCTCTGCCCTAGTTCATAAAGGAGATATTATTTTTAGTGATGAATTGAATCACGCTAGCCTCATCGACGGATGTCGTCTCAGCGGCGCTAAAGTACAAGTTTACCCTCACAAGGATGTGGCAGTCCTAGAATCCTTATTAAGCCAATCTAAGCACTATGGTATGCGTTTTATCATTACTGATGGAGTGTTCAGCATGGATGGGGATATAGCTCCCTTACCTGAACTATTTGAACTTGCAGAACGCTACAATGCCCTACTTATTGTAGACGATGCTCATGCTACTGGCGTCATTGGTGAAGGCCGTGGTACAGCACATCACTTTCACTGTGAAAACCCACGTATCATCACCACTGGCACTATGAGTAAAGCCTTAGGGTCCATCGGAGGATACGTCTGCGGTAGCCAAACCATCATCGACTATATCATTAACCACAGTCGTCCCTTCATCTTTGCCACCGCTTTGTCCCCTGCTGACATTGGGGCTAGCATCGGCGCCCTAGAAGTATTAGCAGAGGAACCTAGTGTATATCAAAAACTGCGAAGCAATACAGAATATATGCACAACGCCTTGCAATCACTAGGAATCCCTAGCAGCGATGATACACCGATATTTCCTATCATCATCGGCTCTAACGAAGATACATTAGAAGCCAGTCGCCTATGTGAACGAGAAGGCATCATCCTCAGTGGCATTCGCCCTCCCACAGTCCCTGTCAACACTGGACGATTGCGCTTAACCGTCACCGCTGCACACACAGAAGAAGAATTAGACAAGGTCATCCAAGTATTACAAAGACTACCAATACAAAAGACCTTATAACAAAGCTCCTCCTGAATTTCCATAAAGGGAGCTACAAAAAAATAAGTTCCAAATAAAATAGAGGAAAGTTGAGCAATATCAACCTTCCTCTATTTTTTAATCCACCGCAAGAAAAGCCGTAGTGCTTACTGAAAACTTTCGCGTAGGGCAGTTTTCAGAAGCGCTGCGGCTTTTCATCTTTTTGTATTACCTATTAAGCTTTCAGCTTTTCCTCAAGAAATTCCCGAAACTGCTGCTTATACAGCCCCGCTCCTCCATTGGCTGGATGGCGCAAGGTAGCTTGTACTTCTACCCCATACTCCGCCAAGGTAAGACTCGCTTTTTGACCCACTCCAAGGATCTGTGCCCTAGGGAACAAATCTAAGAGCTGTTTCGTATAGGTCCACCCTAAGTCTAATTCTTGCTTTGTAGGAGTCCGGTTCGTCAAGCCATCTATTCCTTTAAAGGGATGAAATGGAAAAATGTTCCACAACACCACTTCATAAGGGTCTATATTAGCTTCTAACATGGCATTCCACACCACAGAATCAGTAGGCTCATTAAAGCCCTTTTCTTTTTGTGTCGGTTTTATAATATACTCGCTCTTTGGATTACTAGTTCGTTTCGGCTCCAATCCAGTAAACACCATAGATGGGGTTACTGTAGGGTGATGCCCTAAGAGCATTCTTTCACAGGTCATGGCAATCCCTGTAAATCGCCCTCCTTGATAGCCCACCGCTTCTGCTATGATGAGAATTTTAGCACGCTCTAATCGCTGCTCCAAATAGGCTTGTAACTGTTTTCTCCGAATGGAGCTCGCTCTCTGATTAGTATCATAGCGTTCATCAAAATCATTCCAAGGATTATACACATAGGGACTAGAAAATCCTTTTAATTGTCGCATCAATCGTTCTACTGACATAGATACCTCACTATTTGGAATGCAATAGTACTACCTTAGAACTACTTTCATCACGTTCTAAATATTGACCTACTGAAGATTCCTCTAATTCTTTACCATAATTTTTATTGGTAATTATGAGCATCCGTTCCCCAGATTGCAAGCGTTTAAATAACTCTTGTTCCTCAATTTGAGGCATCACATTCTTACCGTTCCACTTCGCACTGCGCTGTACATTATACTTCGCCAATCGTTCTGGACTAGGCTCTACTCGCACGGGTGTCACATCTAAATAATACGGCACTGACGCCGCATATTCCCCATAATAATACACAGGTCCATGAAAGCTGCGTATCTGTTCATGATAGGTCACAGAAGAACGCAAGCCCAAGAATGGTACCAACCCTTCCATAAGCACAATACCTAGTACTACCAAGGTACCCATCCCCACTGTGAAAGGCATCATCAATCGTTTCCGATACCAATAACACCCACCTAGGAATAAGGTAAGACCTACGACAACAGCTCGAAGAATCCACCAAAAGCCCCAAGGTGCAAAGAATGTTCCAATCCCAAGAGCCCACCATAATACTAAAGTCGGTCCCAATACCCACCACCAAGCACGGTGACTGGCATCTTTCAAAGAAATAATCCCAAAAGCTCCTAACAAGCTGAAAGGAATCACCGAAATAAAGGCATAAGTCGGATATTTTGTAGCCATAGCCGTATAAAATACAATCGTTCCCCATCCCATAATCATGGTATATAGATAGGCATCAGTTCTTGTTTTCCAACCCCGATACATACCATATAGAATAGCCCCCGTCCAAGGGAGAGAGCCCCCTAGGAAAATAGGTAGATAATACCACCAATGATTTACCTCGGGATGTTCAGATTGGGTCGCTCTCGTTATATTATGAAGTCCTAAAAACCCATTGATAAATTCCATGCCATGAGTATGGTACATATATCCATACCAAGGCAAGACTATAGCTAACAGTATGAGGATACCTTGCCATGGAAATAAAACTTTCACCATAGACCAAGATCGTTTAACCCCTGCATAAATCAGGAACAACAATCCCGGTAATACCAGCCCTACAGGGCCTTTCGTCAATACTGCAATCCCCGCAAAGCCATAGGCTACTGCCATATACCATGGATTCTTAACTAGTAGTCCACGATAGGCGTAATAAAAGGTACCTACCGTGGCAAATAACAACACCATATCTGTGATGATACCATGGGCAATGGTCCATACGATGAGAGATGTGCCTAATATGAATGCTGATAACAAAGCGCCTAATCGTTGCCCTGTTAGGGTGCGCACCCCTTGGTAAACCATAGCCACTGATAAAGCCCCAAAAAGACCTGATGGAAAACGAGCTGCAAAATCTGTCATGCCGAATACAGAATAGGACAAACTCAATAGCCAATAAATCATAATTGGTTTATCAAACCAATAGTGCCCATAAATTTGTGGGGACAACCAATCTCCGGAAAGGACCATCTCTTTTGCGGTTAAAGCGTAATTCGACTCTACTGGATCCGACACTGGTAATAGATGGTTCCCTAGTACATAAACTCCTAAGAAAAAGAGAAATACTACATAGGTTACACGATGTAATTTCATAAGCATCTCCCTATTGTTTACGACGTTTCCAATATTTCAAACCATATACTACAGCTACTATTACAAAGACTACAATCATAGCAATTAATAGTTCATGATTATACTCAATTAAGTCTTTCCAATGTTCTCCTAATTTCATACCTAGCCAAACTAGCAAGATAGTCCAAGGGATTGTGCCCAAAGTAGTCCAAATCACAAAGGGGGTCATCGGATATTTAGCCACTCCTGCAGGGAAGGAAATAAATGTACGCACCCCCGGTAATAAACGGCCAATAAACACAGCGGCACCACCATAGCGATTGAACAATTTTTCTGCAGCACCAAATTTATCTTCACTAAATAAGATATATTTCCCATATTTCATCAATACAGGTCTGCCACCATATTCCCCTAGCCAATAGGATAATACAGAACCCACAATACCCGCTACAACACCTACAATAATAGCTGTATTCAAATCAAATACGCCTTGAAATACTAAATACCCTGCGAACCCTAAAATAATTTCACTAGGAATCGGAATGTTCGCATTTTCTAGCACCATGCAAATAAACATGGCTGCATACCCATATGTCTCCATGATGGTCAATACATAATCCACTGTTGTCTCCTCATCGGAAGATAGTTATTAATCTCAATCTTCATCTTCTTCATCTAATAAATAATCTTTTGCCATCCACTTTTTCGTAGCTGTAAATGTGATCGTCACCCATTTCTCTGCAGGGTCACCACCAATGGCAAGGTCAATTTCATTGCGAATTTCATCTAATTCTACAATGGTTTGTTTTGGGAAATTCTTAGGAATTAAAATATCAATTTCAATCATTTTTACATTCCCATAGGCTTGTACACTAGTGACATAATCTTTAAATTTATACTTTTCCATGAAAGAATCCATAATAAATTGGATTCGATTATGTAATTTCAAAGGCGCTACACCCATAATTTGTTTCACCGATGGAATGATAATTTTTAAAGCAGACGGCATCATTTGTAACGATAAAATAATGAGCACAATAGGATCCACGTAGACCGCCCATTCTGCATAGCCAAAATGTTCTAGCCCAAAAGCCACTAAAAAGCTAACTAAAATCCCAGCTTCTAACATAGCATCGATGGACCAGCTAATATTATCGAATTTTACCAAATTAGATTGTAATTTTTTATTGATTTGGTGCACATAGAAATAATAGCACGTATCAGCAATGGTAAAAATTGTAGCATAGATGATAGCAGGTCCCACATGAACAGCACGACCGCCACCCAATAAATCCGTCAGTCCTGATAAAAAGGCATAGCTTACGATCAACAAGGTAAAACTACCTTCTGCAATCAACACTAAGGGTTCAAACTGCCAATAGCCAAACTGAAAGCGTTTGCTTGTTTCATTTGATACTAATCGGGATGTGATGATCATCATCACTTTAATAATCACAGCAATAAAGGACACGACCCCATCTAACAAGATGGCACTAGATCCGCTAAAGACCCCCATCATAGTGCCCCCTATAGCCACAAATGACATGAGTATGGCCGATTGAATTAACAACCGTTGCTCTACTGCATGTTTATCTTGTATTAACATATACACTCCTATTTAATCTAGCGAGCTTTTCGCTCAAGTTTCCTATACCTATGTAAGAATATTTGTATCTATAACTACTTTATAGCCTATAGGCATTCTGTACGGTCTACACGCTATGAAATAGTTTTATGCATTCATATACAAGTATATATAAAAACGGTGTATCATACAAGTACGATACACCATTTCTATTCATTGTGAGTACAAATTTATATATAGAATCCTCTATACTATCGCGATTCATAGGACTTTTGTAAAACATAGGCAAAGGCTTTTTTAGTGCCATCCTCTTGCTCTTGCAAGTACACCCCTTGAATTTCTGGGGCAAAGCCAGGCAATCGATTAATCCCTTCTTCTAAGGCTAAGAAATAATCTCGTGCCGTCTCTGACCAGCGCTCACCTGGCTGTACACAGAGCACTCCTGGTGGATATGGCAAGGCTCCTTCTAACGCCATACGCCCCACTACCTCAGACACAGGCACTAACTCGCCATGGCCTCGAACAAAATCAAAGTTCGCTTCTTGCGGTGATTTTACATAATCAGGAAAACACTCTTGTAAAAATAATTTCCGTTGTAAATCACTCACATTACGATCTTTATAAAAATTATGCATTTCTTGGCAAAGTTGATGAATTGTATATCCATCATAGGCCTTCCAGTGTTGATGATACACATAGGGCAATACTTCTTCCAACGGAGCATCTCTATCGATGAGCCTTTCAAACTCCACTAAATGAGATACTAATTGATCCATCTTTTCCTTCGTTTCCGCTGGCGTCATTAAGAATAATATGGTATTTAAATCGCATTTCTCTGGGATGATATGGCGATCTCGCAAGTAATGCGCCAAAATCGTAGCCGGTATACCAAAAGATTCATAGTCTCCTGTTTCTACATCAATACCAGGTGTAATCAATTGAAACTTACAAGGGTCAATGAAGTATTGGTTCTCTCCATAGTCTTGGAAGGAGTGCCATTTTCCATTCGGTTCAAACCGGAAGTAGGATAGGTCCTCTGCCATGCGTTCCGTATCACCAGCTTCCCAACATTGACCATGCACCATAGGTGGCACTAGTGGTCGTATATATTGACATCGTGTTAGCACTGATTTACGAGCTTCGATAGCCACTTTTACACACTCTTTCCACAGATATTGACCACCTAATCCTTCATGCATTTTAGCATTCACATCTAAGGATGCAAACAAGGGATAAAAGGGAGATGTAGAGGCATGCATCATAAAGGCATTGTTCATCCGTTTATGATTTACATACCGCGCTTGTCCTTTGATGTGTCTGTCTTTCTTATGTACCTGAGAGGCTTGAGAAAAGCCAGCTTGATGCTTATGTACTGATTGCGTCACGAGAATACCCGGATCATTTGGCCCTAATTCTAATAATAAAGGACTGCAATCTTTCATCATAGGAATAAATTGTTCGTATCCTACCCAAGCAGAATCAAATAAAATATAATCACAAAGATGTCCAATCTGATCTACCACTTGTCGTGCATTATAAATAGTACCATCATAGGTACCTAGCTGAATCACTGCCAACCGAATAGGCCGTTCTTCCTTTGCTTTCTCTGGATCTCTTTGCGCCACTAACTGACGGATATAGTTTTCTTCAAAGCAATGATCTAGAATCCCACCGATGGATCCAAATGGATTTCGTGCCGTTTCCAAGTACACTGGTATCGCCCCCGCTTGCACTAAAGCACCATGAGAAATGGACTTATGGTTATTTCTATCATAGAGCACCACATCTCCTGGTGCTAACAAGGCATTGAGAACCATTTTATTGGCGGAAGAGGTACCATTCAATACAAAATATGTTTTGTCCGCATTGAATACATCCGCTGCATGCTGTTGTGCATCACAAGCAGGTCCTTCATGAATGAGCAAATCGCCTAACTTCACATCTGCATTGCATAAATCACTGGTAAATACATTGGGGCCATAAAAATTGTAAAAAGCACGCCCTGCGGGATGTCTTTTAAAGAAGTCACCCCCTTGATGTCCGGGACAATCAAATTGAAGATTGCCATTAGTAGAGTACATAGCTAAGGTTCTAAAGAATGGTGGCAACACAGCATATTCATAGCGTATGGCCGCAGTCTCAACATCCTCTGCTAGTATGGATTCATCGAGTCTATGCGCTGTATATATTTTCATATTCGGCAAATCATCACTAGCTTTAATGAGGCGATCTCCATCTTTTGTAATCACAAAAAGCGGAATGGAAAAGGCTTGTACCTGTGGATGGTGAACCATGTCTTTCACATGAGCATCACTGACCACAATGGCAGATACCTCTGTAAAGTCTGCCGTCTCCACATCCACCGTAGGATATGTTATGTACTCTTTCAGGAGTTCTGCCACATCCTGAGAGAGCGCTAGGGATAATCGTTTAATCATGGAATCTCCTTACTTTCAAATACACATCAATCTGCCATAAATAAAATAGAGACCCAAAACGGGTCTCTACATGGTTCATTGCGATTACGCAAATACATTCACTAAGTCAATCGTTTGATCACGACCAGGACCTACAGAAACGATACCTACTTGTACGCCAGTTACTTCTGCAATGCGTTCGACATAACGACGTGCTGCTTCTGGTAATTCTTCATACTTGCGGATACCGGAAATATCTGTTTTCCAACCTGGGAATGTTTCGTATACTGGTTCACATTCTGCTAATACATCTAAGCTAGCAGGGAATCCTTGTACAGGCTCACCATTGCGAGTATAACCTACACAAATTTTCACTTCATCCAAACCATCTAAGATATCAAGGCGAGTGATTGCCAAATAATCCAAGCTATTCAATGCTGCACCATAAGTCACAACGGATAAATCTAACCAACCACAACGACGGGAACGACCTGTAACAGTACCGAACTCATGGCCTGTTTTACGAAGGTATTCACCAGTTTCATCTAATAGTTCAGATGGGAATGGCCCTTCACCAACACGAGTAGAGTATGCTTTTACTACACCAAAGATATTTTTTAAGTAGTTAGGGCCTACACCAGCGCCCACAGACGCACCGCCTGCTACTGGATGAGAGCTAGTTACGAATGGATATGTACCATGATCAAGGTCAAGCATCGTTGCTTGGGCCCCTTCAAACAATACTTTTTTACCAGATTTGATAGCATCAATCACGGCAAAGTTTGTATCTTTTACAAATGGACGTAATTGTTCTGCATAGCCTAAGTAATCTTTTAAAATTTCTTCAAAGTTAACTGGCTCAAAACCATATACGGCTGTTAACATTTTATTTTTCAATTCTACGTTGAAGTTAAGTTTCTTCTCAAATACAACTGGATCCATTAAATCGCAAATGCGAATGCCAATACGATTGACTTTATCTGCATAGCATGGACCGATACCATTTTTTGTAGTACCGATTTTAGCATCGCCTTTCACAGATTCTTCCGCTTCATCTAAACGATTATGATACGGTAAAATCACGTGAGCACGGTCAGAAATATATAAGGATTTTGCACTTTTACCTTCTTTTTCAAGGTTTACAATTTCTTCCAACAATACCTTAGGGTCCACAACGACACCAGTACCAATGATATTCATTTTATCATCGTAAAGAATACCGCTAGGCAATAAACGCAATGCGAAAGATTTACCATCTACGACTACTGTATGACCTGCATTATTACCACCTTGGCTACGTACTACCACATCAGCGCGTTCAGATAAATAATCAACGATTTTACCTTTACCTTCATCGCCCCATTGTGTGCCAATTACCATACTTGTTGCTACATTGGTTCCCATATGAATTGCCTCCATTACATCATAGAACTTTCTATCGTAATGACTACATTAAGTCATCGCTCTAAAAGTTCTTCCATTATTAGTATTACCTTCGTAAATAGGCGCCTAACGTACACTATTTACACTTTATTATAGCATAGATTGAAAACATTGGGGTAGTTATTCCCTACAAATTCCCATATCTTTATGATGAGCCCAACCGCTTTATAAATTCTTCTGGAATGGACGATAAGAATCGACTTGGTTGTTGCCAATACCCATTTGCATTAACCTTTGCATAGGTAATGGTCAAGTGTTTCTTAGCACGGGTTAACGCCACATAGAAAATACGTTTTTCTTCTTCTAATTTACCATCTTTAACGGCAAAGTAGAACGGAAGTCCCCCATCATGTGCACTAGCAATAAAGACATTCTCAAATTCACTGCCTTTGGCTTGATGGACCGTAATGATGGGGATACGACTGTCTCCTTTTCGTCGGAACATGCCCTCTCCCGAGTGAAGAGCAGACATTTCTAATATCTCTTTCACACCATCACGGCCTACATAGTGTGGATGTTCCGCTTCTAACTCTTTCATGATGCGGTATAGTTCGCGAATACTAGTTAATCTACGTTCCCCAGTGGGATCTTCTTTTACTTTCTTCTGATAGTGTTCCACTAGGCCCATATCATTCATAATATAGGCAAGAATTTCTGTAGGTTTACTCGTAGTCCACTTACTTCGTAAAGTATCCATAGAGGCAGCAATATTGGCAAATGTATCTCTATATTTATTTATAAATGCCATACGCTGTGCTTTCGTAGGAAGGATATTTTCTTTCATTGCATAGACCAATAATTTACCCGTCGCTATAATATCGTCCATGGCATTATGAGTAGACTGATGATCAATGGGAAAGTATCCACTTAAAAATTCTAGTTTATGGTTCGGCAAATTTGGATAGAACCTACGGTATATATCTAAGGTATCATAGATGGCTTGTACCCTTGGCATAGCTACACCATGTCGGCTACACTCTTGCTCTAATATGCTCATATCGTACTGCACATTATGACCGACAATCATGGACCCATCAGCAAACTGTCTGAATGCTTCCAGTACAGTTCGTGCATCACCACCAACCTTTTGTAAGTGCGCATCACTAAAGCCATGGACTAATTCTGAATCCCCTACAGGCACGCCGGGATTGATAAATCGTTCGAAGGTATCAATGATATTGCCTTCTTCATCGATGCGGATAGCTGCCATCTGCACAATGCGATCTTCCAGTATATTTACACCTGTCGTTTCCACATCAAATACAATGATATCTTTAGTCACTAGCCCTTTTTCTAATTGCTCATAAGGCTCTCGTGTAAAGATATTTGTGCTCATAAAATCGGTGATCCGCAACCCAGTTTTTCTCACTGCTGTGCTTTCTAATTCCTCCATACGCTTATCACCAACCCCTTTGACAAAGGTTCGAATGATCCGTTTTGTACTCATCAAATCCCAAGGATTCACTAAGCATTTAAAAAATGCCAATACATCCTTAATTTCTAAACGTCGGAAAAATTTTAATTCATCTGCCAAAATAAATTTTAGTTGCATCTTTTCTGGCAATTGTCGATTACATCGTTTAAATTGTTCACTTAATCGTACGGCTTGTTTATTGGTGCGCACCAAAATTCCTACAGGGGGCATCTCTTCGCCAGTTCTCAGCTGTTGAATAGATTGAAATATATACCCAGCCTCATCCTGAGCATCTGTAGCCGCATATATCGAAATAGGCTCACCTTGCTGTGTGGCTATCGCTTTCGGTTCTTTTTGATACAACTCTCGCACCTGCTGAGGGAACATATCTTTCAGCATGGAAAAGGCTCCCTTAAACAGCATCTGATTAGACCGATAGTTTGTATCAAACACCAATTCTATGGGGTTATACTCTCTGCGATACCGATCGATTAATGTAATCGGATTAGACCCACGCCATTCATAAATGGTTTGAAAGTAATCCCCACAGAGCAAAATATGGTTACCCTTCCACATGGTATTCATCACTTCATATTCTAATTCACTAGTGTCTTGCATTTCATCTACTGCAATATAGGAATAGCGCTGGCGCCAACGATTAGCCACTTCGGGGCGCTGAAAGATTTGGTGAACACGAGTAATTAAATCAGCAAAATCTAGCCCATTCAATGAACGTAATCGCCATTCGTATTCCATCAATACTTGTAGCCCTTTTTCTTCTAAAAATTCGGCAGTATCTTCTGACATGATGCTATACCAAACAGACTCTTCCCTTTTCATACGCTTGATTGTCCGTGCATAATCATCTTCTATACTAGAGGAATAATATTGATACTTAGAACGATGTTCTTTCACCGCACTGATAACTTCACGAATCGTATTTGCATGTATTTTAGGTGCCATAAGACCTTGCTCTTCGCTATAGGCCTTCACAAGATTCGGCAAATATTCACTCAATAATTCCTCTACATCTTCTTCGTCAAAGATGAGAAATTCTTTAAACAAATCTTCTTGTAATTTTGCTTCTTCTTGCAAAATAGTATAACAAAAGCTGTGAAATGTAGATACTTTCACAGCTTGTGCCTCTTGCCCTACAATCGCAATCATGCGTTCTTTCATTTCACGACACGCTTTATTCGTAAATGTTAAACACAAAATTTGATCCCCAGTGGCACGTCCCGTTTCCAAGATATGTGCCACCCGATAGGACAATGTATTTGTTTTTCCCGTTCCTGCAGAAGCTAGCAATACAATATTTCTATCTAATTCCTGTACAACTTGTTGTTGAATGTCATTAAGTACCACAGTATTTGATTGCATAGTTGCTCCTTATTTCACCAATGAAAGTACGCTAATCCTAGCACTGGTATAGGCCCTAACACGGCTGTTAGTGCCCACAACATAATATTCATATCCAAGGGAATATGGAATACTTCTGTAATCACTGCATAGGTAATCATACCTAAAAAGACATTGGTTGCTACCCGTTTGATGGTAAACCATGCTACCTTAATAATCATCCAAGCTACAACAATAGCTACTACAGCTTGTAATACGTAATCCATCATTACCTCATTTCTTGACGATGTAATACAGCACCGCTCAAGGTCACCTCATCAGCGTATTCAATATCCCCGCCTACAGGAATACCACGGGCAATACGAGTGACCTTAATCCCCGTAGGTTGCAATAATCGAGCAATATATAGAGCCGTTGCTTCCCCTTCTACATCAGGATCTGTGGCGATGATAACCTCTTGCACTGTATTATCTTGAAGGCGCAACATGAGCTCTTTCAAGCGGATGTCTTCTACGCCTACCCCATCAATAGGGGACAAAGCCCCTTCCAACACATGGTATAGCCCTTTATAGTCACCACTGCGTTCGATGGCGATGACATCACGGGATGTTTCCACCACACAAATCATCGATCTGTCCCGTTTAGAGCTAGCACAAAACTCACAAGGATCTTGAGCTGATAAATTAAAGCATTGGGAACATCTATGAGTCGCTTCTTTCGCTGCAAGGATGGTTTCTACCAAGCGTTGTACATCTTCTGCATCTGCCTCAATGAGATGGTATGCTAATCGTCTAGCCGATTTAGCCCCCACACCTGGTAGGCGACGCAACTCTTCTACTAATCGTTCTAAAGGATTTGTCATATTAGAACATACCTGGCATTCCAGGAAGTTTCAAGTTTCCTGTGACAGCCCCTAATTTTTTCTCTGCCACTTCTTTTGCTTTACGGTTCGCTTCATTCACAGCTGCTAAAATTAAATCTTCTAATGCTTCCACATCTTCTGGATCTACTGCAGCAGGAGCAATTTTAATGGACAATACTTCTTGTTCTCCATTCATTGTTACAGATACAGCACCACCACCGATAGATGCTTCTACCACGGTGTTTTTAATTTCTTCTTGTGCTTTTTCCATATCTTTTTGCATTTTTTGAACTTTTTTCAACATACCTTGCATATTACCGCCACCAAACATAGTGAACCTCCTTCATTACTTAGACAAATCGTCTACTTCTTTCACATAAATATCATACCCGCTAGCCTCCATGTGTTGTAAAGCATCATAGAGTAGAGTTTCTTGTTTTTCTTCATCACTGGCCTCGGCTGAAGACCATTTCGGCAATGTCCGTATCTCGTCTATGTCTTCTTCTGAAAGCATGCCTTTCCCCATTTCCTGATAGTAGGGGTTTAATACTTCCTCTGGATTCTCATAGACTGTGAGAAAGTCATCAATAATACCCTCTACATTGGTCGGATCACTACCAGCACCTACCTTTGAAGTGGTGTTTGTCCCTACATAAGTGGGTTTCCCACTGTCAGGCCTCGATGTTTCTACAGATACAGTTGGCATCTCCTCATCAGCTGTCACCGGTATCGTTCCTTGCGCCGCAACAATTGGTTGTCCTATCCCTTCAGTTTCTTTAGTACCTTTCACCACAGGAGTCGGTACCGTTGGTTGTACCTGCGACTGTCCGCTTTGCTGTAAAGTCCCTCCAAAGGATTTTGCTGCCTCTAAGTATACCTGCAGTTTAGGGTCCTTCTTATCGATGGCTTTCACCACAATCGGCCGTCCTATCACTTGTTGAAACGCTTTCTTCCCACATTCTACATGTTGCGGTTGCACCAGAATAGGTCCTGCAATAGGCGTAGGAAACACCAAGATAGCTTGCTCTTGATCTAAGTACACCAAGGTTCCTTGCTGATAGATCGTATTTAGCAATCCATAGTTCTTGCCTCTCAACCATTTTATCACGTTTGCTAAAATCGTGCTATATTCATGAGGACTCACCATCCCCTGCCCTACGGTTCGCTCTTGCGCCGTGTCAAATGTCGCCGTTTTAGGCTTTACCGATGGAGATGCTTTCTTCGGTAATGGTGGTGGCAAGGAGCTTTTACCAATAGAATCGGCCACTTTAGCTACACGAGGAGGTGGTAACGGGGATGTTGCTTTTACAGTTCTAGCTCTCACTGGTGAGACAGGTGGCAACAACACCTCATCCTCTACTGGATGAGGAATATCCTCCAAGACTCCATCATATACATCCATATCCGACACAGGTAGTGCAGGTTCTACCACAGAGCTGGCAACTACAGGTCGTTGTTCCGCCCACTCATTCAACTTTTGGAGCAATGTATCTTCTTGACGATTCACAAATTGTTCCATCGTCGTCATGCGACCTTCCAAGGTTTGGTAGGTACCGCCACCTAATTGCAAGAGTGAAAGCAATCCCATTTCTACAATCACTCGTGGGTTATCTACTTGTTTTGCGTTATTTTGCACCGTTTGTAATACATTGATATAGCGTCCTATCTCCTCCATAGATAACGCATTGGCCTGCGCCAATAATCGCTCTTTATGCGTATCATAAGCTAATAGCTCTTCCGCCTCAGGTAATACTTTCGCCACAATCATAGCTCGCAGATGTTCTACTAAGGCCGTTACAATTTGACGAGCATCACGCCCCATTTGTAGCGCTTCATCTACAGCTTGCAGTAAAGCCGCTCCATTACCGGATTTCAATATATCTACCATAGTTAGCACCCAAGATTTGCTCACTAAGCCAATCATAGATTCTACTAAAGGAGCTGTAATCATATCTGAGGTCATACCGGAACATTGATCCAGAATACTCAAGGCATCCCGTAACCCACCATCTGCATGGACTGCAATCACTTGTGCCGCCGCAGGGTCAAGAGAGATATTGCTTTCCTTCGCCACATGCAATAAATGGGCTGTAATATCTTTTGCTGTAATACGGCGGAATGTATACCGCTGACAACGAGATAAAATAGTAACCGGTAATTTCTCCGATTCTGTTGTGGCAAAAATGAACATCACATGGCTTGGCGGTTCCTCGATCGTTTTCAACAAGGCATTCCATGCTTCATTGGTAAGCATATGGGCTTCATCAATGATAAATACTTTTTTATGACCTACTACAGGTAAGAAGTTCACCTGTTCCCGCAAGGCACGCACTTCATCAATACCTCGATTGGAAGCCGCATCAATTTCGATCACATCCAAGGCTTGTCCTTGTAACATTTGCTGGCACGATTCACACTGACCACAAGGTGTATCTGTAGGTCCCTGTTCACAGTTAATAGCGCGCGCAAATATTTTTGCCATACTCGTTTTGCCCGTACCTCTAGGACCAGCAAATAAATAGGCATGGGCCACTTTATCTTCACGAATAGCTCGTTGTAATGTATCCGACACATGATGTTGACCTACAACATCTGTAAACTGTTTTGGTCTCCATCGTCTATATAACGCTAAATAACTCATAGTCCCTCCTTTCCCTTAAGATATGAAAAAAAGCAGCTAAGCTAGCTGCTTTACCATAGCACTCGAATCTGACAGCCCTATAGGTTTCCTCGTGGCACAAGAGAGTAACCGCTTAATGCTGCTCCAATCAAGGCCTGACATGGTTCACAGGCTCTCCTTGCACAAGCCCCATAGAACTGTCATATTCCAATGCTATTACCCTATTATTATACATGTTTTTCTATCCCTATTCAAGGGTATATACCTAATCCATCATAAATTGTGCTACACATTAGATGCTATTATTATAACAGAGTTAATTTGATAATTATCTCTTAAGTATCCCTTTATATGTACTAGTTTTCTTGTCCCTATTCTACAAGGATTGATTGTTATTTTTTGACATATGCAATTCTGAAGTATTACAAGAGTAGAAAATAGAAAAAAGGACGGTGGCAGCCGTCCTTTTTTGAGCTTATGGATGAATTTCTACAACCCTCTTAGAAAGATTCATTCCTTCTACCCCAAATATACACCATTCTATCCTAACATACAATGGAATTAAATCCCCAAAAACACTTGTACTAGTTGCTGTATTTTTTGCCATGCACTTTGTTTCTGTTCTTGTCGCTGACCACCTCTTCTACGAGATCTAGACGGTAGGATATTACTCAACTCAGTTCCATCATATTCGGCATGTCCCTTTTCAATAGAAGTCATAATATACCGTCGTGCTTCTTCTATCACTTGTGGCTGTATGCCTAACTCTTCAATCGTATTGGCAATGGATAATTCCTTCTCTACCTTTGCAAAAGTATAGAACGCATCGATAATACTTTCATGGTCACTAAGTGTAGAAATATCTGTACTATGCATAAATTTCACAATAAGATCTTCCTTCGCACGGGTTCCAATACTGGAACGAATCGCTCGGCGAACTTCTTGTTCAACAGCATTCAAGTTGTCCGTACTCTTCGTTTTTTCCGCAATTAACTGCAAAATATAATCTAGATTAATTTCATCGGTCCTTAACAAATCAATGTGAAACTCTATATCTGACAAGTCAATAACTTGTGCCTCTGCTTCGCTATATTTGCGCCCTTCAGAAAAATCTTCCTTGATATCCACATAGACGCTCTTCATATCTTGAACAAGTCGCGGTGGAATCAATGGTTCTAACTCACAAAACTCATCAAAGTTACGCAAAATATTTTCAGCTTTCAAAAATTCCCCGAACAATTGGGCAAATTCTTTTTTATCTGCATTAGTTTCAATTTCAGTAGGGTCTGGGAATTTAGCTAACAATTCTTCACAAATTGATTCATAGCCACGATACGATTCATTTGTATCATCGTCAATAAATCCAGTCATATAGTCATCAAAACTACGTTCTAAAATTGTGGTCACACTATTTTTATCACCAAACACTTGAATAGCTTCTTTCGTAGCCTTATCTAAGTCTCTAAAGCACACGATATTACCAAATTTTTTCTCACTATTTAAAATTCGATTCGTCCTAGAAAAGGCTTGAATCAACCCATGATACCGTAAGTTTTTATCTACAAATAATGTGTTTAATGTAGGTGCATCAAACCCCGTTAAGAACATCCCTACGACAATCAACAAATCAATATCTTTATCTTTAACCCGTTTTGCTAGATCTTTGTAATAATTTTGAAACTCTTCGATTTTAAAATTACTACTAAACATAGCATTATAGTCATCCATAGCAGATATGAGAAACTGTTTTGCCGAAGTTGTAAGCGAGGTTGCCTCAAATGATTCATCTTTGATTTCTCCATAGGCAGACTGATTTTCATTAGTTGCAAAACTATAAATAACGCCTACTTTCAACTTTTTTTCTTCAGGCAAATCATTTTGCAATATCTTGAATGCTTCATAATACATTTTGGCAGCTTCTACACTTTGTACGGCAAACATGGCATTAAATCCGCGCATTTGTTTATTCCGCACTGTAAAGTGTACATTACGATGCGTTTTCATAGGAAATACTTTCAAGATATGCTTAGTCACTGCTTGGATTCGTTCAGGATGCAACAATAGTTTTGATTCTAACTTAGCTAACTCTGCATCATCCGTTTCAGTTTCTGCACTTTTAAAGTTCGCCGATATATTATTATAATCCACCTTAAACTTCAATACTTTTTCATCACGAATGGCATCGGTAATGACATAACTATGTAATTGAGCCCCAAAAATTCCTGCTGTCGTTTCTCCTGTCAAAGAGTTCTCATCAAAGATAGGTGTTCCGGTGAACCCAAATTGATAATAACATTTAAACTTACTCCGAATTGCTTTCTGTACTTTACCAAATTGAGAACGGTGACACTCGTCATAGATAAATACACAATGCTTTTGGTAAATATCATGCTTACTATGTTTTTGAATAAACTGATTTAGCTTTTGTATCGTTGTCACCACGATACGACTGGTATTTTCACTAATATTACGAGCTAACTCTTTCGTATCTTTGCTACCATTTACGCAATCTTTTTGGAACTTCTGATACTCTACCATCGTTTGATAATCCAAGTCTTTTCTATCTACTACAAAAAACACCTTATCAATATATGGTAATTGAGTTGCCAGCCTAGCTGCTTTATAGGATGTTAATGTTTTCCCTGATCCTGTGGTGTGCCAAATAAAGCCACCTGCTTCAATGGTCCCTTGCTTTTTATTTTCATAACCAGCTTGAATCTTCCACAAAATACGTTCTGTTGCGGCAATCTGGTAAGGTCTCATAATCAATAATGTATTCGATGCATCAAATACACAATATTTCGTAAGAATCTCAAGAATTGTTCGCTTATCAAAAAAAGTACGCGTAAAATCTTCCAAATCTGTAATCGGTTTATTTTTAGCATCTGCCCATTCACAAGTAAATTCGTAGTTATTTTTACTCGGTGTTAGGGTATTCGCAAAATATCGAGTCTTCGTCCCATTAGATATGACAAAAATTTGTACATATTGAAATAAAGAACTTCTTACGTTAAAACTTTCATTACTGTATCGGTGAATCTGATTAAAAGCTTCTTTTATGGGAACACCGCGTTTCTTTAACTCTATATGAACTAATGGTAATCCATTAACAAAAATTGTCACATCATATCGATTGCGTACAGTTCCTTCTGTGGCCTGAATCTGATTCCCTACTTGCACCACATTGTTATTAATATTTGTAGCATCAATAAGTTTTATATTTTGACGATGTCCATCATCAAATTGAAAGTCCCATGACTCTCGCTCCTGAAACTTTCTAGTTTTTTCTATAATCCCCTGATTCTCCGGAATAATAAATTCACGAAGTAATCGCTTCCACTCCTCATTTGTGAATGTTACCGCGTTTAAGTGCTCTAATTGAACTCTCAGATTCTCTTTTAGCTCTTCGTCTGTTTTACAGGTCAAACGTGTATATCCTTGAGCCTCTAAATCATTCACTAATTGTAATTCCATGGCACCTTCTGTTTGATAACTTTCACTGACCCGTGAAAGCTTTTCATACTTAGCCAGTACAATCCCGTGATTAAGTTCCATAATTGGAGCCAAGTTATACGTTTTTCCACCGTCCATTGTTAGTCCCCCTTATCTCTGTGACGCCTTTGAAAACGATAAGAGGCGCTCACGATAATATTCATATTGTTGTTGCCGTAATTCAATTTCTTTTGGTAGCCCCTCTTGCATATCATGGACTAATGTGTTGAAAGTATCAAGAATAGAGACAATCCGTTGTTGCACGTGAAGAGGAGGTACAAAAAAACTATACTCCATAATTTTCTTCTTATCACCACGAGGCATCTTAGCGCCCTTCGAGAATTGAATCGCATACTCAAAAAAATCTTCATTTGCTAAAATATGGTATAAATATCTCGACTCTATAATTTTCTTTTCACTTATTTTGATAATAAGAACATCTCCACTTGCTCCACCTACTAAATCTGAGTGCCATATTTTTCTCAAATATGGTCTTATATTTCCTATTAAGATATCGCCTTTATTAAATTTAGCAAAATTTCCTACTTTGGGAACACAAGATGATTCTTCCTTTCCACCTTTATCTTTTAATAAATTCTCCACCCCTACATAATTTGTCCCGTTCAAATCATTCCACGATATTCTCTCATCAGAGTATGCGGATACATCCTTTAATGTATATAAAATTATCTTATCTTCTATATCTACATCTACAATCTTTGCTACTTCTCGCAACACAAGATAATAATCATCAGATATAGTCAACGTGCGTGCGTGCGTGCGTGCGTGCGTGCTATCACATTCACTACTGAATGTCAAGAGTTTTTCACGATAATATTCATATTGTTGTTGCCGTTGTTTTATTTCCGCTGGTAATAAACCTTTAGTATCTGCTATCATTGCCTGGAACTTATCTAGGATGGTTGCAATTTTATGTTGTAGTGAAAGCGGTGGAATCATTACTTCAACTTTTCCTAACTCCTGTCCACTTAATGATGCTCTAGTAGTAAATGAACTTCTTTTTATTATTTCTTTTCTAACCGAATAACTTCTAAATAGGTGGGTACTAAATTCTGGCAATAATAGATTATCATTCTTTAACCGTCCTCGTATTGTGAAGCCATTAAATACACACTTTTCCATATCTTCTAGCATAACAGAGCTGTAGCCCACTTCATCTTTCACTTCAGAAGTTCTTGTAAATAAAACATCCCCTCTCTGAACACTAAATCGTTTTATTTCATCTTCTGTAACATCCACTTTATTATCAATATCTTCGGCCGTTAATCTATCTAGCTTATATACATTCATATAGCTAACAAACGGTATCCCTTTACCAAAATACTCTTTACCTTTATTTAATCCATTCTTAAACTCAAAAACCTCAGAAAGTGCCAAAACTTGTAATTGTCTATCTACTTCCATCTCTTTACAGAGTTTTTGTATATACTCTTCGCTAAGAAGTGTATCGCGATAATATGTATATTGATCAATACGTTTCTGTAGTTCAGTCTGTAGTTCAGTCTGTAGTTCAGTAACATATTCTGTGAATTTGTCAAGTGTTTTTACTATTTTTTCTTGAACTTCTAGTGATGGAATGGGAATCTCAAACTTACCTAAATCTCTACCGTATACGTGTGGTACACCACTTCCTTGCTTCAATTGATAGATTTTATGCTGCTGTTGTAATAACCAATGATAAACATATTTTTTATTTAGCGTTTCATTCGGCTCAACAGAAAAAGCATCACTTAAAAATATCGGCTTTTCCCAATAACTTACAAAGCCTGCATAAGCACCACTTCCAGCAACTGCAATTGTATTTTTTTCTCTATTACTTTGATTATGATAATATGCTGGTTTCTGTCCCCCACCTATAACAGGAATATTCCCCTCCACTGTTTCTTTTTTATTAATCGTATTTCCCCGATGAAATGTACATACATCCCCCAGTTTCTTCCACTCCACTGGTTCATTCTCCAATAATCTTAATAGATCCATTTATTTCCCTCCTTTCTTTGCTATATTCTCTATGTGCTTAATCTCCTCTAAATAATCTCTTTCTACTCGAGTTAATGTATGTTCTATATAGGCATTATATTCTACATCCACTTTATGCTCCATTTGTGTCTTGGAAATATGCCCTGCATGCTGCAATACTTTCTCACCTGTAGATGCTAAGACCATATCAATGTGAGCTATCCAATCTGCCATAGTCATCGCTTCTTCTCGTCTTGCTTTTCTTTCAGCAAAGTCTAAGTAACCAGACACTAATTGATTCAAGTCTAATAATTCTGTTTCTGACAAGTAGTTCTTCGCCACTTTTGCCTCTGCTCTCGTAGGTAATTCTCCTTTAAATGTAGTGAGTCCTAAAAAGTCATGATGTCTATCTACACGGTCATACACCAATTCAGCTGCTGTATGCTGATGTACCGCATAATGTAATTTATTTTGTACTGTTCGAAAAAATATTTGTGCTTCCTTGCTTCGTTTATCATAGTCAATAGAGGTAGCAAATAAATCTAGTACCTGACGATAAAATACTTTTTCACTAGAACGAATATCACGAACACGAGCTAACAATTCTTTAAAATAGTGTCCTCCACCCATTTCTTTCAATCGTTCATCATCCATGGCAAAGCCTTTTTCTAAGTACTCTTTCAATATAGTAGAGGCGTACAGACGAAATTGAACTCCTCTAGGAGAACGCACCCGATATCCTATGGCTAGAATCACATCCAGATTATAAAAAGCTACTGGCTTATGTTGTGTTTTCCCTTCTATAGCCCCATGTTTAGTGGTTGTCAACTGATAGTTGACAACCACTTTTTCATCTAGTTCTCCATCAGCAAAAATAGCCTTAATATGTTTGCTAATATTTTGTTTCGTAGTTTGAAATAACTCTGCAATTTGCATCTGGTTCAACCAGACTGTTCCATCTTGTAGGGTAAGACTAATCTTTGCTTGTCCATCTTCTGTATTATATATAATCAGATCTTTATTCATTGCTCTCTAGCTCCCTAACTATCTCATCAATGGAAGTACGTAAGGCATCAATCTTCTTCACTGTATCTTCAATTTCTCGATTTAACACGTGAATATCAATTTTTTCTCTTGTATCTTCTTTTTCTACATACGTCGATACAGATAAATTATAGTCATTCTCTACAATCTCATCATGCGCCACATATCGTGAGAAATAGTCTACATCAGCCCTATGTCTAAACTCTTCTATAATATGTTCTATATTCACTTCTTCTAAAATATTGTTATTTGTCTCTTTTTTAAACTCTTTAGATGCATCAATAAACAGTATCTTATTTTCCGTTTTATTTTTTGCTAATACCAATACACAAGTAGCAATACTTGTACCAAAAAACAGATTATCTGGCAATTGAATCACTGCATCAACAAAATTATTATCTACTAAATATTTCCTGATGATTCTTTCCGCACCTTTGCGATAGAAAATACCAGGGAAACAAACTATTGCCGCTCGACCTTTGGTAGACAAATAACTTAATGCATGCATAATGAAAGCAAAGTCTGCATACGATTTAGGTGCCAATTTCCCCGCTGGTGCAAACCTTTCATCATTAATTAGTGTCGGATTTGCATCCCCCACCCATTTAATGGAGTATGGTGGATTTGACACAATGGCATCAAATGGCTTGTCATAATTGTGCATAGGGTCTAACAAAGTATCTCCACGCTTAATGTCAAAATTATTAAAATTAACATTATGAAGAAACATATTCATACGTGCCAAATTATAATTGGTCATATTAATTTCTTGACCATAAAATCCATCTTCTATCACATGGTCATCAAATTGTTTTTTCATCTGCAACAACAAAGATCCACTACCACAGGTTGGGTCATAAACTTTATTAATTTTTGTTTTTCCATCCATCACAATACGAGCCAATAACTTTGAAACCGTTTGGGGAGTAAAAAACTCTCCACCCGATTTCCCTGCATTACTAGCATAGTTAGAAATTAAATATTCATAGGCATCACCGAAGGCATCAATGTCATTATCTTCAAAATTTCCAAACTGAATCGCTGCAATTCCTTCTAAAATATTAACTAGTCGTTCATTCCGTTCTTCTACGGTAGCACCTAAGCGATTACTCTTCGTGTCTACATCCTCAAATAATCCTTTTATATCATCCTCGGAATTAAATCCTCTCGCACTTCCTTCTATAGCCGAGAAAATATTTGCTAAGTCAACATTTAAATTTTCATTACTGCGAGCATGCTTAACTACATTCTGAAAGAGTTGGCTAGGCAAAATAAAAAATCCTTTTTCTTCAACCGTATCAGGGCGGAAACATTCCTCAGCTTCTTCATCAGAAATATCTGCATAATCAAAATTGGGATCACCATCTATGGCATTATGTTCTTCTCGATTAAAGTATTCCGTAATATTTTCAGAAATAAACCGATAGAATAAAATTCCTAATACATATTGTTTAAAATCCCATCCATCTACAGCTCCTCGCACATTATCTGCAATAGCCCAAATTTTTCTATGTAATTCTGCTCTTTGTGCACTTTCCATCCTGTTGACCCTCGCTATATCATCATACTGTCATTATAGTTATATTCCTTTTTATTGTACTTCTTTTAAGAGATCTTTGTCACCTATGTAACAGCAATACAAATTAGATTTTTAAAGCTTATATATTTTAATACTATATCTTGCTAAATATGATGTAGTTCAGTTCACAACAAGCTGATTAAGTTCCATTGGAACGAAGAAAAGCCACATCATGTATTAAAAACTTTAGCGTAGGTCAGTTTTTAATACATGATGTGGCTTTTCTACAATTTTCAAGAGTTATTCTGCATATAAGGGTGTAATATAAGATGCCCTTTGAAGTATTCTCCTACATAGATATCCCTAATGGAATATCCTTGATCTCGCACTTCTTCTTCCAACCAAGCCATGTCTTTATCGGCTAGGTCTAGAATATCTGGATCTACTACGCCATCTACAATAACAGGGTAGCGAATGATATCATCACCATTCATGACCAGCGTTAATTGACCATTTTGCTCTAGCACAGCACGGCGTACATCACTCACAAGGGTAACCCCTGCGCTCCGAAGTTTCAACTGCAAATCACTGCCACGAAGACCACGTTTCAAACATTCTCCAACACGAATCTTTCCCCGATCAATGACAATGCTAGGTCGTCCATCAATAAGTGTCTTAATCCATCGCACATGAGCGCTAAGAAAACGTAAGCCCATAACTACAATCGTCCAAGCAATCAATACCAGGAAGAATTGTAAGATGCCGATGCTTTCACTGTAGATAACAGCACCAATAATACCACCTAGTACATAGTTTTGTACCTGATCTAAAGCCGAGTTCGGCGCCAAGTTTCCCTTACCCATCAAGTTCATTTGTAAAATGAGAGCTAAAATACCAAGGGCTAGCTTAATAAATACTAATGTATATCCTGTTAACATATTATTGCCCATCCTTCTTCACATCTACCACCTTAGGATTACTGTTGATCATCTCCACAGGTCGCAAAGAATAGCCATCTTTATTCATAGTAAAAGTCACCTCAAAATAGGCTTCCTCGATATTGACTATCATACGATCTTGCACGCGCAATGTATTAACGCGAATCTTATCCTTAGGTACATCTGCACGTTCACTTAAATTATTTAAGAATTGCACCATATAGCTCGATTCTTCTGCACTATTAATATCACGAGTGTAATCATTAACTTGCAATCCTAATAAAAATACAAGCCCCAATACAATGATAATGCCCAAGTCACGGAACTTAGTATCAAAACGATTATACATAACTTTTACACCTACTACTAGCAATGCTACTAATAAAATAGATGTCATAATGTATTGCAACAGAGATGTAAACTCTCCTCGTTGCACCACATAAGCATAGGTATAAAATTCCATAATTACCTCACAGTTCTTACTTTAACGCTTCATTATACTGCGCTCGATCTCCCCCTACAAATTTAGGCCGCACACGAGCTGCTGTTACATGAGCTGCTCCAATTTCTTTTACGCTTAATCGCACAGGCACTGCCACATGTTTTAGATGCATACCAATAAAAGTATCTCCAATGTCGATGCCTGCATCAGCCTTTACATGCTCTACCACCACAGGATCCGACCAAGTTGCATAGGCTGTAGTTGCCATGGAGCCTCCTGCATGTTGCGTAGGCACAGCATTTACTTCTTCATAGCCTCTAGCCTCTGCGGCATGATGTTCCATTACCAAGGCCCGATTGAGATGTTCACAACATTGAATTGCTATGTCAAAGCCATATTCATCTTGTACTTCAGACAACGCTGTAAACAAATCTGATGCCACAGAGAGAGAGGAATCCTTACCAATATGACCACCTCTCACTTCGCTAGTGGAACATCCTACTACCAGTAGTTTACCTTCTTGCAGTTTTGCTGTCGTAGCCAATTCTGCTACAGCAGCTTTCATAGACTCATATATATTTTCATTCATAGGATTGCCTCCTCTTCATTGAGTACGAATCGACGTAAACAAGTATGCCATCGTCTTAGTGTATTATTTACCATATGCACTATACATGATAGGCATGGAATCGCATTGCCCTTGGATATTCCGTACCCACCTATATCTTGCGGGTACGGAATAGGATTCTCTTAGGCTATTAGTTAGCCATATGTACCACACGTTGAGGATACGGAATATCGATGCCTTCTGCATCAAAACGATCTTTCACATCGGACATAACACCATAATAGACTTCTCTGAAATCACTGGCGTTAATTAAAGGATAGGCAACAATGTTCACAGAACTATCGCCAAATTCTTTGATACCGATTTCTAAGGTATCCATATTATGAACCTTGCCTGTGCTCGCAAGAATTTCTTTGATAATCTCAATGGCCCGATGATGATCCGCATTATAGTTAATACCAAAGACAAACGTAATATAGCGTGTTAGTTCATAGTTGCTGTTCATCAAGTTATTGGATGTAATAGCCGAGTTCGGGATGAAGACAATTCGATTTTCTTTCGTCGCAATGGCGGTGTTAATTAAATGGATAGATTTCACAGAGCCTTCCACACCATTCACAGAAATCCAATCCCCTGCTTTAAAGGGTTTGAACGCCAAAATAATTAATCCCGAAGCTAAGTTGGACATGTTATTTTGCAACGCTAAACCAATGGCGATACCGAAGGCACCAAAAGCTGCCAAGAAGTTATTCGTCGGAAATCCCACTAAGGACAAAGCTGACAGCACGACTACGGACAAAATAGTGTAGTAAATAATTTGAGACGCAAAGCTGCGCACGGTTTGATCATAACCAGTGCGACTCATCAATTGTACTGACAACCGTCTTACAAATAAAGCTAAATAGCGGCCTATAATCAACACGATGATGGCTAAAATAATACTAGGTAAATATTCCAGTAATAAGGATTGCACATGATTAACAAAGGAAATACTTTCCTCTACATGCTCTGCTACCTTTTCAGTGCCTACCGCTGTGGCTGTGGCAACTTTTTCTTCTGCTAATAACATACATTATTCCTTTCCTATAACTATGTTGCAATAACTAACGCACAGTATATAATAGATAACCCACATACAATTACATTCTATGATAGCTATAAAACTAAACTTGTAAATATATTATCTTTAAGTATACGAAAAAAAGGTCTTTTGTCAAATATGATATCTGTTATGACACGGATAACTCCATATTTAGTATAGAAACACTTGCTGTCACCAACAGGTAACAAAAAACCTCTCGAACCAAAAAATATAGGGTAGTTGATATACCTATCAACTACCCTATATCCTAATTGTTTATGAACTATATCTCTTATTTAACTAAGATGAAAGTTACATTAATCGGACCATGTACACCAACGACACGAACTAACTCGATATCCGCTGTGTTAGATGGACCAGAAATATGAACCACATTTGTAGGGAACTTAGCTGGATCATTACGATAGATTTTCGCTAATTCTGCCATCGTTTGTGTCATACGTGGATGAATTGTATCTTCACGCAATACAGAAATATGCGTTAAAGGCAATAAGCCCAAGGAACGACCAGATTCTTCTGTACTTGGTTGGATTACTGTTGCTGTTTCTGCAATCCCCAAGATTGGGAATGTAATACCAATATTAGAATCCTTCGCCACATTGATGTTCGCTTCACGACCTTTCGTAGCATCCCATTGATAGAATGTAGCTTGGTCTTCCCCTAATTGTTGGAATGCAGCTTCTAAACCATATGTTTCTACTTCTGCAGATTTAGGGTACACAACACTACCGCCACCACGAGCCACAATTTCGTCCACTAATGCCTGACCTACTTGAGAAGCATCCACTTCGATAAGTTTAGTACCTAAGCGTTCTGCTTCTGTTTTAAACATCTGTACTACTTGCTCATGGCTAAGGTCAGAATACATTGTCTCTTGAGGTCCTTTTGAAAAATCAAAAGGAGTTACAGATGTAGGAATTGAGTCACGGCCTAACGCACGAGATAGGCGACCTAAAAAGGCTTGTTTTTTTGCTTGATCCATTTTATTTCTCCTTTCCCTTTTGTGCTACGTGTTTTGCATATTCATCACGGAATTTACTCATTTTGAGCAAGCCCATATCTTTTGCTTTCACCCAGCCACCAACTACTGGTAATACTTTTGTCCAATCTGCCATATGGCCATTGTTACTCATTAATTTCATGCCGATAGCACCCATTTTGGTACCCATATCGAACAGGAAGGAGTTCGCAAATACACCTGCCACTGTGTGGAAGATACTGCGTTCGATAGCTGGACGCATTTGTAATTTATCAGCAATCACTTGACGATGTTTCAATAACAATTCATGCAATGGAATCTTAACTGGGCAATGCTCCCAACATTCGCCGCACAATGTGGACGCGTAAGGAAGATCGCCAGCTTCTTCATAACCAACCAATAGTGGAGTTAATACAGCACCCATTGGACCTGGATAGATAGAGCCATAACCATGACCTGTAATATGACGATATACAGGGCAAATGTTCATACATGCACCACAACGGATACAACGTAACATTTCTTCAAAATCACCACCTAAAATACCAGAACGACGGTTATCAATGATGATGATGTGTAATTCTTCTGGACCGTCTGCTTCCCCTTCACGAGCAGGACCTGTGATCATGGAGAAGTAGTTGGAAATTTTAGCGCCTACAGAGGAACGAATCAACATTTCCATCATCACATCCAAAGATGCGAAGTCAGGCACCAAACGTTCCATACCCATCAATGCAATTTGCGTTTTAGGCATGGAGCTTGCCATACGACCATTACCTTCGTTAGATACGATAGTAATAGTACCAGTTTCAGCTACACCGAAGTTACAACCAGTGAAACCTACGTCTGCACGCAAGAAACGATCGCGAATATAGCGACGTACGAAACGAGTCATTTCTTCTGGATTTTCAGTACCTTCATAACCTAATTTTTTCGCAAATGTATCACGAATACGGTTACGTTCAAAGTGCAATGCAGGTACTACGATATGAGATGGAGGATCGAAATCTGCTGTTTGCAAAATAAATTCTGCCAAGTCAGTTTCATTTACTTCGATGCCTGCTTCAATTAATTCATGGTTTAATCCGATTTCTTCAGATACCATGGTTTTGGATTTAACAACCATTTTTGCTTCTTTGGCACGAAGTACTTCCAAACAAATTGCTGTTGCTTCTTTATCATCAGCTGCAAAGTGCACATGAGCACCAGCTTTTTCAGCATTTTCCGCAAATTGGTTTAAATAGTAATCCAAATTAGCCAATACATGGTCACGCAAATCAGCAGATTCATTACGGAAGTCTTCCCATTCTGCTACTTGATCTACTACAGCTTTACGTTTTTCATAGAATACATCCTGTGCTGTTTGAATGGCTTTTACTTTGAAGTCATTAGCAAGCACATCATTAACGCGTGTCTTAAACGGGCGTTTATCGTACACAATATTACTCATGGTGACTCCTCCTATCGACTATTCAATAATTCCGCAATATGCATTACGCGGATATGGCGATCAATTTCGCCTTCTTTGTAAAGTCGATCTAACATACCTTCAATATTCATCAAGCAAGCCATGTCGGAACCTGCTACAATGTTAGCACCAGAATCAGCAATATTTAATGCTTTTTCTCGTGTCATAACAGCGGAAATTTCAGGATTTTTTACTGTGAAAGTACCACCAAATCCACAGCAACGTTCTGCACGATGCAATGGTAAGTATTCTAAACCTTGAATGCCTGCTAATAGTTTCATAGGTTGTTCTTTGATTCCCATCAAACGTGTTACGTGGCAAGATTTATGGTATGTCACTTTGTCGTTAAAGCGAGCACCCACATCAGTTACCCCTAATACGTCTACGATGAATTGTGTAAACTCATAAATTTTAGAGCTCAATCTTTCAGCTCGTGCTAACCATTCTGGTTCATCTTTCAAAATATGATGATATTCGTCGCGAATCGCGAACGCACAAGAGCCAGACATGCTCACTACATAGTCAGCATTTTCAAATTGTTCAATTGTATTTTTAATAGCTCCTTTTGCAGCTTCGTTGTAACCAGAGTTAACAAACATCTGACCACAGCACACTTGCTTTTTAGGAACTGTTAATTCGCAGCCAAGGTTTTCAAGAACCTTTACACCTGCCATGCCTACATGAGGGTAGAACATATCAATCAAACATTGTTGAAATAAATGAATTTTCATTTTTTCACATCCTCAACTTTAAAGTAAACTACTATCACTTGATTGGCGAAATGCAACAATCGTTTTCCATCTATGTACTATTAGAACAGTAGGTTCTAAATAGTTTTCCGATGATTTTATTATATAGTAATTTTTCTGTAATTACAAAAGACTTGCAATATTAGCAAGAAGCCATTTTTATACCATTTTGCTAGTCATTATCAACCAGCTCATTTGTAGCAAAAATCACACGTTTTCCCTAGTCTCATCAATCCTTATAGCATCAAGGATTATATAATTTTTATGTATTTTAATACATATCAAATCTTCTATTAAAACACACATGTCTTTTCAGTCTCTAATTCCTACTTAAAACTAGTGCTATAACCAAAACTCATGAAAGAGATAACCATCGCTCTATAATTCAATTTTTTCTATAGTAAATTCATTGATAAATATCACTCTTTTCGCATGGAGTGAATCTTTCAAATATGGTATGATACATATAGTAAAACATTTTTAGTTTCCTAATTCGGAGGCACACCATGAAACGCATTTATTCTGCACTATTGCTAACTGTATTGCCTGTAGTATTATTACAAGCACAAACTAGCAACTCACTATCTACAAGCACTATGGTAACCACACCTAACACATTTACATATTCTCAACCAAATACGATTTCTACCTTTGATCGAGTACAAAAATATCGATTTACTGATGTACCTAGTAACTTTTGGGCTTATGAATCAATTACTAAAATGACAAAAGAAGGTTTAATGAGTGGATATCGTAATGGCACATTCAAACCCAATGACCCACTATCTCGTGAGGAAGCTGCCTCTTTATTTAGCAATATGATTGGAGATACTCCATCTATTATGTTAGCTAGTTCATTTTCAGACATCACTTCCGACCGTTGGTCTTCTCTAGCTATTGAAAGTGTAGCAAGAGCTAATATTATCAGCGGTTATGGTGACAATACGTATCGTCCAGAACAATATATGTCTCGCCAAGAATTTGCCGTGGTTGCTGATAAGTTTTTACACTACCAAGGATATCGTACTGAAGACCCAACAGCTCTCGATACCATCCACTTTAGTGATCAGAAATTTATCGCTCCTTGGGCTCAATCATCAGTACGTGAACTAGCTTTATGGGGATTCATCAATTACAGCACAAAAGGCTTATTCAATCCAGAAAAATATATCACTCGTGGTGAAGCTGCAGAAATTACATATCGTTTACTTTTCTCTAAAGAAGCTACTGCTATTCAGCGCACAATTCAGCAACAACAAATGGAAGAAACGGCACGCGCTCTGATCAAGAAAACATTTGGCGAGAATTACGATTTCCACCATCGTGGCGCTATGTTCTGGCGTGATGGTAAATTAGTCATTTCCTTTACATCTTCTAGCGATGTGAAAGCTATCACTGCAGAAACCGCCTATATTAAAGACAAACACTTCTTAGATAATCACATCATTACTACTGGTACTTATAACTTAGGTGACTTTGACAATTTACAAACCGATGCCGCTTACTTGTATCGTCAATTGGAGCCCCATGGCACTATCCTAGCTGTAACACCAACACCGAATGTAGACGGCTTAATTCTAACCGTAGACAAATTAGATGCTACGACACAGACAGCATTTATGAAAAAGTTTGGAAAGAAAGTTCAGCTAAAAACTAATTCATAATAACTCATACAAAAAGAGGAAAGTTGACTCCACTTGATCAACTTTCCTCTTTTGTGTTGGAAGCGCATTGTATTGCTAGTCCCCATCTAGCAAGTGACATCCTCCAACTCCAAGCTAAACACTTCTGTAGCAGGTCCTGTCATATATACTGTGCCATCTTCGTCATAATCTACATGTAAAACACCTAGGTATAACTCCACATCTACAGATCGACTAGTTAACCCTTTTTCATGAGCCATAACAGCGCTAGAGCAAGAACCTGTACCGCAAGCCAATGTAGCCCCTGCACCGCGCTCCCAAGTACGGACTTTCACAGTTTTCTCGTCCACCACTTGTATAAAGTTCACATTTGTTCCTTTTGGAAAAAGTGGATGCTTTTCAATCTTCGGCCCTAATACTGTCAATGGAACTGCTGTTACATCCTCTACAAATACTTCTGTATGCGGTACCCCTAACAGTACAGAACTCACCACATAGGATGTGCCGTCTACATCAATAGTATAGTCTATGACTTTATCTGATTCTATGTCCATAGGAATGTCTTTCGCAGAAAATGTAGGTTTACCCATGTTGACTTTCACCAATTTAGCCACACCGTTTTCAGCAATAATCGTTGGCGTCATAATACCAGCCAACGTTTCTACAGTAAACACTTCTGTATCAATGATCTTGCGGTCGTAGGCATACTTCGCAAAACAGCGAATGCCATTGCCACACATTTCAGCTTCACTGCCATCAGAATTGATAATGCGCATACGCACATCTGCCACCTTAGAAGGCATAACAATGACCAGACCATCTGCTCCGATACCCGTATGACGATCACATAGACGTTGTGCCATGTCCGTCACATCAAATTGTACTGTACCATCATCAAAAAAAACGATAAAATCATTTCCTAAACCGTGCATTTTTGTTATTTTCATATATATCTCCTCATCTGTATTATACAATTCCTGTCCGCACAGAGCGGATTATTAATTTATCGCAAAATATAGCCTTTGCTTTTATACATTTTGATGAAATCCATCATTGGCTACTATAATTTATTTGCCATTTATATTACCATGAATATAGGAAAAATAATAGGTACGTTTTCCTAAGCAGTATTAGGTTAATCATAAATTGGAGGTGATTTTACTATGCTTCCTGAAGAACGTTATTCTGCGATTCTACGACGCTTGAAACAAAACCGGGTGGTCACTGTACACGAATTGGTGACAGCCTTATCTTCTTCAGCGCCTACAATACGCAGAGATTTAGCCTATCTCCACAGTAAAGGTTTATTGCAAAAGGTCCACGGTGGCGCTGCCAGCCTCACCATTGACCATACCACAACGGATATAGATATAATCCCGAAATCCGTTATGTATCGCGATGCAAAAGAATCTATTGCCTTAGCTGCCTCTGAATTAATCAGTTCCTCTGGTTTTATCTTCATTGATGCTGGTAGTACCACTGAAATGGTGTTACATTATGTACCGCACACCAATGCTACCTTTGTGACTAATGGCATTCATCATGCTACCCATTTAGCATCGCGGCATATGAAAGTCATCTTATTAGGTGGCACTGTAAATCCTATTTCATCATCTATTGTCGGTAGTGTAGCTCTTAATCAATTAGATTCCTATAACTTTACACAAGGCTTCTTTGGTGCTCATGGTATAAGTTATAAATCTGGCTTTACCACAGAAGATCCTCTCGATGCTGCTGTGAAAGAAAAAGCATTACATAAATGTCACAATGCCTTTGTCTTAGCAGATCCATCTAAATTTGATCGCATTTCATCTGTTACTTTTGCCACCATTGATAAGGCGTCTATTATTACTACTAAATTACCCAATGAATTATATCGGAACTATGCAAACATTCAAGAAGTTGATCATCATCGTTAATACAAAAGCTGTCATCCCTAGACCTAAACGTCTAACGGTATGACAGCTTTTTTACAATCTATACAAGGTCGTGTATCCAACTATTTCATGTACATGATTACATCTAGCTTTTTCGATATATTTCTATTATAATGTATGGTATACTTTTTATTGTATGAATTTTGAAATGGAGATTAGTATGAGCTTTTTGAAAGATTTTAAAGACTTTGCCATGCGCGGCAATGTAGTAGACTTAGCAGTCGGCGTTATCATTGGCGCCGCTTTCGGTAAAATTGTTACTTCTTTAGTAAACGATGTGGTTATGCCTCCTATCGGATTATTATTAGGCGGAGTGGACTTTTCTAATCTATTCATCCCTTTAACTACTGGTACTGCTCCAGCGACTTTAGCAGAAGCTAAAGCGGCTGGTATCCCTGTCTTGGCTTATGGTATGTTCTTAAATACAGTCTTTGAATTCCTTATCATTGCTTTTTGTATTTTCGCTATCATCAGCCAAATTAAACGATTTACACCTGCAGAAGCACCGGTGGAAATCCGTAAATGTGACTATTGCCGTGAAGCTATTGCTGACGATGCAACACGCTGTCCACATTGTACAGCTGAATTAACTATCAAAGAATGTTAAATTCAATACATACTAGCTTTTAGATTTTTGAATTTTAGAGTTACATAATGCTAATAGGAAAGGACTGACACTAGTGTCAGTCCTTTACCTATAATTAGTATTATGTGAAATGCATAATGCATGATCACAACAAACCTAGCATATACTTTTATTATGTATATTGCTTTTCAAATATAGCATAACTAGATATTTAAAATCAAGTTTTAAAATATTCATTTCGCAAAGGCACAAAAGCCTTGAATATAGGGTTTTCTATGATTCATCAGAAAACAAAATACAACATTAATTTTCACAAAAAAAGAAAGTCGATAAATTTATATCAACTTTCTTTTTTACTATTTAAATGTATTTAATTATTTTGCAGCCATAGCATTCATAAGCATAGCAATTTTTTGATCTTGAGCTTCTAATTGAGCTTTTAATGTATCAATTTCTTTTGCCATTGCTACTTTAGTCATAGGAATATGTCCACGTTGACCAACTTTTAAGCTTACCCCTACATTAAATAATTTTTCACCATTTCCTACAGTACCGCCAAGGCTAACCATAGTATCTTCATTTGGACGATAGAATGCACCTAAAGCTAATGCATTACCGCTATGGTAGTTACCATAACCAGCTGCGATACTCCATGTATCATTACCATCAAACTCTAATGGATGTAATGCTGCTAACGCTGCAGAACCAGCTACTGCTTTATCCATACGAGAATTCAAACGACTTTCCATGGAACCCATATTTTGGTTAATGTTATCAACTTTGTTATTGACATTTGTAATATTAGTATTGATATCTTCTAAATTTTTATTAATAGTAGATTCAATGCTTTCTTTTACTTCATGTAGCTGGCTACCATTGATAGCATCTTTAGAATTTGCAGATACGTCTCCATTAGCTACATTAGTAACCTTTGTATTATTTGCATTGATTCCATCTTTTGTGACAAATTGCTTACCGTCAACAGCGATTCCACTTCCATCTACTTTGGTAGTACCTATTGTTACACTATTTAATGTAAGATCATCTTTTACTGCTACTGTGTATACAGGTTGACCATTAGCACCTTTTGATTCTGCAACAGTCACATTGGTACCTGCTTTTACTTCTGTTTTTACAGCTTTTAAGGCATCATTAACATTTGTTTTACCTGTACCACCAAGATCTTTAACAGTAACAGCTCCATCTTTATCTACTTCAGTTTCGCCACCTAATACTGTTTTCAAGGAATCGGCTGTATTTTTTACAGATTCAATAGCTTCATGAAGAGTAGCTTTTCCTGTTCCACCAATATCAGTAGCAGTAATTTTACCAGTTTCATCTACTGTTGCATCACCACCAATGATGTCTTTTACAGAACCAGCCATATTTGCCACTGCTGCTGCTACAGAATGTAATTGGCTACCATTAACAGCATCTGTAGATGTAGCTGTCACTTGACCTGCTGCTACGTTTTGAATTTGACGTTCTTTACCTTCATCACCAACAGAAACTACATAACTTACTTTATTGCCAGCATCATTAGTAACAGTACCTGCAAAATCAGTTAATTTTAATGTTGTTCCATTGGATTCAACAGAAGCTTCCGTTGTGTTAACACCTTCTTTTGTTTTAGCAAAAGTACCTAAAGCTACAGAGTTTTTCAAACTTGCTTCTGCGTGAGAACCATTGCTACCACCGCCGATAGCTACGCTATTCGCCGCAGCTACAGAGCGAGAACCTAATGCTGTACCATACCAGTCTGCAGAAGAGCTATCACCAATAGCTACGCCTCGGTTTTTTAACGCTTTTGCTTCACGACCAATAGCGATGGCAGATTGACCAGAACCATCTCCCTCTTTGTCCCCTGCATAGGCATTTTCACCGATAGCAATTGTATTATTAGTTGTACTTTGGGCATTTACACCAAGAGCAATTGCCTGAATTCCTTTTGCATTGGCACCAACACCATACGCAATGCCTTTATCATCACCTGTACCTGGCGTATTCACTGCAGCATCAGCTACATTCATTCCAATAGCACTCATAACCATAACAGCGCTCAACACTGCCGCTTTTAATGTTTGTTGTTTTTCTGTTGTTTTTAACATGTTCTTTTCCTTTACTTTTTCACGATAAAATAATCAATAAAATTGTTTATAATTCCTAAATTAAAAATTACAGTATTAAATGTTTTAGATTTAATACTGTAACAATTAATCATATGTGCAATTGTAAATAATCTTCATGAAGAAAAAATGAAGAAAATCAAAGTTCATGAAATCTTCATTTTTAAACTATGTATGTTGCTATTAATAAGCAGAGCTTTTACCAATAGCTTTCACTAGACGAGGCCGCCAATGGAATGCTGCCTGGTATGCTACATAGCCAAATAAAATGACGGAAGCCCCACCTTGTACAGGAATTGCTCCACATGCATAAATAGCATAACTATCATAGGCAATAGCTACGGCGCTCATCACATAGATTAGACGACGTAATCCGACGCTAGCCCCTTCAACAGATAGCATCTTGTTCACCGCCACGCAACAAAGAATATATGGAAATACATTTGTCACAACTGCTAGGTTAACAAGTTGTGCAAATTGTTCATTTAAACTTTCATCAGTGGTCATCAAAGCCAAAATAGCTTGTAATGCCAACAAAATAAAAATACCCCGTACAGGAGAATCTACGCGATTAACCCGGGCAAATACTTTAGGAAAGAAACCTGCTTCTGCACAGCTTTTAAAAACACGGCTCAAAGTAAATTGCCACCCCATAATGGCCCCAAAGCAGGATACTGCCATAAGCGCCATTACGATTTTACCTGCTGTACCATCAAACATATAGGCAAAAACAAGGCCAAATGGAGCAGTGGAGTTCACTAACTCAATGTTAGGAATGATCCCTGCCATAATATTTGTCGATACAATATATACCACAGCTACGGCTAAAGTGCCAAAAAATGTCGCAATCGGTACATTTTTCTTAGGATTTTCCACAGCATCTGCGTTTGCTGCTGCCGATTCAAAGCCTAAAAACCCCCACAATGTAAGGGAAATGGACTGACTGACCGCATCAAATACGGGTAGTTCTTGCGGATTCCAAACAGACACAAACATCTCTGGATCGAACCAAAACCAACCAAACACGCCAATAAATAAGACCGGCAACATGGTGCCCCAAATCGTAATATTGCTAATCCGTCCTGTGCTCTTGTTACCACGCACATTGACTAGAGCTGCCACCATGAGCAATCCTATTGTTGCTAAACTTACTTCTAATGGTGAAAGCGGCACATCAAACAATACAGCTCCATACCCTACGATAGATATAGCTATGGCTACATTGGCAATCACCAGAGATACTGCATAAGAATAATTGGCCATAAAATGTCCTGTCCTACCAAAGGCATATTCTACATAGCCTCCTAGACCACCAGACTTTTTCGTAAATAAGCCACATTGGGCAAAAATATAGGCTAAGGTTAAGGAGCCTAGTACAGTGATTATCCAAGATAGGATAGAAATGGTGCCTACCTGTGCTAATTGAGACGGTAGCATAATAATTCCAGCACCCAACATATTGGCTGCCACAATGGATGTCAGTTGGAATACAGACATTTTTTTAGCGGTGGTTTTCATGTATCAATCCCCTTTCCAAACATCACTTGAGTTCATTTCAAGTATCCGTGTCATCAAAACCGCTAGCCTAACTAGTCCGTACGGAATGGGTTCGGATGTAGTTAAGCGACTTCATTCTTTTATCGATTCATTGTAACACCTTTTCCTCCGTATGAATAGATATTTTTTTACAATTTTTCTCCTATTCCTATAACTTTCTATCATTTCCCTATCTTCCTATGATATACTATAGAAAATATGCTATGTCCATATAAAAGAAAGGATGTCCTTATGCAAGAACAAATCATTCAACTCTTGGGCGATGTAAACGGATTCCTCTGGAATAACATCATCATCGCTCTCCTCATCATTGCCGGTGTTTGGTTTACAGCAACCACACGATTCGTACAATTACGACAACTACCAGAAATGTTCCGTATTTTAAAATCTGGTGCAGGAGAAAAAAGTAAAGGTGACCATCACATTTCTCCATTCCAAGCATTCTGTATTAGCGTGGCCTCTCACGTGGGTGTTGGTAACATCGCTGGTATCGCTATCGCTATTGCCTTAGGTGGTCCAGGGGCTGTATTCTGGATGTGGTTTATCGCGCTACTTGGCGCAGCTACTAGCTTCATCGAAAACACATTGGGACAAATCTACAAAGAGCGCTTACCTGATGGCTCCTTCCGTGGCGGTCCATCCTATTACATTCGCCATGGTTTGAACAGTCCGTTCTTATCTATTTTATTTGCCATCTTAATCAGCGTTACATACGGCTTAATCTACAACTCTGTACAAGCAAATACCATTGCTATCGCTGTGCAACCATGGAATATCGACGCCTCTACAACAGGTCTTATCGTAGCAGCTTTATCTGCTCTTGTTATTTTCGGTGGTGCAAAACGTATCGCTCAAACAGCTGAATTTTTAGTGCCTTTTATGGCTGGTTTATATTTCTTAATTGCCTTATACATTGTCATCTCTAATATTTCTGTATTACCAACTGTGATTTCCGCTATCTTTACACAGGCTTTTACTATTGATTCTGCGACAGGCGGCTTCATCGGTGCTGCTGTAATGCAAGGTATCAAACGCGGCTTGTTCTCCAACGAGGCCGGCGAAGGTTCTGTACCAAATGCATCTGCTTCTGCTGATGTAAACCACCCTGTAAAACAAGGTTTAATCATGTCCCTTGGGGTATTCGTTGATACCATGTTTGTATGTACTGCCTCTGCATTCATCGTTCTTGTATCTGGCGAATATGTGCACACAGATCTAACAGGTATTGCCCTTGTTCAACACAGTATTGGACACCAATTAGGCTCTTGGGCTCCTGCAGTCATCGCATTATTTGTATTCATGTTTGCCTACAGTTCCATTATCGGCAACTATTTCTACGGCGAAGTGAATATTGCGCACATGACAAAAAATAATAAATTCGCTATTAACCTATTCCGTGCTCTTGTTATCATCATGGTCTATGTTGGTTGTATTGCTGAATTAAATCTTGTTTGGAACTTAGCTGACTTGTTTATGGCATTCTTAGTGCTTTGCAATATTACCTCTATCTTGCGTTTAGGCAAATTAGTAACCATTGCACTCAAAGATTACATGAATCAAAAATCTAAAGGTATTGAAGATCCAATCTTCGACCGCGCTATTTTACCAACTCAAAAAGGTATTACTTGGTGGCACAAAGGTCATGAAAACGAATAAACTCCTACGAAAAGGGTCCTTCGGGGCCCTTTTTCTGTTTCGACGATATATTATATGATTCTGTAATATTTCTTGAAAGGGACAGTAAAGGCTCCCGCTACAACGCATTATATTAGATATAAAACATAGAGGAAGGTTGATACCATGGTATCAACCTTCCTCTGTTGTATATATTGAGTTATTATCTTTTTAAATTATCTACTATACTGGAATCGCTCTTTCTAGTCGGAAGGAATAGATGTATACCTCTTTCACAGGGTATGGTGTCAATCGCTCTAAGGCTTCTTTATACAGCATCAGCTGAATGCGATAGCGCTCTACTAGAGCCTTTTCATCAAGATGGTCTGTTTTATAGTCAACTAGCACCCAAGATCCCTCTTCTAGGAATGCTGTATCGATGATACCTTGTAGGAACAGATCTTCCCCGTCTAGCATCTCTGGGTACACACGGTTCGCCGGAAATAGCATACTAAATGGCAACTCTCGTTCCACTCGCTGTGCTGTTAGCAATCGTTGCCCTAGATCAGACTGAAAGAAATCACAAATCCGTTTTTCACTAATCGCCTTACGTTCCTCATCAGTCAAGTATCCTTGTAATGCTAGCGAATCCAAGGCTTGTCGCAAAGATGGTCGTGTATATGATTGCAACGGCAACCACTGCATCACCTCATGCATGAGGGTACCCCAACGAGCGCCACTGCAAATCGGTGTGGACTCATTCATGGAAGATAAGGATACGTCGAAGGGCCCTAGGTCTACAGAGGCTTCTTCTGATATATCCTCTGCACCCTTTTCTTTGGCTTTCTCAGTACCGTTTTCCATGCCCTGCTCGCCAGTTAGCTCAGTATCATCAGTGCATGCATCCGGTATACTATCGCCTATTAACATATCTTCTACGGAACTATCTAAGTCCTTACTAGAGTCTACTATGAGTAGTTCAGACCTATCTGGTGTCCCAGATTCTCCTTCTATATTGCTGTTATGTGGATCTGTTCGATAGTCCGGCTCAATCATCTGTTTTGCCAATTCTTCCAGCTCCACAAAGCGCCGTTTAATTTCAGATACAGAAATTTTCCCCGCCCGTTCCGTAGAACTTTCATAAGCATACACAGAGGTCAACCGATCTATCACGACAGGGTCCAATGGTGGCGCTTCCACTGGTAATTGAGCTCGCACTTGTTCCAGAATATCTACTTCTACAGACGGTGTTTCCTGTGAAACACTGTAATCATTTCCATCATGAACGTGGAAGGACACTGGACAATCTTTGTACGGTATATCTGGGAGTTGCGGGCTTTCCACCTCCGCAAATTGGCGCAACTGCGTACCCCCTGCTACGTGGCGAGCTAAACTTCGCAAGATCCAATCTAAATAGGAATTACACCCTAGAATCTGCTCTTTCGTAAAAGCACTTTCACCCCACTGTAAGACAGGCGCTACCCATTCACCCATTTTCTTCGTCGCAGGTCGATCCGTAGAGCCATTGATAGACCCCTTCATATAACCTGTAATATACAGTTTATCTTTAGGCCGAGTTAATGCTACATAAAGGATACGCTCCTCTTCAGCTTTCAAATTTTCTTCCAAAGCTTGGTGCACGAAAATCCAAGGTAAGGAATTATACATCACACGCAAGTCTGGGAAATACCCTTTCAAACCCACTCCATATTCCTTGTGCAATAGCAAGGACCGGTTCAAATCCATTTTGTTAAAGCCCTTTTGAGTGCCCATGAGAAACACCACGGGGAACTCTAAGCCCTTACTTTTGTGGATGGTCATAATGCGCACCACGTTGTCCGCTTCGCTCACTGTTTTGGCAACGCTCAAATCTTCTCCGGATGCCTGTAAGCTTTCAATAAAGCGTAAGAATCGGAATAAGCCACGGTAATTGCCATTTTCATATTGTTTGGCACGCTCATACAAGGCCAGCACATTGCCACGGCGCACCAAACCATTTGGCATGGCGCTCACGTATTCTACCACATGCAAGGTATCGTAGATGTGCCAAATTAAGTCCGTAATGCCTTGACGGCGAGACATGGTCCGCCATGTATCCATAGAGTCCACAAAGCGAATCCAACCTGCATTCTGGGATGCTTCTACAAATGGGCGTAACCCACTCCACAAGCTGTTCTCCCCTACGGACAGACGAAGACGCCCTAAATCGTTGGCATCCATCCCGATAAGAGGCGATTGCAAAACGATGGCCATAGGCAAGTCCTGCTCTGGATTATCGATGATTTGCAACAAGGACAGCACAAACTGCACTTCCATGGCACTGAAATAGCCGGATTTCTCCTCTGCATAGGCAGGGATGCCCTCTCGCCGTAGTAGGTCGATCATTCGGCTCGCTGACCCAGAGATAGATCGCTTCAAGAGTACAATGTCTCGCCATTCCATGAGCCGGAAGGTGCCGTCTTTATCTTGTACCATGGCGCCATTGTTCTTTAACTCTTGGATTTTACGGATCACAAAGAGCATTTCTTTTTCATCGTTCTCTAGGTCTTCTCCGTCTTCAGGGTCTGTCTGTGCCTTGTCTTCATCACAGCAAAGAACGTGCACTTCTACATCACCACCTACCCATTCTGGTGGCGCCTCTTCTACGATGCGACCTGTGTGGAGAGCTTCTGCCTCACCATAGGTAAGCCCTGCCCCTTCATCGGTCATAATTTGCGAAAATATAAAGTTCGTTACATTTAGAATCGCTTCATGGGAACGGAAATTTTGGGACAAATCGATACGCCGTTCCACACTGTTCACATCGTGATCAAACCGATGGTACTTTTCCATAAATAGCTGCGGATCTGCCATACGGAATCCATAAATCGACTGTTTCACATCGCCCACATAAAAACGATTGTCCCCACGAGATACTAAATTCACGATAGCCTCTTGGACGCCATTCGTGTCTTGGTATTCATCGACCATCACTTCTTTGAATGTATCCTGTAACTCCAGTGCCACCTCAGATGGCTTGAGTTCTTCTGTAAATTCTGGGTCTACTAATAAGGCTAAGCATAGATGTTCCAAGTCAGAGAAATCGATCATACCCGCTTCTTGTTTTGCCTGCTGAAAATCCTCATGGAATCGTTTCACCAGCTGGATGATACCTCGTACCAACGGCACTAAGTACTCCATTTGCTCTCGCCAATCTGCTTCCGTAATAGCAAAGACACCTTTCGGCATAGCTTGCAATATCTCTTTTCCTTCTGCCAAAATGGCCTTGATTTCACTCAGGATAGCTGGATCGCTTTCATTCATAGCCTTCGTGGCACGGAGTACGGGGAAACTAAATCCCCCAATGCCCACTACACCCACATGCATAGCATCCCAGGTGTCTGCTTTTTGCATAGCTTGTAATAGCGTTTGCAATTCGCTGACCTTATCCATCCATTTATCAAACCCATTGCCTAACGTCGCCAATCGCTGTGCCTCTTCATAGCGCTCTAGAAGATACTCAATTTGTCGTTGTTGTTCTTTCCAAAATAATGTGCCCCAAGTAGTTTCTAACAAGGTTTGGTGTAAAGCACTTTCATAGGTATGACACACCTGATCTAACCAACGCATAGGCTGACTTTGAGCCAAGGCAAAGTTGTATATTTGAAATACCGTCTCCCGCAGGATCTGGTCTGAACGTTCCGTGCTAAACATATCGCTCACATCGTAAATGTTATATAGCCCCTGTTCGTAGACCTGCAGCAAAATCGCATCTAGCACATCGTAGCGCATAAGCGCCAATTCCCCTTCATTGCCGATGGTGAAAGACGGGTCTATATCTAGTTTATAGAAATAACTACGGATAACCCATTGGCAAAAGGAGTGCAAGGTGGAAATATGTGCGGACGGCAACATATTCAATTGTTCTTCTAAATAAGTATCCCCTGTAGCTTGAAACTCTTCCGCTAGTTTCACGCCGATACGAGCTTTCATCTCCGCTGCTGCCGCCTTTGTGAAAGTCACCACCATCAGTTCTTGAATACTTAGCTCTCGCCGTTTCAGGCGTTGTATCATACGCTCTACGAGGACTGCCGTTTTACCAGATCCCGCCGCAGCGGACACCAAAATAGTTTGGGATGGTAACTGCCCTGGTCTAGGTGCATCAATAGCGCTCTGTTGCGCATCAGTCCATTTCATAGGTAGCCCCTCCTGTTTGTAATGCTTCCATCTTCTCCAATGCTTCCTCTTCGGTCATGGTCTTAATATAGCGATATCTATTGCGCGTTCCATCAAAGCGACATAAGGCTTGGAACTCACAATATTCACATGGCCGTCGCTTATCCTTTTGGTACGGACTAATAGGAAACTCTCCATCCATCATCTGTGTACCACTGTTGGAAATAATTTGTTTTGTGTATTCCTTCATAAGGCCAAATTGTTCCATCGTCTTCAAACTTTTGGATGTGCGACTATCTGGAGTGCCGTCCTTTTTCAGAACAATCGGTACATATGGAGAATTGCTTTGATAAGCCCTCGTTACATCTAAGGATTGTAACACATCCCCGTCTACAAAGTATCCACTATTTTTCAACTCTTGGATAGTAGCTTTTTCTTCCTCTGCCCGTCTGTGATTCACTACTTCAGACAATTTCACTTGCGGATTCCGTACATAGGTATAGAGGGCAGCCGCTGTGCCAATTCTATCTTGTGTATTCTTTTCCAATGCCAATAGATAGGTCATTAATTGTAATTTCAATCCATAGTAAATTTCATCAGCTCGCACCGTAGTGCCCCCTGATTTATAGTCAATCACTGCCGCATAATGACCAAGAGGTCCTCGATATTCATCGACACGGTCTATTTGACCGCGCAGTACGATACTTTCGCCATAGTTTTTGCCCAATGGGATGCGCACTGGATGCCAGTTAGATGTGCCCATGCCAAAACTTTGCTCTATTTCTGTAGTGGAAAACTCGCTTTTCTTAGACCAATCTACGAGACGTGCTATCGTAGCAGATAAGGTAGATGTTAATCGAGTATACAGTTGCGCTTCGTACGCATCTCGCTCTTCTGTACCCATCACCGCATCGGCCGCTTCACGGCATAAAGATTCTTGTTCTTCCTCTGTTAAATCACGCCATTGTCGACCCTGTTCTAATAGATATTCCCCTAAATAGCGCAACGTATCGTGAAGGAAGGTCCCGATTTCAGGAGCTCCAAAGGATTTCACCTTCCGTGGTGCTAAGCGTAACGCATATTGAGCATAGAAACTGTATGGACAACGATGGTATCGTTCTAATCGTGTGACGGACCCCGTTAAGGCATCACTGCGTAGCAATAGCCCTCGCACAATGGACTGCTCAATGCGTGGCACTGTATTAGAATCAAACATACCTCGTGTGGCGAAGAATACTTCACCTCTGTAGCCCATTTCTATACCCCAGTTATAAAGACTCCACCAAGTAGAGGAGATAGAATCTCCTTTCATAAGGGCACTCATGCGACTAGAAAAGAGGCCTAAACTCTGGGATGGTCGCCACAGATAATCCTGTTCTCGTCCCTCTGGCATAGATAGTGGTGCTTCTTCGAAAGTTTCCACATACCCATATTGCTGTAAACGGCGCACTACCAAAGATGGTTCCATTTTAGACCCTTCTTCATCGGATGTGACATAGGACAGATGCAGTCCTTGGCTAGCACGAGTGCAGGCTAAATAGAATAAGAAATTTTCATTGAACATTTGCCCTAAGGCACCCGCCGCTAGTTGCACACCTACCTTAGCCAACGCCGTCCGCTCTTGGTCACGCAGAATGCCTTCGTCCCCCATTTTACGAGGAAATACGCCCTCATTGAGGCCTAGCACATAGACTTCCTTCGCATCTGTCATATAGCTACGGTCGATGGTGGTAATCGTCACATGGTCCAACGATGGCGGCACCAAAGAGTAGGTCACTTCACTGAGTCCTTCTTCGATGATAAGACCCATCTCCTCTGCGTTCAACTCCTCTGTGCCCGTCACAGATGCACATTCCTCTAGCAATTGAATAGCATGTTTATAAAGCTGTACATGGCTAGCACTTTCTTGTACATTCCCACGGTCCTCTGCTTCGTCATACCAATGTTTCAATTGCTCTGGAATGTGCCAATCTTGCATAGTTTGGAATAGGAACTCACTCCATTCCTGTCCCGTATGTGACAGTTTACAGAAATCATAGATTGGACGCAAATATTCCAGGACGCGCATATGTAAAGCCTGCATCACAGCTCGTCGCTCTTCATCGTCCTCGCCACCATAGGTCCACACATCTCGTAACCACGCCGCCCCTTGAATGCCATATTCTAAACAATAGTTTTCTAATCGGTCTACTTCTTCCCGTGTGAAAGGCGCAAAATCCGTTTTCAGTAAGCGGAATACCGCATCATGATCAAAAAAGGTGCGATGTACATGGAAGATACCTTGCAAAAACTCCGCCAAAGGATGGCTAGTCATCATCTTCCGTTGATCCGAGAAGAAAGGAATGCCATAGTTCATACAGGCCTTTTCCAGCACATCACCATAAAGCTCCATATCCCGCAATATAATTGTACAGTCTTTCCAGCGATGCCCCTCTTCTTGACGATATGCCAATATCTTACGACATACTGCATCGGTCTCCCGCTCTCGATTGTAGGCACTTACCATGGTCAACGAATCTTCGGTGGTATTCGGTTTCATAGGTGTTTTAAAAAATTGTGTGTTCAATTGTTGCAGCACAGGTGTCCCTCGATAGACGGTGTTCATATCATGCACTACTGCCTCTGGATACCAAGTCATCATATCTCGGTAGGTCTCCCAAACACGGAAATACATAGATCCCTTGCGACTGTGCACCTCTTCCTCCAAGGATGGCAAACTGATTGTCATATGACAGGATTCACTAAGGGAAAACAACCGTTGAATCAAGCGATACTGCAAGGGCGTAAACCAATGGAATCCGTCCACAAAGACATGGCACTGTTTCATCAATGGCGACTGTGGCAATAGGTCGATCAATGTTTCCATAGAATCTTGGACGCCTAACTCTTCCATCGCTGTATCATAGCGTTCTAACAACAAGGATAATTCTTGTAATTTACGGCCCAACACCATGGAGTCCACTTGTTTCACAGCACCTGACAAATCCTCCGGCGTTACACCAAAAGCTTTACACTCCGTCAATAGCCCTTGTATAACATCTCCAAAATGAGGTTGCTTCGCCGCTTGTTTAAACAAGTCCAATTCTCCAGCGGATTGCTTTAACAATACCCGAAGGACTAGTTTTTTGCCAATTTCCGACAGGCCTTCTTCTTTCACTTTCCCTAAGGATTGATACACTTGATAGGCTAGCCGTGTCATGCCCACCACACGCACCGTGGTGAACCCTTTTTCCTGACGAAACTCTGCTAGCTTGCGTTCCATCATATACGTCGCAGGGTCTGGCACAAGGACGATAATTTGGTGGTCTGGATGGTCTTGTAAAATTCGCTCTATCTCTTGGAAACAAGCCGTGGTCTTTCCCGTACCCGCTCCGCCAATATATAACTGTGGTTGCATGTCCAACTCCTTTTCCTTTCAACACGTTGTATCTATCTCTATCCTATCATGTCTAGGGCACTTAGTAAAATTGCCAGGTCCCTCAACCGATTGACCTGGCAATAGTATATATGTAATTAACGATACGCTACCCGTTTTGGTTGCATATCATGAAAGTGCAAGCGCTCCTTCGCTGTGACTTCCCAATCGGTGCCCGGTTTGCCATAATTGGCGTACGGATCAATGGACAAGCCACCACGTGGTGTAAATTCGCCCCACACTTCAATATATTTAGGCTCCATCAATGCCACTAAGTCTTTCATGATGATATTGATACAATCTTCGTGAAAGTCTCCATGGTTGCGGAAACTAAATAAATATAATTTTAAAGATTTACTTTCCACCAGCTTTTCATCTGGCACATAGGAAATATAAATCGTTGCAAAGTCCGGTTGCCCCGTCATTGGGCAAAGACTCGTAAACTCTGGACAATTGAATTTCACAAAATAGTCATTCCCTGGATGTTTATTAGGAAATGCTTCTAGCACCTGTGGTGCATAATCTGTAGGATAGTCCGTATGGCTACCTAAAGCATGAACACCTTGTAATTCTGCTGCATTACGACCACTACTCACGAACTAAAACCTCCTTATTTTTATAAACTACTTTCTCCAACGCATTGATCAAGAAGTAGCTCACCACACCACACACGAACTGACCTACTACGAGGGAGCTCACTAATACCCAGTATGGAACTGGCAAGAAATAGGTCAACCAAATTGGTACAATCAATCCTGGTACAAAAGTAATGATAGGAATCAACACCCAATTACCTAACCCTTGACGCTTCGCAAGGACGATTAGACCTGTTGTCAATAAACCTACGATAGCTCCACCGATAGAATCCACTAAACCAAAACCACCCATCACTGTATTACTTACAAAGTTGGCAATACTAAAGGCTGGAATGGTGAATGGAAAGATAGCTGACAATCCATAGAGCGCTGTAGCAATACGCACTTGATACTGACCAAAGGCAAAGCCTTGCGTACCGATCATAAGCGCCAAATACATAGCGATGGAAATGGCAGAAATCGTCAATCGTTGTGTGTTGTTAAATTGTTTCATTATAACTCCTTAGTTTTGTTTACAGACAGGAGGATCTCGAACTGTCTATCTAATACCTACTACGACATAACTCGTAGCTACCTAAAACATTTCTAGGGTTTTGAAAAGCTCCGGGTATTCCAATGTGCCAGCTTCTAAAGGTGCTGCTTGGGCATCAAGCTTGATACACATCATATGCTCCCGGTCCAACCCTTCTGGTGGTTCTACACCAAAGTTATGTGCAAAATCATAGCCCAACCGTGGGTAGTACACATTACTACCGTACACGAACAAGTAGGAATATCCCATCTTACGAGCCAATCGTTGGCCCTCTAAGACAAGAGCTCCCCCTACGCCGTGTCCACGCATAGACTGCGCTACCGCCAGTAGACCCAAAATGAGCACATCTTGATCGCCTACTTTACCACGCAGGAACATACCATACCCTGCAATGGCATTGTCGATGATCGACACCAAAGATAACTTAGGAATATACGCATCAGACTCACGCAAGGCTTCCACTAGTTTATATTCTCGTCCTGTACTGCGATCTGCACTGATATAGGCTTCTCGCACGAGAGCTGTGACCGTATAAAATTCACGCTTTTTCTCTTCTCGTATAATCATAGTTCCTCCGGTTCATGATGAAAGTACACCAAATGGATTGCTATTCTTTAGTATACCGAATTTTTTCGATAATAGCAAATATCTTTCCCTTATTTCTTAGCTTTCTTCGCTAGTCTCTCTCGTTCTTTTTGCTCTTGTTTTGCCAATCTTTCTTGCTCCTTAGCTTGCTGTTTTGCTAGCTGAGCTTCCTTGTTAGCCTCTTGCTTTGCTAATCGAGCTTGTTCTTTTGCCTGCTGTTTCGCCAATTTTTGTTCTGCTTGTAACTTAGCTCGTTCCGCCCTTGCCAAATGTTGCTGCTCTTTCTTTGCCAATGCCTCTTGTTTTCGTTGAGCTTTCGCTAACTGGCGTTGGGCTTGTGTGTCTAACCGTTCCTGTTTGCGTTCTGCTTTTTGCAATAAAGCCCACTCTTGTTTTGCCACTTTCATAAGTGGTCGTTGTTCCTTTTTAGACGCATCCCATTGACCCCCAGCCATAGCCTCTTGCACTTCTCCATCAATAGGCTGTAAGGCTACGTTTCCTTCTGCCTTCACCGAAGGCACTACTAATTCTAAATGGCTTCGCTGAGATGTTCCTTGTTGAAAAGTGCGTACTTGTACTCCTCCACGACTTGGTAATGCAGAGGTATCGATTTGGAATGCTTCCATTTTCTTTTGGATTTCTTCCTTCGTCAAGGCTGGTTCCACTGCGATTGGGGTACCCTCATCCGTACTATCTGCCTGTGCTTTACCTTGTTTTGCTTCTTCTCGTTCAATTTCATAATTCATAATAGAACGACGATTTTCATTATACAGACGCAATGCCAACATGCGGTCGCTTTCATTCATAGTCTCACGACGTGCTACCACATCTGCCATCATCGGAATGAGTTCTTTTCTAGTGAAAGCCCGTGATCCTAAGTCCACTCCTTTTGTATCCGTAATCGCTCCATGTTTCACCAAAGTCATGAGCGCTTGGTACTCCCAATCAGGAGGACTCACTACACCATATGGGTTTGCCTCTGCTTGAGCCACTGTCAATCCACCGGCTACCAATGCCAATGCTATATAATATCGTAACTGTTTCATATCTATATCCTTTCTATTATCTATGCCGTCCTACATACTGTGCCTTAGGGAACTCTCCTAACCACGCTGTTTCACCACTGGCACGAACAGATACAACCACTGCCGTAGCAGGTCCACCACTATGATCTAACTCATCATCAGTCAGTTCTATGGACTCCATAGATGCCCCTTCTAAATAACTTAACACTGTCAACTCTTGGCGGATACCTCTGGAACCAATGGGCACCACACGAGATGTACTAGGATGTGCCAAAGCTCGTTTCACCTCATCATAGGTAACAATCCATTCTGGTTGTTCTAGCACTTCATTACCTACTAAGGGTTTTCCTAATACGTACACAGCATAAGGTTCCCCTGTACCAAGCATTTCTGGCTCCCCGATTCCTAAGGCAGTAATCCCTACAGAGGTAGTGCTTACTTTCATATTGCTTTCATGGCTGCCATTAATTGGTACATCGATACCTAATGTATCCAATTCCTCTTGAATTCCCCTTATAACAGGTATCACTACCGTATCATAGTCACCACCAATGAGATATTGAATCCCTTTTACTACACCTTTCGCACATAAAATTTCTAGCATCGCTACACGAGTCGCAAATGCACCTACCATAGAGTAGGGGGCTTTTAATACATCATGTTCTTGCAAACCGATACCACTACTAATATCACTAGCAACAATCCAATCTACACCATTTTGCAAAGAAATTCTTGTTATATCTCGCATATTATCTACCACCAAAAACTTTAGTCAGCTGACTTACTACCAGTGCCGCTCCCACATAATTTACTAGATAGGCTAAAGACAAAGGCACAAATAAAATCGCCACAACTTCTACACTGTGCATCATCCATGATGTCACAACTAGACCTAAACCTACATTGATGATATACCCTACTATACCACTTACTACATAAGAGAAAGATGAAGTCCTCTTACGTATACAATATCCTATACTAGCCCCAGTACAAGCCATGATCAAAGCTACCACCACATGCATAGGTACACTAAGAGGAAATCCGGTGAATACGGCCGTTGCTAAATGCCCTAAGGCCCCAAGCACAGCACCTGCTACAGGTCCTAGCAGTAAGGCTCCTACAAAAGCTGGCGACGAATCAAATCCAATGGAATACACACCAAAATGAATCTGTCCGCCTATAGCACAAAGAGCAATCAATAAGGCATAGACCGTAATCGTTCTAATATTCATAATACCCCCTCCTAGGGAAGAATAACTCATACTATTTCTATGTTTATTATAGGTGACCCCACCGTATAAAGCAATCATTCATGGTCTTTTCATGTACAACATCTATACTTTTTATATACATCTCTTTAATCTATTTTGAAAATACGTTACAATACAAATATATACCTTAACATGAAAGGAGCACCTATGAAAGTCTTAATTGTTGAAGATGAACAAATGCTGAATAATATTATTGCCAAACGTTTAAAACTAGAATCTATGATTGTAGATCAATGCTTTAACGGAGAAGATGGATTAGATTATATTTCCACATCTAGTTATGATGTGATCGTTATGGACATAATGATGCCAAAAATGGACGGTCATGCCGTAGTACAACAAATGCGTGAAGAAGGTAACAAAACCCCGGTTCTTTTCTTAACTGCTAAAGATACATTAGAGGATAAAGTATCTGGTTTAAATTTAGGCGCTGACGACTATTTAGTAAAACCATTTGAATTTGACGAACTCATTGCTCGCATCTATGCGTTAGCTCGCCGTGGTCGTAATCAAGCTACAGAAGATATTATTGCAGGGCCATTACGCATCAATCAAAAGAGCCGTTCCGTTCTTCGTAATGAAGAGCCTATAACATTAACTGCCAAAGAGTTCGACCTACTCTTCTATTTAGCAAGCAACCAAAATATCGTTTTATCTCGTCAACAAATTCTTGACCATGTGTGGGAATACGACTATGAAAGTTACTCCAACCTAATCGACGTATATATTAAAGACCTGCGCAAAAAAGTGGACACCGACGAAACTAAAAAATTAATTCAAACTGTTCGTGGCGTAGGCTATGTGTTCCGCACCGAGGAATAATCCATGCACGATGTAATCAAACGCTGTTGGAACTCCATAGAGACCCTTCTCTTGCGAGTTCCTTTGGTATATAAAATTACTAGTTGGTACTCTATTTTTCTACTGCTAATGATAGGGCTATTAGCTACCTTTGTAATCCAATTCACCCATATTTGGGACCAAAATGAAATCCGTACAGACCTACAAGAGGCTGTCATTGAATCCGCTAGTGACCCTAAAAAATTTAAGCCCTTTGATGACGGTATCTTTCTCTTAGTCTATACCCATGATGGAGTCGTCTTACGAGGTAATGTACCTGATTTATTTCCAAAAGAGGCTCCTCCTTCCTTTGATGCTATCACTGAAGTGAGTCATCAGAACCGTTCTTTTCTATACTACGATGCTCCCATTCAGCATCGCCCTGGTGTACAAGGCTATATTCGTGGCGTCGTACCTATGGCATTCCTTGATAGAAAGTCAAATAGCATGTTCTTCGCTTTATTATTCGGTGGTATTCTCTTCGTTACGGTTGCTGCTATTGGGGGCTATTGGATTATTCAACGAGGTTTAAAACCAGTACGTACCGTTACCAATTTAGCTGCACAAATTTCATTAAAGCGAGATTTATCAGAACGCATTGAAAATATCCCTGAATCTGGAGATACTATCTATCAATTAGCTTCTACTTTCAACCATATGCTCAGTAGTTTAGAAGAATCCTCTAATCGTGAAAAGCGCTTTAATTCCGACATTTCTCATGAATTACGTACGCCTATTGCTGTCATCCAAGCTGAAAGTGATTACGCTCGCCAATATGTAGCCTCCTTAGAAGAAGCAAAAGAAAGCTTTCAAAATATTTTTGTTCAAAGTAAGGGAATGGCAGACATGGTCTCACAATTGTTAGAAATTGCTCGCCTTGATAGTCTAACCAATATAGATAAAGAACCTGTCCCTCTATCCAAAGTGGCTGAACAATTAGCCCATACCTATACTCGATTAAGTAAAGAGAAACATCTTACTTTTACTAGCCATATTGATGAGTCTATCATTGTTTATGGCAACCAAATCCTATTGCAACAGGCAATGGCCAATCTTTTGGACAACGCTTTCAAATTTGCCCATACGAAAGTACACTTGGAAGTCTCATCAGGATCTACCATTCACATCTCCGTTCAAGATGATGGCATTGGTATCCCTCCAGAAAGCATCCCTTTAATTTGGGATCGATTGTACCAAGTAGACCCTTCACGTACCTCGAAAGAAAATAAAGGTCTCGGACTTGGGCTCTTTTTTGTACAAAATGTTGTGCAACTCCATGAAGGTACACTGCAAGTAGAAAGCACACCAGATGTAAAAACAACATTTGGCTTTGAGTTACCAATCCATAATAATTCTGAAACATAACAAAAGAGGATATCTGACAAAGTTGTCAGATATCCTCTTTCTTACTTCACTCACTATATATAGTCTATCAAATGTATTGAATATTTGGTCGATTTCCATGGATTTTCAACACTAAATAGCCAATGATCATCATTCCTATACCTGCCACCAAGAATACATAGGATGTACCCCAATAGGTGGCTACTATGCTAGCAAACAGCGGTCCTATCATATTTCCTAATTGTTGGGATGTCGTGGCAAGTCCGAATACTCGGCCACGCACTGATGGATCTGTATTCACGGTCATAGCTGATCCAAGGGATGGGAATATACCTACAATAAATACGCCAATAAGTAATTGCAAGGCCCCAAACCACCATAATCCAAACGGTAAACTTTGCAATAATAATACAGTTCCAGTACCCATTAGCCCATAAGATATAACTCTAAAGTATCCTCGCCGCTGTCCATAAGCAGCCCACACATTAGTCATAATCATGCCCATCACACCACCACCGCTGAGAATGGACCCTGCTAACATGGCAGCCCCTTCCATGGACCCTTTTAATTCTCCCACATAAATGGCCACAATAGGTTGTAGCATAAGCATAACAGCTTGCACTAAAAAATATAATCCTAAAATATGGAGTAGTACCTTATTTTGTTTTGCTGCTTGTAAATCTTCTGAAAAAGAAGTTGTTTTTACAGAAGCTTCACTTTCCACTTGTGGTTCTTTTACAAAGATAGCTATTGCTGCAGTGACGATAAATAAAGTAATCCCTGCCACCATAAATACAGGCCGCATCCCTACTGCTAGTTCTGTCAACCCTCCTGTTAAGGGACCCACAGTATTCCCTAGGACTAAACCCATCTGAAAGATACCCATCGCCGTACCTACACGTTCTTTTGGCACAGATAATGATACCATAGTCATAGCGGCTGGCATAAACCCATTGGCAAAACCTTGAAACGCACGAACTAATAAAAATTGATATTCATCTTGTACAAAAGCGCTCCATAAATACGATAGGCCAATCAAAATCCCTGCCCGTATTGCCATTAGTTTCTTTCCATGCTGATCCGCCAATCGACCCCATACAGGAGCCATGATAGCAGCGATAAAAAATGAAATAGAAAATGATAAGCCTGACCAAAGAGCTAACTGTTCCTGTTCCACACCGAGCTCTAAAAGATACACGGGAAGGAAAGGAATAATCATTGTATAACAAATGGCAAGCAGTGACATCCCTATAGTAAGAATCCACACTGCCACCATTCCTGTTTGTTGTAATCCTTTCATACTTTACTCCCTCTAGATATATACAAATTGTAACCTTATTGTAACATATCTACTGTAAGGCCCCAACAAGTCCCCTCCATAGACAGGGAAATAAAAATAGAGGATAGTTGATATACTATCCTCTACTCATTGTAACTATAAGTAGATTGTCACTATCTAGCCTTTGACATTATGCAAGACTTTCCATAACAAATTCTGTAACAATTGAAGCTCCTCTTGAGATAATCCCAATTTCGTTTCAATTAAATTTGGAATATGTCGAACTTTTTTCTCCAAAGACTTTCCTTTTGTTGTTAACGTAATCATCATAGAACGCTCATCTTGTTTAAATCGTTCACGTATAATTAAGCCTTTTTTCTCTAGCTTCCGTAACAATGGAGTTAATGTTCCCGAGTCTAAATAGATTCTCTCTCCAATCATTTTTAGATTCGCTTCTTTATATTCCCAAATAACAGACATTGCAAGATATTGTGTATATGTGATCCCCAACTCAGAAAGTTCTGGTTGACATGCTCGCAAAGCTTCTTTTGCTGCTGCATATAAAGGGAAGCCGATTTCTTGCTCTACCTTTAATTTCTCTTTTTTCATCCTAAAATTCCCTTACCTCTTTCTTACAACTTACACTGAAAAATGTCGGTCAATAACATCTTGAAGCGTTAAACTTTGCATATATTCACGCAAATGATTTTGTAGATGTTCCCATAATGGCAATGTACGGCATCCTTCGCTCATCGGACATGTGTTCACATCTTCCTCTAAGCAAGCTACAACTGCAATAGAATCTTCTGTAGCAGCAAGAATATCATAGACCGTATAGTCTTTTGGCTCTTTTGTCAGTTGGTAACCACCATACTTACCACGAACACTTTTTACATATCCTGCTGCACTCAATCGTGCTACAATTCCTTCTAAATATTTATCAGAAATATTTTGGCGCTCCGCCATTTCACGAATAGATACATTGCGATCTACACTGTGCTCTGCCAAATCAACTAGCACGCGTAATGCATATCGACCTTTAGTAGAAATTTTCATAAATAATACCTCTTCAAAAGTAGGATTTATACCTAATCTATATTATATATAGAACAACGAATTTTGTCTATATAGATTGTGTACATATTTAGTACCTATATTGCATAAGTAACACTCACAATATGCATATAAGCAATATATTTTGTATATTTACACATACTGAAAACCAGTGTCGCCTACTAATGTACTCCATTATAAACTTATTAGTATAATTTATATAATTTTATAAGTTTTATAATTTTTTTAAATAAATTGACTCAAAAAACCTATCCTAACCTTCTAGTCTATGCTACAATAAGGATGTAATTTTATTTATTACTAGGAGGTTCACCATGTTAGAACGCGTATTCGCCTTAAAGGAGCGAAATACTACAGTCCGTACAGAAATACTAGCAGGACTGACGACTTTTATTACGATGGCATATATTTTGCTATTAGCTCCCAACTTACTAAGCCTAGCTGGTATGGATAAAGATGCTGTATTAATTGCTACAGCCTTGGGTGGTGGTTTAGTCACCATTGCCATGGGAGTATTTGTTAATTATCCTATTGCTTTAGCACCAGGAGTTGGCCTATTAGCTTTTTATTCCTTCACCGTGGTTCTAGGTATGGGGTTAACATGGCAAACAGCATTAGGTGCTGTATTTATTTCTGGTCTTGTATTCCTTGTACTGACTCTGACGAAAATCCGTCAACTTATTATTGAAGCAATTCCTTCTTCTTTAAAGATTGCTATCACCGTAGGTATTGGCTTGTTCATTTGTATCATTGGTTTGAAACTATCTGGACTTATGACTATCGCCTTATCCTTACAACCTGGCACATTGAACGACATTGTAACTGCCAAAGGTCATGGAGCACCAGCTGCATCAGAAACCTTATTAACATTAGGAAACTTAAGCAACCCTGAAGTGCTTTTATCTCTTTTCTCTTTGTTCTTCTCTGCCGCTCTCATGGCTCGTCGTGTCCCTGGATCTCTATTAATTGGTGTTATCATCACATCTATCATTGCTTATGCGACTGGTATCGCTACTTTACCAGAATCTTTAAGCATTATAGCAGTCCCTGATTTCAGTAAAATTGCCTTTATGGAATTGGATATTTCATCAGCATTCCATGTTGGACTTATTACTATTATCTTTTCATTTACTTTCGTTGAACTCTTTGACTCCATGGGCACACTGATTGCTACTGCCTCTAAAGCAGGCATTGCAGACCCTAAAAAGGGTGAATTCCCAGGTCTTGGTAAAGCTATGATTGTAGACTCCCTTGGCGTTAGCTTCGGTGCTATGCTTGGTTCTAGCACAATTACTGCATTCGTTGAAAGTGCTGCTGGCGTAGGTGCTGGCGGTCGTACAGGATTGACTGCTGTTACTTGCGGCATCATGTTTATCCTTTGTCTATTCTTTGCTCCATTAATCGCATTAGTTCCGAATGCAGCTACAGCCCCTGTACTTATTTTAGTAGGAGCACTAATGATGGAAGCTATCCGTGAAATCGACTTCTCCGATTGGACAGAAGGTTTCCCTGCCTACTTAGTTATTGTATTAATGCCATTTACATACAGTATTGCTAATGGTGTTGCCGCTGGTCTTATTGTATATCCTTTGATGAAGTTTATCACTGGCCGTCATAAAGATGTACACTGGTTTATGTATGTACTAGGTGCGATTGTATTGGCAAAATACATTTGGTTTGAATAACATACTGAATAACATATAAAATAACTCCAAATACAATAGAGGAAAGTTGATTCCATCATCAACTTTCCTCTATTTTTTAGATTCTATAATACATGCTAGCACTACTCATATAAGAGTAATCGCCAACTTGTTTTACATGACAATAGGCATATCTCTCTATACATCAATGAAAGGGTCCCACAGGACCCTTTCATTGTATTTCGTATGTATTTCATATGCCTATAATCAACAGGGATCGGACCTAGTCCCAACTCTTGTACTACAGCAAGTCGTCTTCGTATACTGCTTCTTCAAAGAACAATGGCAACAAATCTTCACTATATTCATTCATGTCGCGGCCTGTTTTGGAGAATACCACAGATGCTGCAAAGCGCATTAATTCTGCTTCGTTCTCTGGATTGTTTACAAATTCATTAATAATTTTATCCATATCTAAATGGCGTTTCATAATGAATCGAGCTAATTTACGACGATTCACCGGATCATTCACCAATTCATCTACATCAATAATATACTCTGGCATTTTGATCGCAATATGCGTGTGGATTCCGTCTTCTTTCATGATAACCTCCTACATTGTACGCCCTATCGTAGGGCTACACTTATATATTAACAAATGTGATGTTTCACAACAATTACATAACGACTTTCTATCTGTTGCAGATACTCCTTATACATACCTGCATATCTGCCTATAGGTTCGCTATGCTCCGTACCCGCTCTTGTAAGCTAGCCTCATCAGTAAACACCGTATCTAAACACAGTCCATGGGCAGGCGCTGTTTTCCCGATTAATTGTCTATTCTCACCAGCTATAATACGTGGCACGTCCTCCGGTTGAAAGCGACCTAAGCCTACATCCACCAAGAATCCTGCTATATTCCGCACCATGTGATACACGAATCCATCTCCTAATACATGGATTCTGACAGTCGTTCCCTCTTGGAATACCTTTACAGCGTACATGGTTTTCACTGGATCTTGTACCGTCGTATTATGGCCTTTGAAAGTACTGAAATTATGTGTCCCTTCTAATGCCTTTGCGGCTTGCTTCATGGACGATATATCCAACGGTTTGCGCACATGGTAGGCATAACGCAGTTGTAGTGGATCAACCACGGCATCATTATGAATGGTGTAAATGTATTCCTTCCCTTTCACATAATTCCGTGGATTCCAATCCGACGACAGTTCCTGTGCCTCACGGACCACAATATAAGGTGGCATGTGAGCAATGAGGGCTCTCATTAGATTATCTACGGGAATCTTACCCGTAGTAGTGAATGCCACTACTTGTCCTCTAGCATGGACACCTGCATCCGTCCGAGAGGATCCGTAAATCGTGATGGGTTCATTACAAACCTTAGATAAAGCTTCCTCTAAATAGCCTTGTACGGTAGGTCCATTCTGTTGTCGTTGGTATCCACAAAGCTCTGTGCCATCATAGGCGACGATGAGTTGTATGGTTCTTGTCATATACCAAGTCCCCACCGCAATACAGCTAAGAGAAGACTCACGAACACCACTGCGCCAATACCATAGAAATCTAATGGACTATAGCGTAATTCTTTCATCCGTGTACGACCTTCTCCACCTCGGTAACAACGAGATTCCATAGCTACTGCCAATTCATCGGCACGGCGGAAAGCACTAATAAATAATGGAACAAGTAAAGGCACCATATTTTTAGCCCGTTTCAGTAAGGATCCTGTAGTAAAATCAGCACCACGGGATTCTTGGGCTTTCATAATGCGGTCTGTTTCCTCTAATAGTGTTGGAATGAACCGCAAGGCAATGGTCATCATCATAGCCAATTCATGGGCTGGCACACCAAAACGTTTCCATGGATTTAGGAGTCTTTCAATACCATCCGTCAACCGTATGGGCGATGTTGTATAGGTCAACAAGGATGAGAATACGATTAAGAAAATCAATCGTCCTGCCATAAGGCCACCCAAATTAAGACCTTCTCGACTGATATGAAGCCAACCATAGGTAAATAGATATTCTCCCGGTGTGGTGAATACGTGAATAGCCAAGGTGAATACAATGATAATCCACAAGGGTTTAATAGACAGCCACACCAGCCGCACTGGTAAACGAGATAACCCCAAACATCCGAAGGTAAAGGCCGCTACAATGCTATAGGTCACCAAACTATCCGCAAAGAAAATAGCAATGATGAAAATCATAGTGGCTATAATCTTAGCCCGTGGGTCCATGCGGTGTAACAAGGAATCTCCTGGAAAGTACTGGCCAATGGTAATATTACTTAGCATGGTGCACCTCCTTGAGATAGTCGTAAATATCTGCTACTGCCTCATGAACATGAACACGATCGATATTCACAGGAATATTTCGTTCTGCCAAAGCTTGCAAGGTTTGCGACAATGGCGGTACATCCACGCCAGCAGATTGTAATTTCTCACGGTCATTATGGAAAATTTCAATAGGGTTGCCATCTAATAAGACTTGCCCTTGGTGCATAACAATCAATCGATTCGCCATGCGAGAAATATCTTCCATATTATGGGACACAAGGATAACGGTAATCCCTTTTTCCTTATGTAGTTTCAGAATTTCTCCAAAGATTTCTTCTCGTCCAAATGGATCGAGCCCAGCAGAAGGCTCATCAAGAATTAAATAGTCTGGATCTAGGGCAATAACCCCTGCGATAGCCACACGGCGCATTTGTCCACCCGACAAATGGAAGGGAGACCGCTCTGCATAGGTATCGTAGTCTAAGCCTACAAATTTCATGGCTTCTCGCACACGGCGGTCCACTTCCGCCTCATCAAATCCTAGATTCTTAGGTCCAAAGGCAATATCTTTAGCAATGGTTTCCTCGAAGAGCTGATGCTCTGGATATTGGAATACCATGCCTACTTTATGACGTGTTTGTTTTACTGTTTCTGTTTTACCTACTAGGTCCACACCATTGACTGTTACGGTACCTGAGGTAGGATGCAATAAACCATTCAGATGTTGTACTAAGGTGGATTTACCCGACCCGGTATGGCCGATGATGCCTACAAACTCACCTTCGTGAATGGTCAAGCTCACATCGTGAAGAGCCGTTTTTTCAAAAGGTGTCCCCTGTCCATAGGTGTAGGTTACATGTTCTAATTGAATTGACATATGGCCTCCCCTAGTTCTTCATTGCTAGTAATGCCCTTTGGCATAGTGACCCCTTTTTCCTGTAAGCGCACCGCAATTTCTGACGGCACCGGCACATCTAGACCAAGACCTTTTAACGTATCTACATTCATAAATACATCTTTTGGAGCTCCTTCATCGATGACCTTACCTTGTTTCATCACAATGATACGATCTGCTAAAGCTGCTTCTTCCATAAAGTGCGTAATATATACGATAGTGATACCTTCTTCTTTATTGAGACGGTACACCGTATCCATGACTTCTTTGCGTCCTTTGGGATCAAGCATAGCCGTTGGCTCATCTAATATGATACATTTCGGCTTCATCGCTAAAACACCAGCAATGGCGATACGTTGCTTTTGCCCTCCTGATAATAAGTGCGGACCATGTAAAGCATAGTCCGACATGTTTACCGCTGCTAAGGCTGCGTCCACACGACTGCGAATCTCTGGGGCTGGTACCCCTAAGTTTTCTGGACCAAAAGCCACATCTTCTTCTACAATGGCTGCCACGATTTGATTATCTGGATTTTGGAATACCATGCCCACATTTTGGCGAATATTCCAAATTAATTGTTCTTCTTTTGTATCCATTCCTAAAACGGTAACGGTACCAGATGTAGGTTGCAATAGGACATTAAAATGTTTGGCAAGGGTACTTTTACCACTCCCATTGGTCCCTATAATACTGACAAACTCACCTTCATGAATGTGAACGCTCACATCCTGTAAGGCGTGTACCTCACGGCCCATTTCGTCTTGGTACACATGACTCATATGGTCCGTAGCGATCATAACTTGTTTCATTTTTTATCTAATTTCCTCTCTACGTAAGTACAATTGTTACTTCGTATTATAATCTACTTCATTATACCTTGTAGAAAGGTTTAGGACAATAGGCAACCTTGGGGAATATTGTTGGGTTTACAAATGGTCTCTTAATTCTATATTTTTCTTTTCATCTATGGTTATATGAAGTCAAGAAAGTGGAAAAATAATCTAAATTATGATATTCTGTAAGCATATTTATATATTATAAATTATATAGGGGGTATATTTTATGAAACGTAAGTATTATATGATTGCTTTATTAGTAAGTGCATTAACAGCTAGCCTATCACCATCTACAGTAGATGCAAAGCAGGGACACGATATTAATGTAGCTATTAAAACTACAATAAATCCTGCATTAGAAAAGCAGCCTCAAGAAAATCCAAATAGTATTTCTAACAGAATAAAAGATATCGTATCCCCAAAGTCTATGACAATAGGAACCATCCCTAAGGGAAACCTTTATATTCCCAAAGATACACCTATTACACTAGAATTAACACAACCTATTAGCTCTAAAAAAAAGTAAGAAAAATACTAGCTTTGTTCTAAGGACTGTTGATAATTTAATTCTTAATGGAACAATCATTATTCCAAAAGGTGAAGAAGTTAGAGGTAAAGTGATTGATTCTCATGGGAATGGTATGTTTGGTCGAGGAGGCCGTTTAATTATAGATATCCCAAGTATTAAAACTCTTAATAATGTAACTATTCCACTTAACGGGTATGTAAATGGATATGGTTCTGATGATACTGGTGCTGTTGCTGTAACGGCAGTAGTTTCATTAGTAGGGGGATTCTTTATGCGTGGAGAAAATATTTACTATGAACCTGGTCAACTATTTACAGTAACAGTTCAAAAAGATACAGATTTAGAAGTAACCCCTGAGACATTGGTGCAAGCAATGGATCAAAATAAAGTTCGTGGTCAATCTTTAGAAGTAAAGGTAGCGAATTAAATATTGATATGTAAAAAGACCATAATGAACTGATATAGTTCATTATGGTCTTTTATATTGCCCTAAATTATTATTGTTTGAAGAAAATGGCTCTCTTTGTACTTTGTCAGTTGCAACTTCCTATTTGTTCCTGGCTGTAGATTTTGTGCGCCCTTTGGACTTCAAAATCTTACGCCAGGAACTAAGCGATGCTCTATGATTTATGCGTCGCTTCTTCTTTTTTTACCTTTTTACATTTTCCTTTTCCTACTTTGTTCCTGACTGTGGGTTTTATTCGCCCTTCGGGCTTTAAAACCTTACGCCAGGAACTAAGCGATGCTCTATGATTTATGCGTCGCTTTGCTCCTTTAAATCATGAGCCCTGCTTATCCCAGGCCTTATCAGATATACCTTAGTCATTACTCGATTAATCTGGCTGGAAACGGCTAGACCAAAATAATATATTACATTAGAAAAGAAAAAGAGACACCATTCGGTGTCTCTTTTTCTTTTCTTAATCAGCAACTTCCTATCCTCCCAGGCCGTTTCCAGCCAAGTACTTTCGGCGTTTACGAGCTTAACTACT
>NZ_RQVB01000009.1:0-119975 GCF_003992265.1 Veillonella sp. CHU594
ATTCAGTTTACAACATATTGTAGTTTATTTCAACAAAAACCACTATATCATGTATACCAATTAGATATAGCAAACTTGTAAAAATAGGAGAATCCTCTACTTTTACACATTTGTATTCATATTTTCTTACCTGAATTGCCTAGGTAAAACACTTTTAAATAATGAGTAATTGATATGGGAGGTCAGTTGACATCCTTATACAACAAAAGCGACCAAATCCAAAAGGATTTGATCGCTATTCTACTTATATAACTAGAATTTAATTTTCGTAGCAATCCAGGCAGATAGAATTGCTTTTACAATATCACCAATGATAAATGGATAGAACAAAATTCCTAAGGCTTTTTGTAATCCATCAGTAGTGAATGGTATATTTGCAACAGACATGAAGTACGGCACTGCCGCTACATAAGTAATCACAATACTTACTACTGTAGCTACTACAGCATATCTAAGAAAACTTTTTTCTGTTCCCTTTAAGCAACTAACCGCAGTATAGGCAATAGGCCAAATCAAAATAAACCCACCTGTAGGACCTAGTATTTTTCCCATACCACCAGTAAATCCAGTAAATACAGGTAATCCAACTGCTCCTAATAATACATAGACTAATAAAGTCAAAAATGCCTGCTTTGGTGGCAATATCAAGCCAATCAAACATAATGCAATGGTAATTAAGGAAATCATTCCCACACCCATGGGGTTCGGAACCGATAATTGTGCCATTACACAGGCTAATGCCACTAACAAAGCCATTTTTGTCAAATCTCTAGTCTGTAACATTTACTAACTCCTCTTCATAAATCCATTTGCAGTGTGCACGCCCACCATGAGTTCCAACTAGTTCGCACTCACCAATTTGCGTATGCTTATCTGAATGGATTATAAGTTTTTCTACAGAAATAACATCTCCACCATAAAATGGTGCAGAAAACGTAATATCTAATTGAAGTAACATTGCTTCATCTAACACATGATGTGCCATATGTGATAAAACCATTAATTCTGGTACTACTGGTACCTCTTCCCGATAGATGGAATTATCATCTTGAATAGCCTCAACAAACTCAAGTATAGATTCGGGTGTAAACACGAATTTTGTTCTTGTTCTGTCTTTTAATTCACCTGGCCAAACCTTCGGCATTTCCCCCAATGAAACCTCAGCATGGTGGCTCCTTTCGGAGTCAAACCCTTCTAACATCGTGGACACTAAAGTGCCTTTAGAATTACAAACAGTCACTATATGCTCCTGCTTTCTTGGGGTATAGTTAATTTGTAACTGTGGTGATCTTGTAGTTCGTTTATATTGTACATTACGTACAATCACGGTATTAGGAATTTCCCTTACACTTGTCAAGCCCTTACATAGTGTATGCATAGTGCCTCCTCCCCATGATATGGGTATACTGGATCTTACAAGCTTACATGATTCTTACATTCTGTTACACCTTTATTATAATTAATCAAGTTCAATATAGTCAACCTATTTTTCAAATTATTTGTTAACATATACTGATTAACTGTTCACATTTATCACATAAATAAATCAAAAGGACTGCAATACAAAGTAAGCTACCATGTATTACAGTCCTAATATATTATCTATTATCTTTCAACAGATATTACTCTTTTCAATTAGAAAGAATAACCTACACCTGCATGCAAGCCTTTTACATCTGTTTTGTTTTGATTCATACTGTATTTATCATATTGATAATATACATTTAAATCAACATCTGGACGCAACCCATAAGAAGCGCCTAATTGATAGGTTCCTTTAATATCATTTCCGAAACCGATTTTAGCAAAACCTTCAATTTTATCAGCTAATTGAGTATGTCCGATCACACCTGCTTGGTATCCAAAACCACTTTGTTTAGGTCCCATATCTACGTATGTACCAGCACCGTAGATATTTACATTAGGATGTACTGCATAGGCACCTGCTAATTGATGATCTTTGATATCTGCACCTGTACGACGAACTTTATTAAAAGAATATTGTGCAGCTAATGTATCAGATACGCCTTGTTGTGCTGACACACCAAAACCATCTTTGCGTTTTGTATCTTGTGCTGTTTTTTTAGACAAAGAATACTCTGCGGCCACTTTTGTTTCGCCTACATTAATAGTAGTTACAGGCACAGCAGCTGCAAATGCAGAGGCACTAAATGCGGCTAATACCGCTGTGGCTACTAAAACTTTTTTCATAATATCCTCCTTATATGAGAATTTTATCGTTTCATGAAAGCTGGTACTTCTGGAGAGTTACCTGTAGCTCCAAATGGGCTTTTACGAGCAAATCCATTAGTAGAACCTTGGTCACCAAAACCTGTAGCAACAACAGTGATAAACACTTTGTCCCCTACGTTTTCATCAATAACAGAACCGAAGATAATATTTGCTTCTGGGTCCGCTGCTTCAGAAATAATTTCTGCTGCTTCATTGATTTCAAATAAGCTTAACTCTTCACTACCAGTAATATTTAACAAGATTCCTTTTGCACCGTCAATGGAAGTTTCCAATAATGGGCTATTGATTGCTTGTTTAGCAGCATCTACAGCACGGTTTTCACCTTCACCTACACCGATACCCATCAATGCTTCACCTTGGTTTGTCATGATAGTTTTTACGTCAGCAAAGTCAAGGTTGATTAAACCTGGCTTTGTAATTAAGTCAGAAATACCTTTGATACCTTGACGCAATACTTCATCAGCTGTTAAGAAAGCATCTTTTAAGGAAGTTTTACGGTCAATAATACCCAATAAACGGTCATTTGGAATTGTAATAATTGTATCAACTTTACCAGTTAATGCTTCAATACCACGTTCAGCTTGTTCTTTACGTTTTTTACCTTCAAAGCCAAATGGTTTTGTTACAACACCTACTGTCAATGCACCAGCTTCACGTGCACATTCTGCTACTACTGGAGCTGCACCAGTACCAGTGCCACCACCCATACCAGCAGTTACGAATACCATATCAGCACCTTGCAATGCTTTTAAAATATCTTCACGACTTTCTTCTGCAGCTTCACGGCCTACTTCTGGGTTAGCACCCGCACCAAGACCTTTAGTAGCTTTTTCACCAATTTGAATGCGAACAGGTACATTTGTACCATCTAAGGCTTGTGTTTCAGTATTAGCTACTAAGAAATCAACATTTTCCAAGTCACTACCGATCATGCGAGATACGGCATTTCCACCGCCGCCACCAACACCAATTACTTTAATTTTTGCGAACTCTGACATCGAATGATCCTCCTCTTTACTAGAGATATATTTCATATATTGTTACTATGACATTATATTACTAGTCTATCTTATCATTATAATTTGCTTTTATTTTACAATATATTTTATATTTTTTCAATGAAAGTCAAGAAATGACTTTATTTTTTTCTATGTATGTAGTCGTTTTGTTAATAATAATCTACGTATAGCTGCCGTATTTTGAAACAGTCGCAACCCAAATGAAATCAATGCTACATAGTATAAGTCTATACCCACTGCATTTCCTAAGAATACTAAGACCGCAGCTAGTAAGGAATTAGAAAAGAACCCCGTAATAAAAATAGATAATTGAAAAGTTCTTTCAATAGCTGCTCTAGTGCCGCCAAAAACAGAGTCTAATGCTGCTAATAGGGCGACAGAAGTATATTTTGCATACGATACAGGCACATCAAAAGGGCTTATGATTCCGATAGCAACCCCTACGACTAAGCCCCCTAGAATCCATACATATACCATTATTGTCCTCCCTTCACTTTGATGTAATTTTGTTTCATTGTTCCATCATAAGCGGGGACTGTTATATGAGCTTCATCTTGAATTTTTACTTCAATCCCCCAATATTTGAGAGACTCCACCACCCCACCGCGCATGGTCAAAGAGGAGTGTAATGTTTTGGTATCACCAATAGCTTTTATAATAAAAGGAGGAGCAAAAATCTTTCCATTCACGGTAATCGTAGGACCAGAACAACGTATTTCTGATGTTCCTATTAGCCGTTGATCATTAATAGAGATTGCCTCTGCACCAGCTGCTCTTAATTCATTTACAATACGCAACATATCTTCATCATGAATTAAATATAAATTTGGGTTTTCTCCATCTTTTACGGGAGTCTTACTATCCGTTATTGTTAAGACAACTCCGGGTCCTTCTACATCGACTAAGGAAGCCCTAAGAGATAATACTCTATTTTCTTCTTTAATTCCCTCTAAACTTCCTTCTTCTTTCATAGTAGCAATTTGCTTTCTTAGACCTGCTCGTTCTTCTTGAAGAGAATTAATCTTTAAAGCTAATTCTCCACTTCTTTGCAAGTTTACATTGCCTTCCGCAATGGTTTGTGTCATTTTGTACTGCGTAACAAGCATAACTCCTACAATCATACTCACTACAGCTATGGCTATTCGCCCTTGTTTCAACTTTATGCTCCTTTATTGTGTTTTAATAAAAGGGGTTTTAATATTAACATCAATATATTCAGCATTGACATGACGCTGTGCAATATCTACTAGCATATCTGTCGTTATTTTTGCTTTTTCTTCTAAATTGTTTTGATCACCAATATGAATTGGCAACCCATCAACTGTATAGGCAATGATTTTTTCAGCATCACCTACATTAATTTCACCAATTTGTTTGCGCTTATCCTCAGTGAATGCTTCCATATATGCAATAGCTACTCGAATACCCGCTGCTTCTATAGTATCACCTAATAATGCATTTCCTAAACGAACGCCTGAAATAATAGGAACTGTGGTATCTGGAATAGTAGGGCTACTAGCAATAACCATCCCCTGTCTATCCAATGCTACAAATCCAAATTGTGATGGCACTACAACTACGGCTTTACGAGCTTTTATATCAACTTGCAATGTCAACGGTAAGGCATAGAACACATGCGCAGTATCTACCCTCATATCTTTTTGCAATCGTTCTTCTAACGCACCTGTTCGTACGCGCAAAATATTGACTGGATATCCTAAATCACCAATAGCTACCACATCTTCCGAAGTTAATTGTTCTGTTCCATTAACCTGAATTTGTCCAATAGGTAATGGTAATGTAAAAATACCAATTAAAATGAATGCTCCTACTACAATTTTCCAAATTGCTGGTTTGGATTTTCGTGTCGGTTTTTGTTTTCGTCTACGTCGTACACGTTTAGGCCCTTCAGGTGTATCTATAGTGACAACTTCCCAAGGATTATCTTCCTCTTCTATAGGATGGATTGGTCTTTCACTAGTTGGATGTTCCCTATATGGAGGCACTCTTTGTCCCCTCTGTTCTTGAAATCCATTTACACTCATAGCTACTCCTAAAATTTATGCAATCCAGCTGAATGAAGAATTTGTTCGCACAATTCAGGAAATTCAATTCCTATAGCTTTTGCTGCTTTAGGTACTAAAGATGTAGCCGTCATACCCGGTACTGTATTATATTCCAGTACAAACATGTCATCTGTGCTGTTCATCATAATGTCCACACGAATAACACCGGCGCATTGCATTTGTTGATATACAGCTTCGCCAATGCGTTGCATAGTAGCAGCTTGTTCTTTTGTAATTGGTGCTGGCACTAAATAGTCAGTAGCACCAGTTGTGTATTTAGAAGCATAATCATATTCACCAGAATGTGGTCGAATTTCAATCACTGGTAAAGCTTTACCATCTAATACAGATACAGTAAATTCTCTACCATCTACAAATTCTTCTACTACGATGACATGGTCTATGTCTAATACTTGTTTTACTTCTGCATCAACAGTGGCTTCATCCTTAATAATCGCTACACCAATACTAGAACCTTGACTAGCTGCTTTGACCACAAATGGTACTTTAAAGTTAGCGTGAATATCTTCTAGGATTGCATCCACAGATTCTAATTGATTATCATAGGATTTTGAATTTGCTGTGGGAATCTGAGCCCCCAAAAATACATGCTTGCTCATCTTTTTATTCATACCTACAGCATGCGCCATAACACCGGAGCCTGTATAAGGAATACCTGCCATTTCAAGGGTCCCTTGCAAGGCTCCATCTTCACCATATTTGCCATGAATCGCATTAAATACAACATCACAATTTAAATTTTGTAAATCTTGTACTACTGTACTAGGATTGCATTCTAATGTTGTAGCTGCATACCCTTTGCTTTGTAATGCTTCTGCAATAGCCGCAGCCGTCCTTCTAGATACATCAGCTTCTTTTGATGGTCCTCCCATGAGGACAATAATACGTTTATCCTTCACTTTATTTTTCCTCCAATAAAGCTAATAATTTAGGTCCAAATTGATTAATATTACCTGCCCCCATAGTGATGACTAAATCATTGGGTTGAACATACTCTAACACAGTTTGTGGCAAGTCATTTACATCTGCCACATAATGAATCTCTTTGCCTGTCAATTCTTTAATCATCAATGGAATGGACATACCATCAATCCCCGCCTCAGGTTTTTCACCAGCACTATAAATATCTGTAATGAAAACTAAGTCAGCTTCTTTAAAGGCGATCCCAAATTCACGCAGCAACAGCTTTGTACGACTATACCGATGCGGTTGAAACATAATCACAACACGATGATCTTCCAAAGATTTTGCCGCTTTAATTGTGGCTGCAATTTCTGTAGGATGATGTGCATAATCATCTACAACCCAAACATCTTTTACATGCCCTTTTGTCTCAAAGCGACGCTTAGCTCCAATAAATTTACGCAATGCTTGAGCAGCTACTTCAAAGGAGATTCCTTCTCCCAAAGCTACTACAAGTGCTCCTAGTGCATTCAACGCATTATGTTGACCTGGTACCGCTAATCGTAACGTGCCTAACACGGCATCTTTATGGACTACTTCAAAGGTAGTAATCCCTTGTTCAATACGTAAGTTGTCAATGCGATAATCGTTGCCTGCTCCTAAACCATAAGTAATACATTGACGTTTAATATCTGGCATAATCCGTCGAATCGAAGGATTATCACCACATACCACAGCAATACCATCTTCTGGTAACTTCATAGAAAACTCTGTGAAAGCTCGTAATAAGTTTTCTACCGTTCGATAATGGTCCATATGGTCATTTTCAATGTTCGTGATCACAATGCGTTTAGGATTTAAATGCAAGAAAGACCCATCACTTTCATCAGCTTCAGCGATACTATATTTACCTTTACCTACATGGCTACTACCATTTAAATAATCAACTTCTCCACCAATGATGATGGTTGGATCTTGGTTTGCTTCCATAAAAATTTGCCCAATCATAGACGTAGTTGTAGTCTTACCATGCGCACCAGCAACAGCAATGCCATAGGTTTCATCTAACACTGCTTTCACTACATCAGAACGGTGTAAAATTGGAATGTTTCGTTCTCTAGCCCCTAGAATTTCAGGATTATCATCATTGATAGCAGTAGAGCGGATGACCACATCTACTCCTTCTACATGTTCAGCATCATGCCCCATAAAAATAGTAGCCCCTGCCTGTCTAAATTTTTCTGTAATAGCAGATTCTTGAATATCGGAACCAGATACAATAAACCCTTTTTCAATCAATACATGTGCAATAGCACGCATGCCAGAGCCTGCAATTCCGATTAAATGTATACGTTGATAGGTATCTAACATAGAGATACTCCTTCCTATAATCTCTTAATGGATAGAGCCAATGTAGCAATTTCTATAGCTGCCTTAGGCTTTCCTAATTGTAATGTAGCTTGGGCCATGCGTTGGCGACATTCTTGATCCTCTAGCATAGCATCTACCGATTGTAATAATCTTGTACCATCTAATTCTTTATCTACTATCATCGTAGAAGCACCTGCCTCTACAAATGCTTTTGCATTGAAAGTTTGATGGTCAGCAGCTGCATAAGGGTAAGGAATTAAAATAGATGGTATACCACGTACAGCCAATTCTGCCAAGCCAATTGCTCCTGACCGGAAAATAGCCATATCTGATGCAGCCATGGCCATATCCATATTGTCTAAGTAAGGGACAATATGTGATGTTGGGCTGTAAACTTCTCCCTCTTGTATACCTAAGCTTTCACAAACACGACTGTATTCATCAGTTCCTGTAGCATGAATAATTTTAATATCCTCTCTATCTTTATAATGTTCATGGACAGCTAGCATAGCCTTATTAATACTCCGTGCACCACGGGATCCACCAGCTACTAAAATAGCTGTTTGTGTTTCTTGTAAGCCAAAATACGCCCTAGCTTCTTCTCGATTTGCAGTCACCACATTGGGGCGCACAGGGTTCCCTGTATACACTACTTGCTTTGCATTAGGAAAATGTGGAGTCGCTTCTTCATATCCTACCGCTACCACATCTACAAAGCGACTTAAAATTTTATTCGTTATGCCTGGCACTACATTTTGTTCTTGAATTAATGTAGGAATTCCACGCAAAGCAGCTGCTAATAATAGAGGGCCACATACATAGCCACCAGTACCAATCACAATATCTGGTTGAAACTTAGATATTAAGCGATTCGCTTTCCATAAAGACGATATCGTTTTTCCTACAGTAACCAATGTATCTAAAGATAATGTACGCTGTAAACCTTGCACTGGCAATGTGGTAAATGGAATTCCTTCTTTAGGAACAATGCGGGACTCAAGGCCTCTTTCAGTTCCTACATAGAGAAAGTTAGCATCTACCATTGTTTCTAATGTTTTATAAATCGTGAGGGCTGGATAAATGTGTCCTCCAGTACCGCCACCTGAAATCATGATATTCATGTATATCCCCTTACAATCGTTCTACCAATCTTCGGAAGTGATCTCCTCTATCTTCAAATCGTGCATACCAATCAAAACTTGCACAAGCTGGAGATAATAATACTACATCCCCATCTTCCGCTATACGAGCACTTAGGGATACTGCCTCTTCCATAGATTCACAACGATGAATGTGTGGCACTCCCACTTTGACAGCAGCTTCTGCAAAACGTTGTGCTGCTTCACCAATAAGAATTAACTCTTTTACATTAGTTTTCACTAACTCCATCATTTCTTCCAGATCTGTCATTTTATCTTTACCACCTGCAATCAACACAAGAGGTGAGGTAAAGGATTCTAAGGCTTTAATAGTGGAGTCCGTATTAGTTGCTTTAGAATCGTTATAATAGGTAACTCCATGCAAGGTACGAATGCGTTCCAAACGATGGGCTACACCATGAAATTTTGCAATAGCCTGATGGATATCTTCTACAGCTACACCCAATGCATATGTTAAGGCAATAACACTCAGAATATTTTCAATATTATGAGATCCTGGGATATGAATATCTTTTGTAGTGATAATTGGGACTGCTTTCCCTTGCATCACTGCATAACATGTATTATTGTCAAAATAAGCTCCATCTGTGACAGGTCTTTCTTGGCTAATTCCTAACACATGTCCTTTTACTCGTTTTGCCATATCTGCCACAATCGGAGAATCAAAGTTTAATACTGTCCAGTCTCCTAATTCTTGGTTGCGGAAAATATTTTCTTTTGCCTCTTGGTATCGTTCCATGGTTTTATGGCGCAACAAATGGTCTGGTGTCACATTTAGCAAGATAGCCCCTTTAGTGCGAAACTTATCTATACTCTCTAATTGGTAAGATGAAAGTTCTGCTACTAATACACCCGTTTCAGGCACTGCCAAGGCTTGTTCACTCAGAGAGTAACCAATATTACCGCCTACATACACATCCCATTTCGCTTCTTTCAGTACTTCTGCCAACAAAGAAGTCGTTGTCGTTTTACCATTTGTACCTGTGACGCCTAAAATAGGAGCTTTTGACACTTCATAAGCAATTTCTACTTCCCCTACTACAGGAATATTTCTTTTTTTCGCCTCTTGAATAATAGGTGTCTCCAAAGAAATACCAGGTGATACAACCACTCTCGTAGCCGTATCAAGTAACACAAAATCTTGTTGTCCAGTAATCACTTCTATATGATTCTCTGCCAAACGCTGACTTTCAATAGGATCAAAATCAATTTGTTTATAATCATTAAGCGTTACAGTAGCGCCTAATTTAGCCAATGTATGGGCTACACCAATACCACTAAGTCCCGCACCTAATACCAATACATGAGAACCTGAATAATCCATTCTAACCACCTAACCCTATATGCAAGAATAACGGCCCTTATTAGTAGAGCCGTAATCTATATTATTTCATGCTTAACAGTAGTATACCTAAGAAAGCCATTACCAAAGAAACAGCCCAGAATACATATACTACTTTTCGCTCACTCCAACCACCTAATTCAAAGTGATGGTGAATCGGACTCATACGGAAAATACGAACTCCTCTAGTTTTAAAAGATGCTACCTGTAAAATAACAGATAATGCTTCTACTACAAATACAAAGCCTATCACAATTAATAGAAGTTCTGTTTTTGTAGCAATAGCCATCCCTGCAAAAGCACCACCTAATGCTAAAGAGCCTGTATCACCCATAAACACTTTAGCTGGATTCGCATTGAAATATAAGAATCCTAAGCAAACTGCACTTACGACAATACCAAAGAAGGTAACACTTAAAGAACCTACTAATAATCCTACCACTGCAAAGGCAGCCCCTGCAATAGCAGAAATACCAGTTGCTAATCCATCTAAACCATCTGTTAAATTAACAGCATTAGTGGTTCCCAATATAATAATAAAAGCTAGCGCATAGTAGGCATAACCAAGATCTACAGTGATATCCACTAAAGGAATCCACAAAGTAGTTGGTAAGGCTGCATAGGCGATTGAGATATAACAAAATACGACAGCCAATACCGCTTGGCCTAGTAATTTTTGTTTTGCCGTTAATCCTAAGTTACGACGTTTGACAGCTTTGATAAAATCATCACTAAATCCTAATGCACCATGTCCTAAGGTTAAAAATAATAGCATCCACAATGTTACAGAATAGGGTGGTACTATGCAAACTGTAATGACTAAAGCTAGCATCATAAACAATCCGCCCATTGTTGGTGTCCCAGCTTTAGCTAAATGTGCCTGAGGTCCATCTTCACGAATCGACTGTTGTGCTTTCAATCGCTGCAATAGAGGAATCCCTATTTTACCGAATACTAATGTACTTACTAGGGCTAAGCCAAAGGCTAATGCATAGTCCATATTCATGTCACATGTCTCCTTACTTACTCATGTCGTTCTTTAAAATCTTCTATAATACGTTCCATTTTAAGACCACGAGATCCTTTCACTAGAATCACATCGCCATCTCGTTTTACATCATAATAGGCATTGGCAATATCAAGATGACTTTTCCCTACATACACATAAGGAACACCCACTTGTTTAGCTATAGAAGCAGTAGTTTTCATCATATCACCAAAAGTAAATACCATATCATAGTGCTCTTCTCCAAGAAGTTTACCAATCTCTTCATGAGCCAGTTTAGAATGGTCTCCCAATTCTAACATATCTCCTAGCATAGCTATTTTACGAGCTCCTTGTAATTGACTCATGGCACGAATGGATTCTGCCATACTATTTGGGTTCGCATTATACGCATCATTCAGAACTGTGAAGGTTGGAAATGCTACAATTTCTTGACGCATTGGAATTCCTGGAAATTCTTTAAAAGCTTCCACAATTTCAGCTTTTGGTACACCCAAAATCGTGCCAACTGCAATAGCGGATAGAGCATCATATACATTGTGAATACCAATCATTGGCAAAAATACTTTCCATTCACCAGAAGTATCTCGAACAGTAAAATTAATGCCTTTTGATGTATATTCTAATTGAGTCCCTTGTACGTGAGAACCTTCTTGCATACCATAGGTCATAACCTTTGCATCCGTTACCTGTTCCATAGGTAATACAAAAGAATCATCATGATTCAATACAGCTGCCCCCGTACTCGGTAATGCTTCTATCAATTCTTGCTTAGCTTTTCCAATGTTTTCTTGAGAACCTAATAGTTCAATATGGCTAGTACCTACATTAGTGATAACTCCTATTGTAGGTTCTGCAATCTCCGCTAATTCAGCAATTTGACCAAGCCCACGCATCCCCATTTCAAGAACGCATACATCATGATCTTCCGTCAATTGCAATAACATCTTTGGAACACCAATTTCATTATTATAATTTTTCTCTGTTTTTAATACTGTAAAAGCTTTTTCCAATACAGCACTAATCATTTCTTTTGTTGTTGTTTTCCCAGAGGAACCAGTGATTCCAATAATAGGGATAGGAAAGCGTCTACGATGATAGGTTGCTAACTGCTGATACGCCTGTAGTGTATCTTCTACTTCAATACAGACTAAGCCCTCTATCGTTTTTCCTCGTTTTACTACAGCACCTGTAGCACCACGTTCTTTGGCAACTGTTAAGAAGTCATGACCATCAAATGTCATTCCTTCCAAAGCAACAAATAATCCATTTTTTCCAATTGTACGGGTATCAGTTGATACATCAGCAAAGGAACAAGTACTTGTTCCTGCATAGAACCCTTGTGTTGCCTCTAGAACTTCTTGCACTGTAAATTGTGCCATATTATTTCTCCTTCAAGGCTTCTCTTGCCACTTCACGATCATCAAAATGAATCGTTTCATCTTTTAAAATTTGATAATCTTCATGACCTTTACCAGCAATAATAACTACATCTCCAGTAGTCGCTTCTCCGATTGCTTTATGAATAGCTTCACGGCGGTCTACAATCACTTCATAAGTCACAGCATCATGTAATCCTTCTTTCACCCCTACTTCTACATCTTTTACAATTTGTATAGGATCTTCTGTACGTGGATTATCGGAAGTCACAAACACTCGATCTCCAAACTGTGCTGCAATACGCCCCATGATTGGACGTTTCGTAGCATCTCGATCACCACCGCAGCCAAAAACAACTAAAATACGGTTATCAACAATTTTCTTCGCTGTTTGTAAAATGTTTTCTAGTCCATCTGGTGTATGTGCATAATCAACAACCACTGCAAAATCTTGTCCTTCTTCAATGAGCTCAAAACGTCCTGGCACGGCCGTAAAAGTAGTTAAAGCACTTACAATCTCCTCCATCGTCAATCCTTCATATAAAGCCGCTCCTACAGCAGCCAAGGTATTATACACATTGAACATACCCGCAATTTTCGTGGAAATTGAATAGTTTTTTCCATCATAGGACAAGTTGAACTTAGAAGATTTAGCAGTAATAGCTAACTCAGAGGCATTCATAGTACCTTTACCTTGTGTACTATACGTAATCATAGGTGCTGTAGTCACATCTACAATAGCTTGACCGTAATCATCATCTACATTTATAACAGCGCCTTTACCTTCTTTCATCTGATAGGATGCACTTACTTGTTTAAATAGCTTAGATTTTGCTGCTAAATAATTATCGAATGTCTTATGAAAATCCAAATGATCTTGAGTTAAATTAGTAAATACAGCTGTATCGTACTCTACCCCCGCCGTACGACCTAATGCTAGCGCATGAGAAGATACTTCCATAATACAATGTGTCACACCAGCATCCACCATTTGTTGTAAAATTTGCTGTAAATCCGCTACATCTGGAGTTGTATTATGAATTGGGTAGGATTGATCATCAATCAAAATATGAACTGTACCAATAATCCCCACTGTATAACCTTGGGATCGTAGCATATGTCCAATAATATGTGTAGTTGTAGTTTTACCATTTGTTCCGGTTACACCAATCATCCGCATTTTAGAAGCTGGATAATCATAGAAGAATGGAACAGCATCTTGCAAAGCTTGACGCGTATCGTCTACATATAGAACGGTTACATTATCTGGTACTGTGACTGGTTTTGATGCAACAATCGCCACAGCCCCATCCTCTATAGCCTTTCCCACAAAGCTATGACCATCGACAGTAGCACCTACTAAACATATAAATAAACTTCCTTCTTGTACTGTTCTGGAATCCGCAGTAATATGACTTACTACAGATGTTACAGGACCTTCTACCTTCTTAGGAGATACAATTTTTACTATTTCTTCCACTCGTTTCATCTGCATTCCTCCAATCAAAGTGAAAGCAGCCCAAAAGGACTGCCTTCATTATTCTCTAATATCCTTTTTCATCGTAACATTACGTTCTTCCACTGTATTCTTGCTAGTGTAAACGAAACTATCTGGTAATACCATGCCAAGTTTTTGTTGTGCAATCTTTTGAATGCGTGTAGGAGATTTTAACTCTGCTAATACTAGATTATACTCATAATTAGTGCGATTTTCTAAAACTATTTGATCTTGTAGATTGACAGTTTCTTTTCTTGTATTTTCTGTGACACCAGTTAATAACAAACAAATTATACCGAATACAATTCCCATAAGAACTGTAGCCAAACAGTGTCGCATATCTGGCGTAAGATCCATAATAAAGTCAGGGGCATTGGATTTCTTTCTTCTGACTGGTTCAACATAGGGCGCTGATTGTTCCCAATACGCGGCCTTTCGCACTAACATAAATATTCCTCCTAACTATAATTTTACGGCTACCCTTAACTTGGCACTACGGGACCGTGGATTTACTCCTACTTCTTCTTTACTTGGCTCTACAGCCTTATTCTTAGCTTTCACTGTTGGCACATGATGACATACACAGACTGGTAAATTAGGTGGACATGTGCAACCTTGAGATAATTCTTTAAAAGTTTGTTTGGTGATTCTATCCTCTAGAGAGTGGAATGTAATCACCGCTATTCTTCCATCAGGCTTTAGCATGGATGTAGCATCTACAAAAGCATCATGCAAAATTTGAAGTTCCTGATTCACTTCGATACGAAGTGCTTGAAAGGTTCGTTTTGCTGGATGCGGACCATCTTGTCTAGCCTTTGCAGGTATGGCACGTTTGATGATATCCACCAGCTGAAATGTAGTCACTATAGGCGATTCTTCTCTAGCTTCCACAATAAATTGAACAATTCGTTTCGCCCAACGCTCTTCCCCATAGTCCCAGATAATGCGATACAAGTCATCACTCGAATAGGTATTCACTATTCTTTCTGCCGTTAAGGATCCACTTTGATTCATACGCATATCCAAAGGTCCATCTTGCATATAAGAAAACCCTCGATCCGCCGTATCTAATTGATGGCTAGAAACCCCTAAATCGAATACAAACCCATCTACTTCATAAATGCCTGACTCTTGTAAAGCTTGTTTTAAGTTAGAAAAATTTGTTTGAATCACTTTCACCTGACAAGATAAATCAGATAATCTCTGAGAGGCTGCCTCTAATGCCGCTACGTCTTGATCTAAACCAACAATCATACCTTTTGAGGATAACCGTTCTCCAATGGCGTGGGAATGTCCCCCACCACCTAATGTACAATCCACATAGGTTCCATCTGGTTTAATTGCCAATCCGTCTAGCGTTTCACTGAGTAATACACTCACATGATGAAAGTCCATAATGCCTCACTTAAAATCCAATATCATCCAAATCAAGTTCTTCTGCCATCGCCTCAATATTACCGTAAATTTCGTTGTTATACGCTTCCCAACGACTTTTACTCCAAATCTCGATGCGTTCGCCATTACCAACTACAACTACATCTTTTTTTAACTCCCCATGAGCACGAAGATTGCTAGGTATTAGTACACGACCTTGTTTATCAAACTCAAGGTCAGCAGCCCCACCTACAAAAAAACGCACTAATCCACGTTGGTTGGCTTTATTAGAGCTTTGAGAACTTAATTTTTTTGCAATTTCATCAAACTTTTCTTGTGTGTAAATGGCTAAGGTGTTATCAAAATATCTAGTAACAACACAGGTATCACCTAGTTGTTCACGCATTTTGGCAGGAACTATCATACGTCCTTTACTATCAATTGTATGTGAAAATTCACCTTTAAACATAGCAAGGACACCTCCTTTTCCTACACCTTCTCGCCCTTATTACCACTATATGGTAAATTTTACCACAATTCCCCACTTTTAACAACAAACAAATACTAATTTAATAGATATTTATACATATTATTTTCTCATACTCATTACTACCGAACATTATTGCTAATATTTATTAATATGTTCGTATATTTCACTTTAATATCGAACATTTTATTATTTAAAAAAGGTGGTAAAAAGTGGGAGTAATTTTACATATTTTGCCGATATTTATATAAAATGATATCCAATTAAACAGTGCATCCCTAATCCTTATACTTACTAATTTTAAAACAAAAAAGATAGCCGAATCATTGATTCAACTATCTTTTTATCACTTCTATAGTAACTATTCTATTGTCTCTATTTTTTCTCTTAGTTTATAATTGCCCCACTCGTTTCATAGCATCATAAATTCGTTGTGCCAATCCAGTAATTTGTCTTTTAGGAATGGAACATACAGCAATGCGAACACCACCAGCTACAGGAATTAAAAATACATTTTCTTTTTTCAATTCATCTGCCAAGGCCTTTGGATTATCGCTTGGAATTGTTGCAAAGAAACCACCCATGTATGGCAACATTGGTAAGCCAATCGCTTTTCCTTCACATTCCAAGATACCTGCCCGCTCTTCTACGAGACGAGAGTAGCAATTACGTTCCTCTTCATAACGTTTTAATTTTTCAGGATCAAGCACGATATTAGCAACCGTACGCATAGCAGGTCTATTAATGTTAGACCAAGTACCACGAGATGTCATTTGGTTAACATCAAAAAACTCCTGTGCCACTTCTTTATCAGAAGTAATACCTAACATACAACCAACACGTTGACCATACATGGTGAATCCTTTTGAAATACTATAGCATACAACTGTTAAAATATCTTTTGACAAATGCTCAAACTTTTTAAAGAATCGACGTACATCTTCTTTAGGTCCGGAGAAATCAATATACGCAGCATCTACACCAATAATAACTTTATTTTTACCTGTATTCACTATACCTTTCACTAAGTCTAATACATTATCCCAATCGCTGTCGCACAAGGAAAACCCTGTTGGATTATTGCCAGGTGTGTTAAAAATAACTACCACATTTTCTTGTTTCTCAGCAATATCTAGCACTAAAGATTGCAAAGCTTCAAAATTGAACTTATAGTTCTCATCAAATAATGGGTATGTAACTAATTCTCGTCCATTATCTTGGCATATTTGCTTGTATGCCCCCCAGTACCAATCAGCGGTAATTACCTTATCACCTAGTTCTGTATAATTGTGAACCAAGTGATGAATACCACCTGTACCACCCGCTGTGGCTATCCCTTCAATATAGGCATCTGGCCGAGATTGTCCAAAACATTCTTGTTTACATGCTTCCACAAACTCTTTTAACCCTTCAATCGGTGCATATGCAACATATTCATTACGTGGCAAATTACGAAACTCATCTTCTACCACCTTCAAGAAAACAATATCGCCATTTTCATCTAGGATAGATCCGACAGTTCCAATTAATACATTTTCTTTGCCATATTGTTTCGCTGCCTCTTGAGCTTGTGAATTTGTCGCAAAGATAACATCATTTGCTTTTTTCCCACGCGCTTGTTTTGCTGCCATACTCATAGTAAACACCTTCCTATATTAGTTATATATTTTATATTTATAATACTAGTTTACAAGAAAAATCATTCTCCTACAAGACATGTAGCTCATGTATACACAATAGTTTTTATCACCATTCAATTTTCTTTATATTGTAAAGAATAGATTCTGCACACTCTTATGATAGTATACATATACTCCATTTCTATCGGCAACAACCACAAATTCAAAATACTTACACTAAAAAGCAGATACACAACCATAATGGATTGTATATCTGCTAATTATTTTAGAGTATTCTATTCTACTTTACCGCCTAAGTATGCTTCCATCACTCTAGGGTCGTGACGAATTTCTTCGGCTGGTCCTGAAAGAACGATTTTACCTGTTTCTAATACATATGCATAGTCAGCGATTTTCAAAGCTTGACGTACATTTTGCTCTACTAACAATACTGTCGTTCCTTCGGCGCTAATCTCTTTGATAACTTCAAAGATTTCATTCACTACCAAAGGCGCCAAACCCATGGATGGTTCATCTAGTAACAACAGTTTCGGACGAGCCATTAAAGCACGACCAATGGCAAGCATCTGCTGTTGTCCACCAGATAAAGTACCACCTAATTGGTAACTACGTTCGTCAAGAATAGGGAATCGTTTGAACACTTTTTTAATATCATCGTTGATTTCAGCATCCTTACGAATATAGGCTCCCATTTCTAGATTTTCGTAAACACTCATATCTTGTAATATTTGGCGACCTTCTGGAACGAGGGAAATACCAGATTTCACAATATCATGAGTTTTCATAGATGTAATATCTTTACCTTCAAAGGTAATGCGACCTTCTGTAGGTTTTACTAAACCCATGATAGAACGCATGGTTGTCGATTTACCGGCACCATTGGCACCAATCAAAGATACAATAGAACCTTGAGGAACTTCTAAGTTAATAGACTTTAAGGCTGTTATATGACCATAACCAGCTACTACATTTTCAATTTTTAACATGTTATTCCTCCTTTCCTAAGTACGCTTCGATTACATCTGGATTGTTTTGAATTTCTTGTGGAGTTCCTTCTGCAATCTTTTTGCCGAAGTTCAACACTGCTAAGCGGTCACAAATATTCATCATCAACGCCATATCATGCTCGATGACTACCACGGTAATACCTAAATCACGGATTTTTCCGATCAATTGGCGCAACACCTCTGTCTCACTATCGTTCATACCTGCCGCAGGCTCATCCAATAAAATCAATTGTGGATGCGTTGCCAAGGCACGAGCAATTTCCAAACGACGTTGCTTACCATATGGTAAGGATGTAGCCACTTCTTCAGCATCTTCCTCTAACCCAACCAATTTTAAAAACTCATAGGCAATACCACGGCAACGCTCTTCTTCAATGCGTTGGCGTTTTGTATGGAAGAAACTAGACAACACTCCAGAACCTGTGCGACAATGCATGCCTGTCAATACAGTCTCCAACGCCGTCATATTACCAAAGAGACGAATATTTTGGAACGTCCTAGCAATCCCCATTTCCACTGTACGATGTGGTTTTATGCCAACTACATTCATACCATCAAAGACAATATTACCAGTACTTACAGGGAATACTCCAGTAATTAAGTTGAATAACGTAGTTTTACCAGCACCATTAGGTCCAATAACACCAAAGACTTCCCCTTGATTCACTTGGAAGGTAACCCCTGTCAAGGCAGCCACACCGCCAAAGCTTTTACTTACATCATCTAATTGTAATAGCATGGTTACCTCCTATTCTTGACCAGACTTGCTCTGTGTTTTATAAGCTTCAAAGCGTTCTGTTAATACTTGTGATTCTGGAATGTATGGTTTCTTGTTTACACCTAATTTACGATAGATTTTGTCCATTAATTCTTCTGTCAAAATACCATCTGGGCGAACAGCCATCAAGATCACCAACAAAGCACCATAAATAATATCACGATAGTCTGCTAAGAAACGTAATACTTCTGGTAGCAATGTCAAAATAAAAGAGCCTAGTACAGATCCCCATACTACATTGGAACCACCAAAGACTGGGAACAATAAAATTTGTACTACTTTGTGATAGCTAAAATCTGTAGGGTTAATAAAGTTTGTAATATGCGCATACAAACCACCGCCAACACCGGCAATAAAAGCACCGATGACAAAGGCTAACATTTTGTAATACACTACATTGATTCCCATTAATTCTGCTGCATGGTCATCTGCTTTAATCGCTTGGAATGCACGACCTACACGACTATTGTGGATGCGTAAGCAGAACAGAATAATCAATGCTAAAATAACTAGCAAAATGATGATGGTCAACAAGTTACCCCATGTTAATGCATCGATATCTAACAAACCGTCCATATCAAATTCATACACATAATTTGTCAATTCTTGCGCAATAGCTGGAATCCCCGAAAGTCCTAGTGCACCATGTGTCACTTCTAAGTTCAAGAAGATAACACGCACTACTTCACCAAAGCCTAACGTTGCAATCGCCAAGTATAAGCCTTTCAAACGTGTCGTAGGTAAACCAATCACAATAGCTACTAAGGCCGCTACGATACCACCAATGAAGATGGCAATCGGAATCGGTAGCTCAGCTTTCAGAGTAAGCAAAGCGCCCACGTAGGCACCTACGCTCATGAAACCAGCCGCACCCAATGTCAACTGCCCTGTAGAAAGGGTGAAGAAAATGGAAATACCCATAATGGCATTGATAATGAAGAACATTACAATTTGTAGATAATATGGATTTAAAATTTCACTCATGGTCGTCCCCCCTTATCTTTGGATCCGAATAAACCTTGTGGTCTCCAGAACAATAAGAGAATGATTAACCCAAAGGCTACAGCATCACGGTAAGAAGATGCTCCATAAGCAACAGAGAATACTTCAGATACACCTAAGATGAATCCACCTACCATGGCACCGGTAATATTTCCAAGACCACCCAAGATTAATACAGCTAATCCTTTAAATCCGATGACAACACCCATCATAGGCTCTACGGCATCGAAAGATAAGCCAACTAATACACCAGCTGCAGAACCTAACGCAGAAGCGAGCATCACTGTTACAGAAATAACCAAAGTAGGGTTAATACCCAATAGAGATGCAGTTTCCGTACTCAAGGATACAGCACGAATGGCTTTACCGATTTTAGTTTTTTTAATGAGTACATTTAAAATCAACATTAACACAATAGATACGCCAAGACCAATGATTTGAACCATAGAGATTTTGAACATACCAAAATCGATAAGTCCACCAATAAAATCTGGTGGGAAAGAACGTGTTTGTGGGCCCCATACAAGCAAGGCTATACTTTCAATAAAAATAGATACGCCAATTGTGGAAATCAATGGCGCCAAATGGGATACATTTTTCTTACGAAGTGGACGAAGTGCCACAAACTCTAACAAATATCCAAGAATTGCCCCTACGAGCATAGCCACAAGGATGGCTACGAAGATATTAGCTTCAAAGACTGTCACCATAAATAAACCCACGAAGGCACCTATCATAAAGATGCCTCCGTGAGCCATGTTGATGATGTTCAACACACCAAAAACCAGTGTCAATCCGATCGCTAATACTGCATAGAGACTGCCTAAAGTAAGGCCATTCACTAATTGCTGTAAAAACATCGTGTAACTCCTATTTTTGTAATGCGTCGAACTGACCGTTTTTAATTTGTAAAACTTGAACTTCCATAGATGGGTCACGCTTTTCGTTGAATTGGAATTTACCAGTTACCCCTACGAAGTCTTTAATACCTTTTAAGGCATTACGGAATTTTTCCCGATCTGTTGTAGAACCTGCTGCTTTTAAAGCTGCTTCGTACAAGAATACAGCATCATATGCTTGTGCTGCAAATTGATCTGGTTCATGACCATATTTTTCTACATAAGCTTTGCGGAAGTCGCGAACTTTTTGGTCATCTTTGTTAGGGAACCAAGGTGTACCAACGATAGCACCATCAGCAGCAGCGCCTGCATTTTTAATAAATGCTGGACTGTTGAAGCCATTAGAACCTACTACTGGTTGGTTCATACCAAGTTCACGCATTTTTTTCATAATCAATGCCCCTTCTTGGTACAAGGAGGCAACGATGATAATGTCAGGTTTTGCTTGTTGAATTTTAGTCAACTGTGCAGAGAAATCTGTATCTTTATCAGCAAATGTTTCTGTCGCTACAATTTGAACCCCTTCAGATTCCAATGCTTTTTTCGCTGTATTGTTTACAGAAACCATTTGGTCATTGTTGTTGGAATACATAATCGCTGCTGTTTTGAAACCTAATACTTTATGAGATTGACGAATCGCTGCATCTACTGCCAAAGATTCTGGTACAGCATTACGGAAAATATAATCTCCGATATCAGTGATGCCTTCTGCAGTTGTAGAAGTACCCAATGCTACGACTTTATTTTTGTTAGCAATCGGTCCTGCCGCCATCATTTCACCAGATAACATAGGTCCGATGACAGCTACGACTTTATCTTTAGCAATCACTTTGTTCATCGCATTGATGGCTTCGTTTTTGTCACCTTTTGTATCTTCCACTAACAAATTAATTTTTACATTGTTAGCATCTGCGTTAATTTGTGCTACCGCTAACTCTGCACCATTCTTAATAGATTCGCCATAGGCAGCTGCCGCGCCAGACGTAGTTGTCAGTAAAGCTACTTTTGCTTCATTTGCATTGTTTGTTGATGAACTATTGCCACCGCAACCAGCGATTGCCGCGGCTAAAATAGCTGTAGCACCCAATGCTAGTGCACGTTTGAACATGGATTTTTTCATGTTACACCCTTCCTTCTTAAAATTCCTCTTTTGGATTTTCTAACTGTGAAAGTCATCTTTACCTTTTTCACTTTATCAGCTTAAAGAACAAGTGATAACTCTATAGAAAATCTATGCTTTCCTATTATGAATGTAACATGAGTAGTTTGTCAAATATAAATATAAGAATTTAGTTATGAGTTTATTTAGTAAACCCATAGCGTATATTTTTCTTATTTTTGTATTCATCAGGCGGACAAACATCTTTTTTGAATAGTAAATATAGGAATAGATAGGTTCTGATAACAATTATATCCTTTTAGAAATATGATCCAATCTACTACTTTGCCATATTAAAACTGGCGACGAAAGTTAGCATTTTCATCGCCAGTTTAACACAATTGAACTTTTATTTACTTTGTATCAACAAATTTTCACCACTATTAATTCACAGTATACAAATAATCGTACTGTTCTTGTGTCAATGTATCTAAGTCATAGCCCATGGATTGCAATTTCAGTTTCGCAATTTCCGCGTCTACTTCATATGGTAATACATGCACATCATCTGCCATATCTGCCCCATGATGTAAGATGTACTCCGCTGCTAATGCCTGCATAGCAAAGGACAAGTCCATAATTTCTGCTGGATGTCCATCCCCTGCTGCTAAGTTCACAAGGCGACCTTCTGCTAGTACATACAATTGACGACCGTCTTGCATATGGTAGGCTTCGATATTCTGACGCACTCGTTCATGAGATACAGCCATGGCTTCTAAATCTTTCACATTTACTTCGCAATCGAAATGCCCTGCATTACAAAGCACAGCGCGATCTTTCATCACAGCATAGTGCTCTTCTGTAATAACGTCTTTACAGCCTGTGACCGTACAGAAAATATCGCCAATTTTAGCAGCTTCCACCATTGGTAATACTTTGAAACCATCAAATACAGCCTCGATTGCTTTAATTGGATCTACTTCTGTTACATACACGTGAGCACCTAGGCCTTTGGCACGAAGTGCCACGCCTTTACCGCACCAGCCGTAACCAGCAACCACCACATTTTTACCTGTTACTGTTAAGTTCGTAGTGCGCATAATACCATCCCAAACAGATTGGCCAGTACCATAGCGATTGTCGAATAAGTATTTACAGTTAGAGTCGTTAACAGCGATCATTGGGAATGTCAACTGTTCCGCTTCAGCCAAGGCTTTTAAACGGTGTACACCTGTTGTGGTTTCTTCACTACCGCCCAACAAACGTTCTTTTGCATCAGTTCGTGTTGTATGTAACAAGCTTACTAAATCTCCACCGTCATCGATGATGATATGAGGTTTATGATCCAGTGCTTTGTTCAGGAACATCGTATACTCTTCGTCTGTACAATTGTACCAAGCATATACAGTTAAGCCCATATCTACCAGTCCTGCTGCCACATCATCTTGCGTAGACAATGGGTTGGAACCTGTAACGATCACATCTGCACCACCACGTTGCAACACCGTAGATAAGTACGCAGTTTTCGCCTCTAAATGGACGGACACAACGATAGTTTGACCTTTGAAAGTTTGCTCTTTTTCAAAACGGTCCCCTAATGTGTTCAAAGTAGGCATGAAATTAGCTACCCAGTCGATTTTTTTACGACCTTCAGCGGCTAATGAAATATCTCGAATTAAAGATTGCATTGGAGTTCTCCTTTTAGATTCTTCACCATAGATTATAATTGAAAGCCACCATATTCAGCCATACGATGATGCGCTGGATAGTCTGCATTCACATCGATGCCTTTAATAACTTCTTTAACAAGGGATTGCAATTGTTCTGCCATTTGTTGCATCATGTCTACCACTTCGCCATGGGTCAAAGCAGATTCAGAAATACCTGCCGCGTAGTTTGTGACCATGGAAATTGTCATATATGCCATTTCCGCTTCATTCGCTAAGGTCACTTCCGGTACGTTTGTCATACCCACTGTTTGACCCCCTAACATAGCATACATGCGGATTTCAGCAGGAGATTCAAAGCGAGGTCCCTCTGTACATACGTAAGTGCCCCCATTGTGAACCGTTAAGCCTAAGGATTTAGCGGCGCTTTCTACAATACCTCGCAACTCAGGGCTATATGGTTCTGTCACATCCACATGTGCCACCGGACGATCGCCGCCTTCGTAGAAGGTATTCACCCGGTTTTTCGTAAAGTCTAGGAATTGGTCGGTCAACACAAAATGACCAGGTCCAAAGTTCTCATCCAAAGAACCTACTGCTGTAGTTGATACGATGAATTTCACACCTAATTTTTTAAGTCCCCAAATATTAGCACGATAGTTAATCTTATGCGGTGGAATCGAATGATCTCGACCATGACGAGCTAAGAAATACACCGTCTTATCTTCATACGTACCACACACATAGTGAATCTCACCATAGGGCGTCATAAGCGAAGATTCCGTCATAGTTTCAAACATATTTGGGTCGTACACACCGGTACCACCAATAATAGCAATGGCTGACATATTGTTCCTCCTTGTGAAAGATAGAAAAAATATCTGTATGAATTCATTATAGCATGGAATGGATAGTTTTGTGGGTATAGAGTATCATTATTAGCAGTTATAAATTTTTCACCATTTCCTTCCACACTACAAATCATCCATAAAATGCTATAATATACACAATAACTATTAACACAACAATCTATACAATAAAGGAGTTCTCCATGATTCGTATTGCTTTTGGACAAATTCAGGTACACCCTGGTGATCCTGCTACAAACTTTCAATCTATGATGCATGCCATCGACTATGCCAAGGCTGTGAGCACGGATATCCTTATCTTTCCAGAATTGTGTCTCAGCGGATATATGGTAGGTGATTTGTGGGACCAAGTGCCTTCTATAAATGATTGTCTCTACTATGGTGAAAAATTAGTGAAAGCCACCGCTAACACCAATCTTACGATTATCTTTGGCAATGTAGGTATTGATGAACGTCTACGTAACTTAGATGGCAGTCTTCGCAAATACAATGCTCTATATGTAGCATCCAAAGGACAACTGGTATCCAATCCATCCCAGCCTTATCCATTTACAATTAAAACCTTATTGCCATGTTATCGGTACTTTAATGAACCTCGACATTTCACTAGCGCCAATGTAGTCGCGAAAGAGCGTAATCTTCCTTTATCGGATATCAATCAGCCTCTCACGATTTTCACTCGACAAGGAGCTTTTACTATTGCTCCTGTTATCTGTGAAGATAGCTGGGATACGCACTATCCAGATTGTCCCACTAGTCTTATGGTAGAATCTGCAAAAGCGAAAAGTCAGCACATCGATCTGATCGTGAATTGTTCCTCTTCGCCTTACACAATTCATAAGCAAGAACAGCGCCGCGCCCTATTTAGTGCACAAGCCAAACAATACAATACTCCTATTGCCTATACGAACCATGTGGGAATTCAAAACAACGGCAAAAATATCTGCATCTATGACGGTTGCTCCACGCTATATGACGTGAACGGTTCTGTTGTGGAAGAAGTACCTGCTTTTGAAAATACTGTACGACCTACCTTATTGAAAGATACCTTGTGGCAAGCACTTTCAAATGCTAACTCTGAACAACGGGATACTTCTGAAGATAGTACAGTACTTCAACTGTCCCTAGAACATAATAGATGTGATAAAAATGATACATATCATACACAGGATTTAAATCATATACAGGATGCAACTCCTACCTACATCCCTACCCTATTCAAAGCTCTTCAATACGGCATTTGCCAATTTTTAGCACAAACGGGTATCAAAAATATTGTCATCGGCGCCTCAGGTGGTATCGACTCTGCTTTCAATGCTGCTTTGTACAGCACTGTATTGCCGCCGGAGAATTTATACTTAGTCAATATGCCAAGCCGTTACAACTCTGATATGACGAAAGATTTGGCCTACCAATTAGCACAGAACATCGGTTGCCATTACGGCGTATTTCCTATTGAGGAAGGTGTGAATACCACCGTTGTACAACTAGAAAGTCAACCTTTCACAAAATTTCCTCTAAAGACCTCTAGTCATGTACATAAGCATACACTAGCAGATGATGCTACTATCTCCAATTCTACTACAGATACTATATGTGAATCGCAGCAATTTACTACAAACCATACTGAGCAAACTCATGTGGATACCGACTTAGATACTACCACATTCTTACAGCTATCCACCCTTGCCAAAGAAAACATCCAAGCCCGTGATCGTTCGTCTCGTATCTTAGCCGGTATAGCATCCGCTGTGAACGGGGCTTTCACGTGCAATGGCAATAAAACGGAGTTCACTGTCGGTTATGCTACAATGTACGGTGATTTGGCAGGTTTCCTTGCCGTAACAGGGGATGTATGGAAAACGGATGTCTATGCTTTGGCATGCTACATGAATAAGCACATTTTTAAACGAGAGGTCATTCCTCAAGGGTCCATCGATGTGGTACCGAGTGCTGAGTTATCTGATGCACAGGATGTGACACAAGGTCTTGGTGATCCCTTACGGTATGAATATCACGACTGCTTATTCCGTGCCTTCGTAGAGGGTACACCTCATACACTACCTCATCAGCGTTTGACGCCTGAGGATATCTTGTGTGCCTATGAAAAAGGCACATTGGAGCACCTATTAGGATTGCCACACCCTGTTTCTCACTATTTCACATCTACAGATCAGTTTATCAACGACCTCGAACGCTGGTGGAAATCTTTCAACGGATTAGCTGTGGCAAAACGCATCCAATCTCCGCCACTGTTCCTTGTCAGTGAACGTGCCTTCGGTACTGACCTAAGTGAAAGCCAATTAAAACCATATTTCTCACGTACTTACCATATCATTAAAGAGAGAGTTCTATATCACCACACCAAAAAGTGAGTATATTTCTTGATTTTAAAAATATAAATCTATACTATAGTAACGCTATATACAACTTTGTAATATACCTTATTAGATATCTTACATCCTGTATATAGCGTTATTTAATGTTTGACCATTTACTCATGCACCACTTTCAAAAATGATATAACCCATACTGAAAATTATATTGTAATGATAATCGTTATAGATTACAATAAAGTTAACCCTATGGGTTACGTTTTAATGTGTATTTGGAGGTATATTATGCAACAAGCATGGAAAGACTTCAATACAGGTGTATGGGATAAGTCCGTGGACGTACGCGATTTTATCCAACGAAACTATGTGCCTTATGTAGGCGATGATTCTTTTCTAGTAGGTCCTACAGAACGAACTACTAGACTTTGGCAACGGGTATTAGATTTATATGAGGAAGAACGACAAAAAGGTTCTGTCATCGATGCAGACACTGATGTAGCAACTCATATTACGGCGCATGCCCCTGGATATATTATTCAAGAAGATGAACAAATTGTAGGTCTTCAAACTGATTATCCTTTGAAACGTGCCATGTTCCCTTATGGTGGTTTACGAACTGCTAAAAGTGCTATCGAAGAGTATGGTTACAAAATGGATCCAACTCTTGAAGCATTCTTTAAAACTCATCGTAAGACACATAATGATGGTGTATTTGATGTATATACACCTGAGATGCGGGCTGCTCGCTCTGCTCACATTATTACGGGCCTACCTGACGCGTATAGCCGCGGCCGAATTATCGGTGATTATCGCCGTGTAGCCTTATATGGTGTAGATTATTTGATCAAGGATAAAGAAGATCAATTCAATATCACCATGGGCGATATGATGCCAGATATCATTCGTGACCGCGAAGAAATTCGAGATCAAATCCGTTCTTTGAAAGAATTAAAAGAAATGGCTGCGTCCTACGGATTTGATATCTCCAAACCTGCTACCGATGTAAAAGAAGCTATCCAATGGCTATACTTTGGCTATTTGGGTGCTATCAAAGAACAAAACGGTGCAGCTATGTCCATCGGACGTAACTCCACTTTCTTGGACATCTATGCAGAACGTGATTTGAAATCTGGTAAATATACAGAAGAACAAATCCAAGAAATGGTGGATCACTTTATTATGAAATTGCGCATGGTTCGTTTTGCACGTATCCATGAATACAACAATTTATTTACTGGTGATCCTGTATGGACAACTGAGTCTATCGGTGGTATGGGCACTGATGGACGTACACTAGTGTCTAAAACGGCATTCCGTGTCCTACATACATTGCAAAACCTTGGTCCTGCTCCTGAACCAAACTTAACAGTACTTTGGTCTCCTTCCCTCCCTGAAGGTTTCAAAAAGTTCTGTGCGAAGCTCTCTATTGCAACATCTTCCATTCAATATGAGAACGACGAAATCATGCGCCCAAATTCTGGCGATGATTACGCCATCGCTTGCTGCGTATCCCCTATGCGTATTGGTAAAGAAATGCAATTCTTTGGCGCTCGCTGTAACTTAGCGAAAGCCTTACTATACGCAATCAATGGTGGCGTAGATGAAAAGCTGAAAAAGCAAGTAGGTCCAAAATTCCGCCCTATTACTTCAGAATACCTTGACTTCGACGAAGTCATGGAACGCTTTGAAGATATGACGGAATGGTTAGCAGGTGTATATGTGAATGCTTTAAATATCATTCATTACATGCATGACAAATACGCCTATGAAAAATTGGAAATGGCATTGCATGACCGTAAGGTAACACGTTGGTTTGCTACAGGTATTGCTGGACTTTCCGTAGTAGCTGATTCTTTATCCGCTATTAAATATGCGAAAGTAAAACCTATACGTGATGAAAATGGTATTGCTATTGATTTTGAAATTGAAGGCGAATTCCCTAAATATGGTAATGATGATGATCGTGTAGATGATTTAGCTGCTACGGTGGTATCTGGGTTTATGAATAAAATTCGTAAACATCCAACCTATCGTCAATCCGTGCCTACTATGTCACTATTAACCATTACATCGAATGTGGTATACGGTAATGCCACTGGTGCTACTCCTGACGGACGTAAAGCAGGTATTCCATTTGCTCCTGGTGCCAATCCTATGCATGGTCGTGACGAACACGGGGCTATCTCTTCCCTAGCATCTGTTGCTAAAATGCCATGGCGTGATTGTTGCGATGGTATTTCTAATACATTCTCTATTATTCCAGATTCTCTTGGTAAATCCGGAGAGTCTATGGTTACATTAGGCGACTTGGACCTAGATATAGACCTAGGCAATATTGAACATGCATTAGCCGATGGTTGTGAAAATCTAGCTTGCCGTGAGCCAAATGTTACATTCCCTGAAGAAAAGGAGTAACTATGACAAACGAACAACAAGTTGATAATTTAGTACAGTTATTAGATGGGTACAGCAAAAAAGGCGGCCACCATTTAAACGTAAATGTATTCAATCGTGAAACATTATTAGATGCTCAAAAACATCCTGAATTGTATCCACAATTGACTATCCGTGTATCTGGTTATGCTGTTCATTTCAACAAGTTGACAAAAGCTCAACAAGACGAAGTGATTGCTCGTACATTCCATCAATCCATGTAATACACTATGGTAGGTCGTATTCATTCCATTGAGACTATGGGAACTGTGGATGGTCCGGGCATGCGATTTGTCCTCTTCCTTCAAGGTTGCCCATTGCGATGTGCCTATTGCCATAACCCAGATACTTGGGATCCCTCTACGTATGCCCAAGAAATGACGGTGGCAGATGTGTGGACACAATTTGAAAGGAATCGAGACTTTTATATCACTGGAGGCATTACTGTCACTGGTGGCGAAGCATTGTTGCAACTCCCTTTTATTATCGAACTCTTTACTTTCTTTCACGGAAAGGGAATTCATACTTGTCTAGATACAAGCGGGATTTGCTACACACAAGAACAGGCTAGAGAGTACAAAATGCTTCTTGACGTAACGGATTTAGTCATTCTTGATGTGAAAGAGATCGATTCCTCTATACACGAAACACTAACCGGCAAACCTAATGATGCGGTCCTAGAGTTCGCTAAGTTTATAGACGAGCAGGGTACCGATTTTTGGGTACGCCACGTGGTAGTCCCAACCATCACAGATAATCGCGATCGCTGGTATCGGCTTGGTTTCTTTCTAGGTGCCTTCAAACATTTGAAAGCCGTAGATTGCTTACCTTACCACGTCATGGGGGTTAATAAATATGAAAGTCTTGGCATTTCCTATCGCTTAGATGGAATACCGCCCCTCTCAAAAGCTGACGCACAGCGTGCACTCCGCGTTGTCCTTTCTGGAATACGCGACTACCGCCGAGGTTTATGGTGTCCTCTTAAAACACCAGAAAGTTAAACTCATAATAATACTTTCCTGATCTTTCATAAAAGCGCACTATCCTTCGTGGACGGTGCGCTTTTTCTGTATGCCTCCGTAGACATATCGGTATGTGTATATTCCTATGTATCTGTTATATTAGCATTTTATGTTCATATATTGATATTCATTTCTTATGGATAGCTTTTACATATTAGATGTTTAGTTGTATAATAGGAGAGTATTATTTCAGACTATCTCACTATGATTTTGGTGCAAGTGAATCCTATGCGCACTACTGCACCATCATAGTCTTTTGTACCTAAAGTTAGGAGGCATTTCATGGCATCGTCATACATGCTACAATTACATCTTGGCGCCGTAGAAACGGTCATACTCTCACTGTTTTCCTTTTTACTGGGAACCTTTATGCACAAGCACATTAACATCTTGCATCGTTGGGCTATCCCAGTGCCTGCTATTGGTGGTTTAACTGTAGCAATGATTGTATTTCTACTACAAATTTCTGGTCTTATACTCATTACTCTGGACAAGGCTGTTCTCGTTCCTGCTATGGTGGCATTCTTCGCCACTATGGGGCTAGTAGCGCCCGTGCAAATTTGTACATCTTCGTTAAAAGCAATCCCTCGCTACTGGGGCATGAGTACTTTACTTGTGATTATGCAAATCAGCATTGGCTTAGGACTAGCTAGCCTATTTGGATTAGACAAACACTATGCTATTTTATTAGGCTCTTTATCTCTTGAAAGCAGCTACAACTTTGTGTCCGCCTTAGGTCATGACTTAGGGAATGCCTTAAATGGTGAAACTGTAGCACATGGTATCATTGCATTCACTACCATTATCGGTGTGTTCATCGGCGGTCCTATGGGACAATATTTAATCGAAAAGTTCAATCGCTATGAAACAGCACCTCCTCCACCAGATTCCCCAGCACCCACACCGGTTGGGATTATCATCAACTTATTGTTGGTTCTTATCTGTGTCAGCATCGGCATCGGCGGTTCTCACTATTTATTAGATACCTTTGGTTTGCACTTTCCTACGTTCATCGTATCCATGTTATTGGCCATTGCTATTCGTAATGGTGGCGATGCCATGGGCCAAACGTTCATCAATTCTAAAGCTATTGCCTTATTTAGTCAAATTAGTATTACTATCTTCTTAACTACTGTGTTCATGAGCGTACCTGTAATCGCATTACGTGCGCTTACAGGACCAATGCTTGTGATTCTTGTGGTACAAGTCATTGCGATTATTCTGTTTACACGATTCATCGTATTTCCTGTGCTGTGTAAAGATTACGACGGCGTTGTCATCGGCGCCGCCCTCCTTGGCCACGGCTTAGGTATCACACCAAACACGGTAGCAACCATCGCTACCCTCGGTGGTCGCTACAGAAAATCTGTAAAAGCTTTCCTAGTTGTTCCAATTACAGCTACTGTATTAATCAATGTATTGGGTATCCCTATCTTGCATTGGATCATGCAGTTCTATTGGTAAATATATAATATAAAATCCCCAATCCATTCACTGGACTGGGGATTTTTTATTATAAGAATAAATTAATGATTTCTACACCAATTAATCCACATACGGCAATCACTGTTTCCACCATACACCAAGAGCGTAATGTTTGTTTGACAGATAATCCGAAAAACTCTTTAAATAACCAGAATCCTGGGTCATTTGGTGGGCTAAAGAATACAGAACCAGCACCTACTGCAATTACCATCAATTCAGGGCTTACACCTGTTAATGGAATTAACGGCGCCACAATGCCGCCAGCTGTCATAGCTGCCACTGTAGCAGAGCCAACAGCAATACGAATCACCACAGCAATTAACCAAGCTAATACTAATGGAGATACATTCACTTGCATCACTAGTTCACCGATATAGGTACCCACACCGCTATCGATCAATACTTGTTTTAGTGCTCCACCAGCTCCTACAACGAATAGAATCATAGCTACTGTTAAAATCGCTTTTTCAGAAGTAGCCATAATATCTTTCATAGATTTGCCACGAGCGAAGCCAAATGTATAGAAAGCAATAATAATAGAAATTGTCAACGCTACAGAAGGATCACCAATGAAGTTAAGAATGACCATAATGGTAGATGTTTTTGGTAAATTCATCATTTTACCGATAGCTGTAGCTGCCATCAAGATAACTGGTACTAAAGCGGTAAAGATAGATACTCCAAAGGATGGCATTTCCTCTTCTGTGAAATGTTTATCATTATGAAGTCCTTCAGGGATATCTGTTTTAATATCTTTCACAGTATTATACAATAATGGACCTGCCAAAATAACTGTAGGAATACCGATTAAAATACCATACACCAACGTTAATCCAATGTCTGCATTAAATAATACAGAAATTGCTGTAGGACCTGGATGTGGAGGCAAGAAACCATGTGTCACAGATAAGGCTGCTACCATTGGCATACCTACTTCTAACAATGGAATATCCGCAGATTTAGCAATGGTAAAGATCAAAGGAATCAATAAAACGAAACCAATTTCATAGAATAAAGCAATACCTACAATAAATCCAGTTAAACATACAGCCCATCTTACATTATTACGACCAAACATATTGATCAATGTAGTTGCAATACGTTGCGCTCCACCGCTATCAGCCATCAATTTACCTAAAATAGCGCCAAAGCCTACTACGATTGTTAAACCACCTAATGTAGCTCCTAAGCCTTTTTGAATAGTTGGGAAAATTTTGTCAAGTGGCAATCCTTCTCCAAAGGCTAATAATACACAGACCAATAGCAATGATAAAAAGCTATTCATCTTTACTTTTACGATTAGGAAAAATAGTAAAATAATTCCTAATGCAAGAATAACTAATGGCATTTCTAGTCTCCTTTCTAATTATAAACGACTAAATGGATGTTCCTTTTGGAACTGAACAAGACGTGCCAAATCGTCTTTCATATGAATATACAAACTTTCATAAATAGAGAAAAGTTCTTCATATACGGCTTGATGTTGCTCCTTAGGGTGATAGATACATTCAGGCTGTACTAACTCTGCGGTATCCTTAATATCTGACAAAGTTCCATCAGAAATAAACCCTAACACAGCGGCGCCAAAGGAGGCACCTTCACTATTATTTGGTAATGTGATATGTTCACCGAATATATCACTCATAATTTGTACCCATAATTCAGATTTAGTAAAAGAACCACTAATGCGGATATCTTTTACCTCTTCAAACTCACGTAATGCCTCAAGAACAAAGCGTAAGCTATAACAAATCCCTTCCATTGTGGCGCGAATCATGTAAGAGCGACTATGATTTAAGGATAAACCTACGAAAGCTCCACGCAGATCAGAGTTCCAATAGGGAGCTCGTTCACCAGTAAAATATGGCATTAATAACAAGCCACCAGATCCAGCCGGTACATGTCTTGCTTTCATGGTCATTAAATCATAAGGATCCACCGATAATTGTTCCATTTGGGAGCCATGATAATGCAGTATACGATCTCGCATCCAACGCAAAATCATACCACCATTGTTGATAGCTCCACCAGCCACCCACATGGTATCTGTTAAATTATAGCACCAAGTGCGACCTTTAGGATCCATTTGCGGCTTTTCTGTAAGCATGCGTATAGCACCAGATGTACCTATAGTAGCACTTAACTGCCCTTTAGATACAGCGCCAATACCAACATTCACCAGTACTCCATCAGTAGCACCGATGACAACCGGTGTATTCACAGGTAAACCTAAACGCTCTGCTACACCTGCTATTAACTTACCACTATACGTAGTAGATACTACCTTAGGTAGTTGTTCTTCTTGAATCCCTACATAGTCTAAAATCTCAGAATCCCAAGTTTCTGTAAAGGCATTAAATAAACCAGAACTAGATGCTACTGATTTATCTGTTACCCATTCTCCTGTCATCAATCGGAACATGTAATCTTTAATAGATCCAATATGCGCCATACGAGCAAAGATTTCAGGTTGATTTTCTTTGACCCATATGATTTTAGCCAATGGATAGGATGCATGTAGCGGACAGCCTGTTCTAAAGTAGAATTGTTTACACGTTTCGTCTTGTTCCATACGATGCACGATAGTAGAGCTTCTGCTATCTGCCCAAGTAATCATATTCCCTAATAAATCAAAATGTTCATCTTGAGGAATAAAACTATGCATCACTGAACTTAAAGCAATCCCGGATATAGTGACTAGTTTATATTGTAAATCTTTTACAACTCCCGCAATGACCTCTTCTACAGCATCATATATTTGTTGAGGATTCTGCTCTGCTCGATCATATTGTGGTGTTTCTAATGGATAAAAAGCATCTCGTACAGCTACAGATTTACCTTGTGCTGTATATGCCATAGCACGCACGCCTGTAGTTCCCACATCAACGCCTATCCATACTGCTTCTCTAACTTCTGACATATATACCTCCTATCATCCAAATAAACTCATTTGCTCATCTTCTGGTAAGTCGCCTAAACAACCTAATTCCACCATGCGATTCGCAATGGTTTGAGACATTTTTGTACGTCTCCGCAAGTCTTTAATAGATAAGAACTCTGCTTGCTCTCGTTCTTCTACGATGGCATCCGCTACCTTTTCGCCTAAACTAGTAACAGCTACAAATGGCGGTAATAAAGAGGTTTCATCTTTAATCATAAACCGTCTTGCTTGAGATTTGTATAACTCTACATTGGCAAATGAGTACCCTCGCTGTTTCATTTCCAAGGATACCTCTAAGGCAGACATTAAATCTTTTTCCTTTGGTGATGCTTCATACTTCGCAGCTAACGCTTTCAACCGTTTAAATTCCTGTTGTTGCTCTTCTAAGGAGCCCATCATAATTTTCAAGTCAAAGGCTTTTGCCCGAATAGAAAAATACGATGCATAGAATGCTAATGGATAATTAATCTTGTACCAAGCAATGCGGAATGCCATCATAACATAAGCCACGGCATGGGCCCGTGGGAATAAATAGGAAATCTTTTTACAAGACCCAATAAACCACTCCGGCACTTGGGCTGCTCGCATTTGGTCTTCATAATCTGTTTGGGCAATCCCCTCTTTATTACGCTTTTCAATACCTTTCCCTTTACGCACATTTTCCATAACAGAAAAGGCTACATTATCTGCCACCCCATGGTTGCGCAAAAAGTTCATAATATCATCACGGGTAGAAATAGCTTCATTCAATTTACATGTCCCGGTTTTAATCAAGGTCTGCGCATTATCTACCCATACATTGGTACCATGAGAGAAACCAGAGATCCGCACTAAGTCAGAAAAGGTTTGTGGTTTTGAATCTTCCAACATAGCTCGTACAAATCCAGTACCTGATTCAGGTACTGCCAAGGTAGCCACTTTATCTCCTTGCAATTGAGCCGGCGTCAAGCCTAATGCTTTCGTTGAGGAGAATAAGCTCAATGTTGCGGGGTCATCAAAAGGAATACTCGTAGATGGTATACCCGTCATATCTTCTAACATACGAATGATGGTAGGATCATCATGGCCCAGTATATCTAGTTTGGTCATACGACCTTCAATAGAGTGATAGTCAAAGTGTGTGGTAATAATACCACTTTCTTTTTTATTAGCTGGATATTGAACTGGTGTGAAATGATGTACATCCATATCTCGAGGGCAAACCATGATGCCTCCCGGATGCTGACCTGTGGTATTCTTTACTTTTGTAAAGCCTGTAGATAACTTTTCAATAAAACCTCGTCGTTTTTGTAAGTCATTCACATCTGCATATTTGTAGGCATAGCCAATAGCTGTTTTATCCGCAATAGTACCGATAGTTCCAGCTCTAAATACATTGTCTCGTCCAAACAATTCTTCCGTGTATTTATGGGCACGACCTTGGTAATCGCCAGAGAAGTTCAAATCAATATCTGGGACCTTATCCCCATGGAATCCCATAAAGATAGCGAAAGGAATATCGTGACCATTCGCGATAAGTGGCGTACCACATTCAGGACAATTGCGCCGTGGCAAGTCAAAGCCCCCCGCATATTCCCCTTTCAAATAGAACTCACTCCACTTGCACTGTGGACACACATAATGTGGCTCTAATGGATTTACCTCCGTAATATCCGCCATGGTGGCTACAAAGGAGGATCCTACAGAACCACGAGAACCTACTAAGTATCCATCATCTAAAGATTTTTTTACTAGTTTATGGGCAATGTAGTACAATACACCGAAACCATTGCCGATAATACTCTTAAGTTCATAGTCCAATCGATCTTGCACCGTCTTCGGCAAGGGATCTCCATAGATAGACTTTGCTTTCGCATAGCACATATCTTCCAAGGCTTTATCAGCCCCTTCAATTTTTGGTGAATAGGTGCCATTAGGAATCGGTACAATATAATCAATACTTTGCTCTATGGCTCTCGTATTGGTCACTACCACTTTGTAGGCATTGTCTTCTCCTAAGTAAGCAAACTCTTCCAACATTTCATCAGTGGTACGCATATGCTGATCTGCTTTGTCTTTTGCATCTTTCACACCGCTAGCGGTAAGCATGATTTCACGGTACATTTTGTCTTTAGGATCCATATAATGCACATTACCTGTAGCTACTACAGGCATTTGCAAGGTATCCCCTAAACCGACGATACGACGATTAATCTCTTTTAAATCTTCCTCATTTTTTAACAAGCCTTCTTTTATAAAACTCTTGTAATTATCATGAGGTTGAATTTCTAAATAATCATAAAATGTAGCAATTTTCTGCAATTCTTCATCGGTAGCACCGTGAACCATAGCTTGAATCAGTTCTCCAGATTTACAAGCCGTTCCTATAAGAATCCCTTCACGATGGTCTTCAATCACAGCTCTCGGCAATCTTGGGTACTCATCAAAATAATTCAAATGGCTAATAGAAATCATCTTGTACAGATTCCGTAAACCTACCATATTTTTTGCAAACATAATAATATGATGTGGTATCGATTGGCCCTCTTTTTCAATTAAATAGGCCTCTACACCATAGAGAATCTTCACGCCTTTTTCTAAGGAATAGGCCTGTGCCTCTGGAAATGCTTGTACCACCCCATGATCAGTAATGGCTACCGCTGGATGTCCCCAATCTTTCACACGATTCACAATATCTTTCACTACTACTAGCGCATTTTTCTCGGACATTTTTGTATGTAAGTGAAGTTCTACTCTGGCTTCCTCGTGAGTATCTGTGCGCTTCGCATTCTCCGTATCCTCCACAGGGCGCACAGAATCCATATTTAACACATAATCTCGTACAAATTGCTCATCATAGATGACTTCCCCTTTGATTTGCACCTTCCCAACAGATTTTAAAATTTTTAATAGCTTTGGTCCATCTTCAGAAGGGCTGGTAAATCGTTTAATAGCCAAGCTATTGTGCTCGTCCACTAGATGACCAGTAATAATATACCGTTTTTTAGGCTCCTCACCTTTTTCCCGCGCTTTTTGTACAGCCTTACTATCTTCCTTAGGTCGAATTTCTCGTATATCTAAACTGTGAAAGTGTCCCGATATGACAACCTGTTCTCCAGTTCTTACAAAGAAATCATCTGTCCGATGCGTGTCAGCTTCATCAAAAACAGGGCCTAATAACATCCCATCTTCAGTGGTTAGCTTCCGTCTACGCATAGGATATGAAGAATTACTAGTCACAGTTGAAGTCGGAGTATTAGGACGATCTATGACCACTGGCGCATCATATAAATCATCATAATCCGACGAAGTTTTTATAGTACCATCACGACTCACATAGAGTTCCATTTCATCGAATCGATTCTCTTCATCCATATCCCAATAGATATCGTAATCTGCTACTTCATTGGCCTGTTGTAAAAAAAGATACTCTGCATCTTCCAGAGGACTATTCCCTAAATCATCTCCAAGGAATTGCTCTACGTTTACATTAGGTATTCGAGTGAGAATGATTTGGTTCATGAAATCCCCAGTATCTATCACTTCGTAGGTACAACCAATAGCATAACAAATCTCTTCTATGCGTTGTTGCACCACGGGATCTAATGTGCCCTTAGCGGGAGAGCCAAATATATGCAATTTTCCATCTTTTAAGTAAAAGTAAAAATCTGTTTTAGATTCTCCTCTTCGTACTAAATGATAGTATTTCATCGTACTACTCCCTTATTGATTCAACTATCCATTCTTTTTACTAGAATCCTCTTTATGCTTTTTTACCACATTAGGACCTGTGACAATAACCGTATCTACAGGTTCATAATAAGAGTTAAAGGTATACGTAGAAGATCTCCCATCTCCATATACTATGGTTCTCGTCGTATCTACAGAAACTCCCTCATGACCTGCTTCCTCTACAGTTTCCTCTTTCACAGCCTCATCGATTTTTTCTATCTTTTTATTAGGAATTCTTTGTTCTTTACCTTTTGTAATCGTTACAGACTGTGGTACATCTTCCTTAGCTCCTAATATAGTAATGGTCACGTAGCCAGCACCTTCTTCGGCAATCACATAGATGGGATGAGAATATGGGTTTTTAAACTGAAAGTCAATATATCCCCACGCTACAGTAGCATCTAAGCCTACTGGTATATAGGAAACAGGAGCAAAATGCGTATCACGTTCTACAATATCCATACCAGATAATAATGCTGTATTAAACAAGGTAGAACTTACTTGGCATATGCCGCCACCAATACCTGGCACCAAACGTCCTCCCATAAATACAGGCGCATCATCGTATCCCGCTTCAGGAGTACGTTCTCCAACAACTTGATTAAAGGAGAAAATACCCCCTGCCGGAATAAAAGTTTGATGAATTTTTTGCGAGGCTAAATGAATATTATGGGCTCGGCTTGTATTAGAGCCATCAAAATAAGTCGTAAAGGACCCCAATATGGAAGTGATAGACACTAAATCTTTATCTGTTATCGTAGGCTGTGCAGACTCATTGATAACAAGTTCTAGGGTCTCTACCTTTCCTTCTTGCAATTGTTCTTGCAAACGTTTCATGGTAGCTGTCACATCCAATTTACGTCCTACCTTAGCAGGCTGATGTACCACTGTGTTACCTTCTAAAGTAACAGTGGCATTGGCCCCTACTTGTCCCATGGCCTTAGCGTAATTCATAAAGTAGGACTCAGCCATAGGTCCATCTACTTTATATCGAATGTTCATCGCTTTTCCATGAAGTAACGCATCTACTCGGTGCATGACATAGGTCATGACATCACTTTCATAGCCATAATCCATTACATCAGTTAAGGTTCCCACCCTATCTATGGTAACCCCTAAATCTGTTAAATTCACGGTCGTTTCTTTTCCCTTAGCATCCACTATGCGAATCCTTTGTGACTGTGTGTTCCGCTCTTGTAAATAGGTGTCTACTTCATCCATACTTTGATGAGATATACTATGACCATCTATAGTTAATCCATAAATAGTGTTTCCCGTAGGCCATACAAGCCCTGTTACAGCTCCCCCAACGACAACTATAAGAGCTGACACAGTGGCAATATACTTTCGTTTCATACTTCTCCTAATTTGCGCAATAGGCTAAACAAATATCTTGAAATTGGCTCATATCTGCTATACCTTGACGGCTTTGCAAAATTAAATGATACAGCTGGCTAATTAATGTTGCTACCGCTGGGATTTGAATTTTTCGGCGCGCTTCAAAGGCTAATTTAATTGTATAGGGATTGGCTTTCATCCCTTTTTCCTTAAATAAGCTTTGAATCTCAGGTAATGTCATCCCATAAAACGCACATTCACTGACCATGAGTTGTAAATGCATTTGATTATGCACATAAGCCATCGCCATATCTACACTTCTATTCTTTAGCATAGAGGGGAATAAATCTAGTAATGTTCGTGCATCTTTCGCTAATAAAGCATCTTTAAAGCGAAAAATATTTTTCTCTCCAAAGTCTGTCATATGCTCTTTTAAAAATGGCGCTGTCATCGATTCCCCATTTTTTAGTAGTAGGAACAATCGATCAAATTCTGTGCGCAAAAATGCTAAAGGCACATCTTTCCACAAATCTACCAAGTCACGTAGATATGCCATGCCATCGAGATCTATCTTTTGCTTATGAGCCTTGCAATGTTGTTGTATCCACTGAAAGAGAGCTTCTCCCTCTACTTTTTCAAACTTAAAGGATTCTACAGCTCCCAAAAATGCTTTATTTCCTTGCAACCGTCCATCAATGGTTTCTGGATACACTACAATAATAGGATCTTCTCCAGTATAGCTTTGCAAATAGTCTCGCAATCCTTGCCACTCTGGAGCCAGCTTTTTCTTCGGTTTATCAAAGATAGGCAAATGGACAAGCAGAAATACTCGTGGTTCACCAAAGAGAGATACTTCTTGTAATTGTCCTAAAATAGAACCGGGACCTTGCTCTTCACGCAAGGTAAGCAAGGTCCGATCTGTATATTGATGTAAGAGATTCTGTTTTTTTTCTTCTAATAATTGTGGTTCATCTCCATAGAGCAATGTAACCATCTGGCACCTCTTATAATGTTACTACATTGTTTTCATCACTACCTACAATATACACTCCTTCCTCCACATCAAATTGACTGTGCAAGGTATTCCACACGATAAAATGCATTGCCCCTCGTTCTTGATAATGCAATAATTGATTGCTAGCGGTCAAGCCATATATTGTATTCGTTTCTCTCTTAGTATTATACACTATTTCTTGAACTTTTTCTCCTTCTTTTCTAGGATGAAAGTGAAACTTTCTGTGTCCTTTTACTATAATTTCATAGCCTGCTTTGGTATGAAGTTGTACAGATAACCAATCTAGTGTTAGCTCTTTACCAGCTTGCCCTTTACTATAAAGATGTTCTAAGGTATCCACATGAGTGTACCCCTTCTGATATCCTTCTACAAACACACCATTCCAACGACTAAACCCACGATGATGCAAGGCATCTACACATTGTTTCATCGCTCGCGGTGAAATATCGCCATTCTTAGCATCTATATAAAGATACGCCTCCTTATGAAAGCCTGTCTTACAGACCATGAAAGCTGGTCCTGAGGAGATAGCAATAGGGACCACTTGCACCGTTGGTTTTACATACGATAGTAGTAAAGGCAACATCCCTACTACCAAGAGTGCAATACTTGCCATCCTATTCCATGCCACACAAATAGGCTCTTTCAGTGCTAATAACCAATATATATACGCCACGCCTAGATACCACACTGCCACTAACCACAAAGGCATCGGCGGTGACCACAATAGACCTAGATTACGAATAGCAAATAAAAGAGACATACTGGCTTTCAGAATGAAACCTAAGAGGGACCAACCTAATGTAAAAGTAAATACTAAATTAAGGATAGCCAAGAAAAGACCTGCTATAATCGCCATATCTAGCAAGGGCCCTACTATAAGGTTAGAGATGATACTAAGGAAACTGAGTATATGAAAATAATACAGCTCTATAGGAAATATGAGAACTTGTGCAGAGATACATAAAGCCACACCTTTAGAGATAGGATTCGGTGGAAACAGTCGATACACATAGGGATACAATCCGATGATCCCCAAGGTAGACCCAAAGGATAAGACAAAACTAATATCTACCGCGAACAATGGTTTCCACAAAAGCAAACATAAGGCAGATAATAGGAGCGCATGTAACGCCCGATACGTACCGCCATGCATCACCACGTATCCGCTTAATAGTCCCATCATGGCAGATCGTAATACTGGCGGACTCCAACCCACAATTGTACAGTACAGTAAAATCAAAGCACAAGTGATGGAAAATTCTACACCTTTACGTAAATGCAACCGCTGCAATACGATAGAAATAATGAGAAATAACAAGGCAATATGAGACCCTGACACCGACAAAATGTGGATAAGACCTGTTTCACTGAATAACTTTACCATTGTTTCTGGTAGCATAGCATATTGACCGCCTAGTACCAAGGAGGATCCTAAGCTAGCAATGGATGGTTCTAGATTCTCTTCAAATTGTTGTGCCACCCAATGATGGACTCTATCTAGATAAGCACCCAGCGCATACCCCGTATCAGCTATCCATGTGCCTAGGGTCTTCTCTACTGTGTAGGGGCCTTCTATGGTACCTTGGTACAAATTTCCTTGTAGTCCATCATTGATATGTCTCGTTTTCATAGATAGAGAACCACTTTGCTCGTAATAGGTAAAGCCTTTCACAGTACCACGAATGACGTAGCGATCTCCCATATGAATAGGTGGCTCTCCTGGCACATAAATACGAATACTTCCCTTAGCGGGCACATGCTCAGTAGCGCCATTCTTATCTATATCCATTCCTTCTACATCAGCATCTACCATGGTCATAATGCCATCTAGCGTCACCGTAGACTGTGGGTTACTAGTTAATTGCACATAATAGGCACCATCGGCACCATAATAAAACGGTCTATCTTCAAAATAGTGTGTGATGACTCGATCTGTATGTACATATCCTATAGCAATAAATACAGAAATAATACCCACTAAGCCCATCACATATCGCATCATTTTATACATATGTTCATTACGTTGTTCGTATCCACGTAATCCTATTATCCCAAGGATGCCAAATATAGTGATGATACTTAACCAATACATAAGATAGGTGTGTATTTCGTTTTCGTATAGACTCATACAAATTCCCAATAGCATTCCTAGCACACTGGTGATACCTAGATCTATTGGCTTGGGTAACCTTTTCATAATCGTACTTTCTCCACAATTTTTTTATACAATGCAGGTCCTATCCCCTTCACCTGTCGTAATTCTTCTAAACTTTTGAAAGGACCATGTTCTTGACGATAGTCCACAATCTTTTTCGCCATCTTAGGGCCTATGCCCGATATTTTTTGTAAATCTGCTTCGGTTCCATCATTAATAGAGATATTTTGTTTTCGCAGTAACTCCTCAGGACTTCCGTGAAAGTTGAAATCTACATGAATATGTGTGCTTTCCTCTAAGGTATCTTCTAAATGTAGATGATTCACATCTGCATAGGGTAATAGTCCTTTGCTGGCCTCAATAGCTGACTTCACTGTCGCAGGGCTTTGTAGCTCATACAAGCCTGGTTCTTCTACCGCTCCTGTGACATACACCAAAATTGTATCTGCTTTCGTTTCCTTCTCCACTGGACCACCACGATTTCCTTTGTCTAACTGCTTCACAATCTTTGGGGTATCAGATGGTGATCCATCGCCTTTCATTGGTGTATCTGCTATAATAAGATAGTATCCACATACACACAGTAGGAATAGGCATACGATGATGCCAATTCGTTTTCGATTTGTTACTTTCATTCTATCACATCCTTTCAAACAAAAGGTTCGTCATAGATGAGTAGTATCCTTTAAAATTCACTACCAGTATATATTGGGAGGTATTATGAAAGAAGATTTACAACAATATGCCCGTCTTTTACTACAAGAAGGAGTCAATTTACAACAAAACCAACTGTTAGTCATCAATGGAGATGTAGAAAATAAAGATTTTGTATACATCGTTGTGGACGAGGCCTATGCACTGGGTGCCAAAGATGTGCACATTAATTGGCGTAGCACTATCACAGCTAAGTCTCGTCTATCCAATGTAAAAGATGAGGTCTTATCTAATCCCGCACCTTGGATTAAAGATATGTATCACCATATCCTTGATTCCAACGCATGTATTTTATCCTTAATCAGTGCGAATCCATTTGCCTATGAAGGCGTGCCTTCTGAAAAAATCGCCCTCGCCTCTCGTAGCATGGGCAAGTTAACTAAATTTTACCACGAGGCCATTATGGATTCCACCCTTACTTGGTGTGTAGCCTCAGTAGCTACTCTCACATGGGCTGATTTGCTTGGTTATGAGGGCACAGAAGAAGAAAAAATCAACCGCTTATGGAATACTATCTTTACCTTATGTCGTATGAAACACGTACCAGAAGAAGAATCCTTTGCCAACCATTTAGATCGCCTTGCTAAGCGCACCAAAACACTGAATGATTTACAATTGGTATCCTTACATTATACCTGTCCAAACGGTACAGACTTAACTTTACAAATGCCAAAAGGGCACTTATGGTTAGGTGGTAAAGAATCATCTAAAAAAGGGATTATCTTTGATGCCAATATTCCAACAGAAGAAGTATTTTCTGCACCGCACTATGAAGGCGCCAACGGTATCGTGTATTCTACGAAACCATTGATCTATGATGGAAACCGTATCGAAGACTTTCATATGACATTCAAAGATGGTAAGGTCGTTGACTACGATGCCAAACAAGGTCGTGAGTATTTAACAAACCTCATTGAGACGGATGAAAACTCTTGCTACCTTGGAGAAGTAGCCCTTGTAGACCATTACTCCCCTATTAGCCAATCCAATATGATTTTCTTTGAAACCTTGTACGATGAAAATGCATCGTGTCACTTGGCTTTAGGTGCTGCATATCCAACTTGCTTAGCCCATAGCGATGGATTATCTCAAGAAGAACTACACGCTCGTGGACTGAATACATCCTTAGCACATACAGACTTTATGATTGGTCATGAAAAAATGAATATCATGGGCACTACAAAAGATGGCAAAGAAGTTCCTATTATGATTGAAGGACGATTACAAGTGTAGGGAAATTTTATCTAATATACTTCTAGCTTCTCCATGAAATCATCAGAATCCCCCTTTTATGGGATATTGCAAGAACTAACATATGGTAATGCAAAAAAGAGGTACCTCGCATGACCGCAAGGTGCCTCTTTTTATTGTGTCAATTTGTTTTCTGCCATATACCAGTAGTCTATTCTATGACAACCCTATGGTCTTCTAGATATATAACCTAATTGTACTGTAAATAGTGCCTTATAGCAATGTATCTACAGCGATATTTACTAGTACATCGGATGGGCTTTCACAGATATAATCAGCACCAGCAGATTCTAATTCTTCCACTGAACCATATCCGTAAGATACACCCATAGCCACACAATTTAATGCTTTGGCAGCTTCCATATCGTATTTACGATCTCCCACCATGTACCAACGGGAGATTTTATATTTTTGTGCTGTAATTGTCTCCATATCTTGCAGCGCCTCTTTCAAAATATCTAGCTTATGGACTAAACCAATTTCTCGATTGGCCCCACGGATGACTTCAAAGTATGGATCTAGTTTAAAATGCTTAATAATATCCTTTGCTTGTTCTTCTGGTTTTGCTGTAGCAATCCCAACATAAGCACCTGTTTTACGAAGCGCTTTTAAGGCTTCTTCAATTTGGGGATACACTGCATTTTCATATTTTCCTACGGAATCATACCGTTCTTTGAAAAAGTTGTAGGCCTGCTCCACCTCTTCATCTGTCATATGACAATGTTCTTTAAAAGAATCTGCCAACGGTGGACCAATGAATAATTGTAATGTGTCCTCATCAGGAATAGGATGATTCATACTCGTTAAGGCATGACGTATAGATTTTAAAATTCCCTCATGAGAATCTGTTAATGTTCCATCTAAATCAAAAATAACACAAATCATAATGACTCCTATCAAAATAAATGCGGGGTAATATATAGGTTAATACAGATAATAAGTAATCGTTAGTTGTTTCCATGTGTCAGTTCTACTTTCAAAAGTATACTAGTTCTATATCTTCTTAGGTACAGGATACATTTCTTAGCTGTGAAAAATACCTTTACAAGTCATACAGTAAAGAGTATACTGTATATAGAAAAGTTTCTATATAGTAGGAGGACAGTATGGAAGATAATCAAATTCCTACGGCCATTTTAGATAAATTAACAAAAGTTTGTACTTGCCGTAGTATTACAAGAAAAGCAATTAAAGAAGCAATCTTAGATGGTTGCGATACATTTCCTAAAATTAGAGAGCGCACTAGTGCTGGTACCGGTGCATGCGGTGGCAAAGGCTGTGGCCCACGAGTGGTGAAACTTTTAAAGGAACACCAAGAAGGACAATGGTAAGCGCGACCAACATAAGAATCATAAGATAGGTGATACATATCACCTATCTTTTTTATATACACAAAAAAGGCTGCTCAAGAATGTACATCATTCTGTAGCAGCCTTCTTTTTATTTCTTTAATGCTTCACGCAATGTATGCCAAGCAAGCACTGCACATTTAACACGGGCAGGCATGTTAGAAATATTTTGCAAAGCAATCGCATCCTCTAAGGCTTCTAATTCGTCTTCATCAGTCACTTCTTTTTTGATCATTCCTAAGAAAAGGTCCACTAGTTGGAAAGCTTCTTCTAAGGATTTACCAGTAATGACATCAATCATCATAGATGCCGATGCTTGGCTGATAGCACAGCCGGAACCTGTATAAGCAGCGTCTTTTACAATGCCGTCTACCACATTCACTTGCAATGTTAAATCATCACCGCAACTTGGATTATGACCATGTTCACTAGCAGTAAACACCTCTAACAAACGCTTATTACGCTTGTCTTGGTTATGCTCCAAAATCAGTTCCGTATACACTTGATCCATTTCCATGGTATTGTTCTCCTTACTCTGACAAGCCCATGGTTGGTCGAACTGTTTTCAGGGCTTCCAAAAATTGATCTAAATCTTCTTTTTTAGTATAGATATACATACTAATACGGTTGGATGCCGGTACTCCATAGTAAGCACCTAGTGGTTGCGCACAATGATGACCAGAACGTAAGCATACCCCATGGCTATCCATGATGGTTGCTACATCGTGAGGATGTACATCATCCACAGTGAAAGCAATAACTCCATGCTTTTCTTCTGGATTGGCACTACCTAATAAATGAATATGTGGCATAGCCGCTAGTTTAGGTAATACATAGCGCACTAATTCTTGTTCATATTCATGAATAGCATCCATACCAAACTGTTCCAAATACTCAATGGCAGCTTTTAATGTGACAGCACCATGTGCATTGGGTGTGCCAGCCTCAAATTTATAAGGTACTTCATTGAATGTTGTGGTTTGTTCTTTCACGTATTCAATCATGTCCCCACCAAATAAAAATGGATCCATGTCTTCTAATAAGTGATATTTACCATATACCACACCAATACCTTGAGAGGCACACATTTTATGGCCTGAGAATACAAAGAAATCACAATCTAAGGCTTGCACATCAATAGCTTGATGAGGAGCCGATTGCGCTCCGTCTAGAATAGCAATGGCACCAACAGCATGAGCGCGTTCCACCAGCTCTTTTACTGGAAATTCCATACCTAACACATTACTTACATGGGCAAAGGATACAATTTTTGTAGATTCATCAATTTTATCCATTTCACCATCTTTGATGTGACCATTTTCATCTAGGTACATATATTCCAAAGTGGCCCCTGTCACTCGGCATACATATTGCCAAGTCACAAGATTTGCATGATGCTCTGCTATAGTGATGACGATTTTATCTCCCTCTTTTACATGCTTCAAGCCATAGGAATGAGCAATTAAGTTCAAGCTTTCTGTAGTGTTTCGAGTGAAGATAATTTCTTCGCGTTTACGAGCATTAATGAATCGTTGCACCACATCACGAGCACCTTCATAGGCCTCGGATGCTTCCATAGCAAGCACATGGGCTCCACGATGGGGATTTCCATTATGATTCGCCATATGCGTTTCTAATGCTTTCATCACTGGCACTGGAATTTGTGTAGTAGCACCGCTATCCAAGTAAGCAATACGTTTACCACGATGAGTTCTTGTTAAAATTGGAAAATCTTTATATGCCTCTGCTATTGGTTTCATACTATCCCTCTCAATTATATTTTTTGTCGTAGTACTGCTAAGGCAGTTTCTTCCATTTCTTCATTGCCAATACGATCAATCAATGGTCGTAACATGGATTCTACGATGATATGTTTTGCTTCTTCTTCGTTGAAACCACGGCTCATTAAATAGAATAATTTAGCTGGGTCTAATTGACCAGCACTGGATGCGTGATTACCAGATACATTATCTTCTTTACACAATAACAATGGTAAAGAAATGGACTTTACTTGTGGCGTTAATAGTAAACATGTATCTTCTTCTGCACCTTCAGATGCCAAGCTACCACGCAAGAAATCTAAGGTACCACGGAATGATTTTTTAGAAGAACCATTCAATGCACCTAAGTTATTAATATTACTGATTGTTTTTCTACCGATATGTTTCATTAACATGGCAATATCAAATACTTGCGTACCAGTACCGCAATAGCCTAAATCATGTTCTACTTCTGCGTAGTCTCCTACTAAATCTTCTTGATAATTCAAGAAGTTTTCAGAACCACCCAACTCGATGTTGATGAACTCTACATGACCAGACTCTTCTACTCGTGTATAACGATGTTCAAATTGTTGTACCTTACCAGTTAGCAATTGCACTTTTTTGAACACCACAGATGCTCCTGTGTGGGACACGATTTCTGAAAGTAATCCCACATGACCATCAGTAGCTTCGCCTTTCAAGCAAAGTGTTAACTCTAAGGTAGAGTCTTTTTCCGCTTCGATTTGTAAGCGTGTTCTTTCACTGACAGCACCTTGTACATCAAGAACTATGGTCAATGCTTCCTTTGCACCAGCTGGTACTTGAATATGATAGCCATGTGTAAAGTGATGAGATGCATCGCGCAACGCACCAGCATGGACACCTTCATAAGAAGGTTCTAATAGTTCTTTATTTGTAATGTCTGTTACAATGTGCTTGGACCCTTCAACTGTCACTGTAGCACGTTCTGTACCAGCCCATACATTGCCTTCTGTATGATTTACCTTTAACCAACGGAAAGTCGGTCTAGGCAATTCATTAAAATGTAATGTGTTGCTCATCCTAACCTCCTAACCGATAGAACCTTCAAGTTCTAAGGTAATTAAATTATTCATTTCTACGGCGTATTCTAATGGTAATTCTTTAGAAATCGGTTCTACGAAACCACGTACAAGCATTGCTCTTGCTTCTTCTTCACTAATACCACGAGTCATTAAGTAGAAAATCGCTTCATCGGAAATACGACCGATTTTTGCTTCGTGTCCTAAATCGACATTATCATTTTCAATAGTAATCGATGGAATCGTATCAGATTGAGATTCTTGATCTAACATCAAAGACTCACAAGATACTGTCGCTTTGGAATGGTCTGCATTTTTACCGATGTTCAAGACACCACGATAAATGGCTGTACCACCACTCTTAGAAATAGACTTAGAGTTTACATTACTTGTTGTATTTGGTGCAGCATGGATAACTTTTGCTCCCGTATCTAAATATTGACCTTCCCCAGCAAATGTAACACCAGTAAATTCACAGTGTGCCCCTTCGCCAGCCAAGATACTCATTGGATACAAGCAGGATACAGCAGATCCAAAGGAACCAGATACCCACTCAATTGTAGCATTTTTACCAACTCGACTACGTTTTGTATTCAAGTTATACATATTTTTAGACCAGTTTTCAATAGTAGAATACCGCAAAGTCGCATTATCTTTCACGAATAACTCAACGCAACCAGCATGTAAGTTAGCTACATTGTATTTAGGAGCAGAACAACCTTCGATGAAGTGAGCTTTCGCCCCTTCTTCTACGATAATCAAAGTATGTTCAAACTGACCTGCACCTGGTGCATTCAAACGGAAGTAGGACTGCAATGGAATATCTACAGTCACTCCTTTTGGTACATACACGAAGGAACCGCCAGACCATACTGCGCCATGTAAGGCTGCAAATTTATGATCTGTTGGTGGCACCAATGTCATAAAGTATTGTTTTACAATGTCTTCATGTTCATGTAATGCTGTTTGCATATCTGTATATACAACGCCTTGACGAATCAAGTCTTCTTGAATACTATGATATACAACTTCAGAGTCATATTGAGCGCCTACACCAGCCAAGGAAGTTTTTTCAGCTTCTTGGATACCAAGACGGTCAAATGTCTCTTTAATATCATCTGGAACTTCGCTCCAGTCTTCTTTCATATCAATTTTAGGTTTTACATACGTCACGATATCTTCCACATTTAAGGCGCTAATATCTGGCACCCAATTAGGAACATCTAATTGATTGTAAATTTCAAGAGATTTTAAACGGAACTCTAACATCCATTGTGGCTCATTTTTGTTAGCCCATATTTCACGAATGATATCTTCTGTTAAACCAGCTTCTGATTTATAGGAGAAATCAAATTCATTACGAATGTCATAGACGCCGCGATCCATCTCCTCAATTTGAGTTTTCTTTCTCGCTTCCATGAGATCCTCCTATACTAAATTTTTGTATGCGTCGTAGCCTTTTTCTTCGATTTCACGAACTAATTCAGGGCCACCAGTTTTTACAATACGACCATCGATTAAGATATGCACGTAATTTGGTTGTAACTTTTGAAGAATTTGGTTGTGGTGAGTAATAATTAGCACCGCATTGTCTTCATTATGGAAACGGTTCACACCTTCCGATACGATACGAACAGCATCTACGTCAAGACCAGAATCAGTTTCATCAAGAATAGCCAATTTAGGATTTAAAATGGACATTTGAAGGATTTCATTTTTCTTTCTTTCACCACCAGAGAAACCTTCGTTCACATAACGGTTAGCGTAAGAAGTATCGAAAGATAATTCTTCCATTTTCGCTTTCAATTCTTTTTTGAAAGCCAAGGCCCGTACATTTTCACCAGTAATTGTATTTTTAGCGGTACGGATGAAGTTTTCTACTGTAATACCAGGTACAGAAATTGGATGTTGGAAAGACATGAAAATGCCTTTTTTCGCACGTTCGTTAACAGCTTCTTCTGTGATATTTTCGCCGTTAAATACGATAGAACCTTGAGTCACTTCATAAGCAGGGTTGCCCATGATAACATTTGCCAATGTAGATTTACCAGCACCATTAGTGCCCATTACTACATGGATTTCACCTTTATTAATTGTTAAATTGATGCCCTTTAAGATTTCTTTCTCTTCAATAGAGGCACGTACATTGTCTACGCGAAGTAATTCTGCCACGTATGTCACTCCTTATCAAATAAGCTACTATATACAAACGAAGACTAGTTAGGTCTTAGCATATGTTGAATACCGTAAAAAAACGGATTCCACCAAAGTGTAATCCGCTGTCATATTCATAGCATGAGAACGCCACTTTGGCTTAAATCTAATTTAGTAAATATACTATGTATATTATACTGTGTATAGACTCGAACCGCAAGCTAATTTCTACTATTTTACTATGATTTTGATGATATATTAACATACCATCTATTCATTTATAGCATATTGAAATTTAAATTCTCCACCAAGAGACTCAACAATGTTTATTATACCGAATTTTCTCAATATTGTAAATGCTATTCCCATATTTTTTTAGGGATATAAAGCATTTTACTCTCTTCATATAACTACACTCAATTTCTATAAATATAGACTTGCAATTTATCCTACACAATTATATACCAACTCTAATAGATTGCCCCTCACGATTAGATGCTAATTATATATAAATAGACATATACTCTATTTCCCTGAGATGTATAACAATGTCTCAGAAGTAACTAAAGCATATGTCTATATTAGCCTAAATAACTATCGTAAAGAACAGCCCTTTACATTTCTACTTATAAATTAGAAAAATCTAATGTAGCAAAATAATCATCTAGTGTTTCTGCTCGGCGAATTTGTGTGACACTGCCATCTTCATGTAGTAATAGCTCTGCGGAGCGTAATTTACCATTGTAATTGAAGCCCATAGCATGACCATGAGCACCAGCATCATGAATCACAATGCGGTCGCCCATGTCAATTTTTGGTAATTGACGATCGATAGCAAATTTATCATTATTTTCACATAAAGATCCAGTCACATCATAGGTCATGTTAGCTGGCTCATTTTCTTTTCCCATCACAGTAATATGATGATACGAGCCATATAAAGCTGGACGCATCAAGTTAGACATACATGCATCTAAGCCAATATAATGTTTATAAATATCTTTTTTGTGGATCGCGGTAGCCACCAAATACCCATAAGGACCTGTCACCATACGACCACACTCGTATGCCAATTGAATAGGGCTATGACCAGTTCCTGTAATCAAACGGTCATAGGCTGCTTTCACACCTGCACTTAACACCTTATAATCTACCGGAGTCTGCTCTGGTTTATAAGCAACACCAATACCACCACCAAGGTCAATAAAAGATACTTCTACACCAGTTTGTTCTTTCACACGCAATGCTAGATTAAACATCAATTCAGCCGTACCTACTAAGCCATCAACATCTAGTTCATTGGATACCACCATCGTATGTAAACCGAAGTTAGTAATACCTTTTCCTTTTAAGTAGTTGATAGCTTCCATGATTTGTGCTTCCGTCATGCCATATTTCGCTTCTTCCGGAAGGCCGATAATTGTATTACCACCTTCTTTTAAAGGACCTGGGTTGTAGCGGAAACAAAAACGATCTGGTAACTCACCATGTTGTTCCAAATAGGCAATGTGCGTAATATCATCTAGGTTAATAATCGCACCTAAATCCATCGCTTTTTTGTATTCTTCGTACGGCGTATCATTGGAGGAGAACATGATGTCATCTCCTGTGATCCCCACCTTTTCGCTCAAAATTAGTTCTGCCATAGAGGAGCAGTCTGCACCAATACCGATTTCTTTCATCATTTTCATAATATATGGATTTGGTGTTGCTTTCACAGCAAAATATTGTTTGAACCCTGGTGCCCAACTGAAAGCATCTAAAAATGCGCGCATATTATCCATAATACCTTTCGCATCATAAATATGGAACGGCGTTGGATATTGCGCGATAATCGTTTCTAATTGTTCCTTTGTAAATGGTGTTGTCTTTGCGTTCATCTTAACTCCTCAATCTATTTGTAATGTACTATGTGACAGCCTCTTTCTGTAACATAGCAATATATTAAACAATAGGCACTCTTCATGTATTATCTCAATAAGGAGCGACACATTTCCGCCTAGACCTTAAGAGTTATACCATTACCTGTGAAAGAAATACATAATACTATGCCATCAATCCAAAGGTAATCCATGAATACCGTAACGTATTGTAACATACATTCTATAGAATTGTAAAGATTCTATAGAATGTATATATTAAATGATATATATGACTTATAAAAACATAATCTCACCTATAGAATGCCGTTGCAAATAGTAGCCTTGTAACGTTTCTTACTACTTAGTTTACACAAGCACAAAAGCCGATGGCGTGCTCCTCCTTAAGAAACGCAATTGAGCGTAGTAGACTTGTGGCGTTCCTTACTGCATACATTAGATAGCCTCAAGAAGAGCACGGTGTGCTCCGAACAAACATTACGTAGTGCCGTTTGTGAGGAGTATACCGTGCTCTTCCCTTTACTTCTATTCATTTTAGAATGCCACAGACTACATAGCACAACAAGTTACTTCCCAAATAAAGACGCATCTACACTATATCGTCCACCACCCATAAAGAATATAGCCAATGCAGCAAATCCCATTTGTGATGGATAATCCCATGCAAAGAAACCTGCATCTATATGAAGAATGGTAGCTGTAAACAAAACTCCAGCTAATAACAACGCTCCAAAGCGTGTAAACAATCCAAAAACAACCAACATACCACCAATAAATTCACAAATTGCTGCAAAAGCTCCAAACACTTCAAAGTACCCAGGCAATCCTAATGATCCTAACATAGCACCTACTTTATATAACCCCGATGCGCCACTTAAGAACTTCACATATCCATGATAGACCATAGAGATACCAAGAGCTAATCGCAACACCAATATTCCAAAGTTAACATACGTAGGTTTACCACGCAATAAAAAATGAACCATATGTGTATCCTTCCCTCAACAAATTTTCTTACAATTAATTAATTAACTAATATACATAAGTATACCATAACACCTTACCACTCTCCTAAATACAATTCTATACATACCCCTTACCTTATATCCTAACAAGAATTGCTTAATACTATTGTCCCATGTTCCCCTATCCCTTTGAACGCAGTTGTGCACAAAAGTCTATGGCGTTTCCTTTGCCAAAATAATGACAACACAAAAGGAGTGCGACATGTTCCCGAACAAACATTATGAAATACCGTTTGTGAGGGAATGTGTCGCACTCCTACTATTATGCTATTTTCAAAGGAACGCCATAGACTGAATAGCGCTGCAAGTGTTACCCGATGTCAGCAGGTGTAGAGAAATCTACTGTAATACCCAATGCTTTCGCTACGCCTTCACCATATGCAGGGTCACATGCATAGCAATGTTTTGCATGGCGTTCTTGGATAAACAATGGAACTCCTGCCATATTGCGAGCTGTATTACTAAACAATACTTGTTGTTGTTCTGGAGTCATGAGACGGAACAATTTACCAGGTTGTGTGTAGTAATCGGAATCATCTTCACGGAAGTCGTATTGGTATGCTTTACCAGACACGTCATATCCTGGATCTTTGTATTGTGGTTGGTTAGCCCATTGGCCAAAGCTATTTGGAGCATATCCAATAGTAGCGCCATGGTTGCCATCTACACGGCCTTGTCCATCACGATGGTAAGAATTGAATGGGCATTTAGGCGCATTCACAGGAATGGATGGATAGTTTGTGCCTAAGCGGTAGCGTTGCGCATCTGCATAGGAGAACAAACGACCTTGTAACATACGGTCAGGGCTGAATCCAATACCAGGGATAATTGTGGATGGAGCAAATGCTGCTTGTTCTACATCTTGGAAGTAGTTTTCTGGGTTACGGTTCAATTCCATCACCCCTACTTCGATTAATGGGAAGTCTTTTTTATACCATACTTTTGTAAGGTCAAATGGATTGTATGGAAGAGCTTCTGCTTGTTCTTCTGTCATCACTTGAATGTATAATTTCCAACGAGGGAAATCACCTTTAGCGATCGCATCAAATAAGTCACGTTGTGCACTTTCACGATCATTCGCAATGATAGCAGCTGCTTCATCTTCTGTTAAGTTTTTAATTGGTTGTTGGCATACCCAGTGGAATTTCACCCATACACGTTCGTCGTTCTCATTGATTAAGCTATATGTATGAGAACCGAAACCATGCATATGACGGTAGCCATCAGGAATACCACGATCACTCATTACGATTGTGATTTGGTGCATTGCTTCTGGCAAGCTAGTCCAGAAGTCCCAGTTTGCAGTAGCATCACGCAAGTTAGTTTCAGGATTACGTTTTACCGCACGGTTCAAGTCTGGGAATTGCAATGGATCGCGGATGAAGAATACTGGTGTGTTGTTACCTACTAAATCCCAGTTACCTTCTTCTGTGTACATTTTCACAGCGAAACCACGGATATCACGTTCCGCATCAGCGGCACCACGTTCACCAGCTACTGTGGAGAAACGTACAAACAAATCAGTTTGTTTACCTACTTCAGAGAATACTTTTGCTTTTGTATATTTAGTGATGTCGTTTGTCACTGTGAAAGTACCGAATGCACCGGATCCTTTCGCATGCATACGGCGTTCAGGAATCACTTCACGAGCAAAGTGGCCTAATTTTTCCATCAACCACACGTCTTGCATTAATACAGGGCCACGTTTTCCAGCTGTGGCACTGTTGTTGTTATCCGGCACTGGAGCACCAAAGGCTGTTGTCAATTTTTCTTCTTTCATAACTTTCTCCTTTGTAAACTTATACATATTATAATAAAATTAAAACCTATATCTTTTACAACGGATAATAATTATCCGTTACTTTATGATGTAATTATAAAACTTTTTCTATGTATTGTCAATAATGATTTTCCATTAATTTTCATTATTCTTCATGTTATTAACTATAACATTATCAAGTTATTAATTATATATCATCCATATATATATGAAACTATACCCCAGAAGGATACCCAAGGCATTCAAGGGCATTTCTATATATCCCATATAACAAAAAGGGACTATGAAAGAATAGTCCTCTATTCTTTCACAGTCCCCATAGTATTTACTTAGTCAATACTGCGATCCACTGATGCAATCTGAAATTACATCATACCGCCCATACCACCCATTGGAGGCATTGGAGGCATCATTGGAGCATTTTCATCTACTTTGTCAGCTACAATGGATTCAGTAGTTAATACTAATGCTGCGATGGATGCTGCATTTTGTAAAGCAGAGCGTGTTACTTTAGCAGGGTCCACGATACCAGCTTTTACCATGTCTACATATTCTTCTGTTAATGCATTGAAACCGATGCCGCTTTCAGTAGATTTTACGCGTTCTACTACAACGGAACCTTCTAAACCTGCATTGTAAGCGATTTGGCGTAGTGGTTCTTCCACAGCACGGCGAACAAGATTTACACCTGTCAATACATCGCCAGTTGCTTCGATACCGTCTAATGCTGGGATGATATCGATTAATGTAGTACCACCACCTGCAACGATACCTTCTTCTACAGCTGCACGAGTAGCGTTCAATGCGTCTTCGATGCGAAGTTTTTTATCTTTTAATTCCACTTCTGTTGCTGCACCTACTTCGATCACAGCGACACCACCAGACAATTTAGCCAAACGCTCTTGTAATTTTTCTTTATCGAATTCAGAAGTAGCTTCTTCTGCTTGTGCGCGAACTTGTGCTACACGACGAGCAATCACGTCTTTATTACCATTACCATCAACGATGATAGTTTCGTCTTTTGTGATGCGAACTTGACGAGCTGTACCCAAGTGTTCTAAATCTACATTCTCTAGTTTCAAGCCCACTTCTTCGCTGATGACGATACCACCAGTTAAGATAGCAATATCTTCTAACATAGCTTTACGACGATCGCCGAATCCAGGAGCTTTCACAGCTACTGCTTTTAATGTACCACGAAGGCGGTTCACTACTAATGTAGCCAATGCTTCGCCGTCTACGTCTTCAGCAATGATCACAAGTTCTTTACCAAGTTTTACAACTTTTTCAAGAGCTGGCAATAAGTCAGCAATCACAGAGATTTTGCGGTCAGTGATCAAGATTAATGGTTCGTTCACAACTGCTTCCATTTTATCTGGGTCAGTCACCATGTAAGGGGATAAGTAACCACGGTCGAATTGCATGCCTTCTACTACATTTAACTCAGTTTGTAATGTTTTAGATTCTTCTACAGTGATAACACCATCGTTGCCTACACGGTCCATTGCTTCCGCGATCAATGCGCCGATTTCTTCGTCAGCTGCAGATACGGATGCTACTTGAGCAATGTCTTGTTTACCATTTACATCAATCGCTTTGGATTGAATTTCAGCCACTAATTTTTTAACGGCTAATTCGATACCTTTTTTAAGGATCATTGGGTTAGCACCAGCTGCTACATTGCGCATACCTTCTTGAATCATAGCTTGCGCCAAGACTGTAGCAGTAGTTGTACCATCACCAGCTACATCGTTAGTTTTAGTAGCAACTTCTTTCACTAATTGAGCACCCATGTTTTCAAATGGATCTGGAAGTTCAATATCGCGAGCGATGGTAACACCATCGTTAGTGATTGTTGGGGCACCAAATTTTTTCTCTAATACTACATTGCGACCTTTAGGTCCTAATGTTACTTTTACTGCATTTGCTAATTGGTCAACGCCACGGCCTAATGCACGGCGTGCTTCTTCGTTAAATAAAATTTCTTTTGCCATTGTATAGCCTCCTATATGGGGTCGTCCCCTTCTTTGGTCAGATTATAATACTGCTAAAATATCTTTTTCGCTGATGATCAAATGGTCAATGCCATCAATTTTGAACTCAGTACCAGCATATTTGGAGAACATAACTGTATCGCCCACTTTAACTTCTGGTGCTACACGTTCGCCATTGTCACATAATTTACCAGGACCCACAGCAATAACCGTACCTTCAGATGGACGTTCTTTTGTGGAAGATGCTAAAAAGATACCACTTTCCGTTTTTGTTTCTACTTCTAATACACGAATAATGACACGATCGCCTAATGGTTTCATTGTTATACCTCTTCTCTTATACACTATAATATCGATGTTAGCACTCAAGAGTGGTGAGTGCTAATCACAAGTATTATTATAAATCATTTTTAAATTTTTGCAAGTCTTTTTTGACTTTTTGACTAAATACTTTTTCATAGTTAAAACTTTACTTCATAGCAGCCATAATTTTTTTATGATTTTGCTTCATGAGCTGCGATAATCTTTTTGCAAGTTTCCACGAGGCTAATGCGTTTATCCATACTGAAAGCTCGTATTTTCTCGTACGCTTTTTCCTCAGAAAATCCATGTAAACTCATCAATATGCCCGTCGCTTTCGCCACATATTTTCGTTCTTCTAGGGAACTTTCCAATCCTTTGACCTGTTCTAGCAAGTTTTCTTCTTCTTGAAAACGACCCATAGCCATCTGTAGAGCTGGACCCAAGTCCGATTCTCGTAGAGGTTTTATTAAATAACCATACACTCCAGATTGAGATGCCTTTTGGATTAAATCATCTTGGCTGTACGCTGTTAATAGTACCACTGGAGCCAATCGTTGATGGCGAATTTGTCGAGCCGCTTCTATGCCATCTAATTCAGGCATCTTCACATCCATCAATACTATATCTGGTTGTACTGTTTGACATAGTTGAATAGCCTCTACACCATTACAACCTTCCCCTACAACGGTATGACCTTGGCTTTCTAATATATCTCGCAAGTCCATGCGAATGAGCGACTCATCATCGACTACTAAGACGCGCATACTCTTCTCCTTTATAAATCCAAATATCTACCATAGTCCCTGTTCCTTTAGATGTCCAAGAAATTCTTCCATCCAATTCATTTCGCACTAAATTCTCTATAATCTGTAATCCTAAATGGCTCTTTCTAGTACTTTCAAAATCGTCTGGCAAACCACAGCCTGAGTCATGGATACTAATGTGTAGCATGTCATGATGTCCAACGTCTCTTACGTCTCGTACCTCTACCTGTACTTGACCTTCTATTCTGTCTTTGAAAGCATGTTTAAAAAGATTGGAAAAGAGTTCATTCATTACCAAGGACACATAGCTGGCCTTGTGAGATGACATAATAATGTCTTCTCCAATATATTCCATGTCTATGCGTTGCTCAGAAGACCCTAACCCTTGTCGCAACAAGCGCCACAGTTCTTCTATAATACTGCGCAACGCCACATAGTCTTCATCAAAATTAGACACGATTTCATGGACAAGAGCCATACTTTCAATCCGATGAATACTGTTTTGTAAGGCTTGTTTTACATCTTCGGAAGTACTTCTTCTACTTTGCATGCGCAATAAACCCGCTACAGATTGCAAATTATTTTTCACTCGATGATGCACTTCTTTAATGACAGAATTTTTTACTAGTAACTGTTGATCCCGTTTTCGAAGCTCCGTCTTATCTTGTAACACCAAAATACCACGTTTCCATCTAACTCCAAGAACAACGGGAATCATCACTTGTCGCAAGGCAATATCACCATATAATTCTTCGTCAATCGTACCTAGTCTATCTTCTAAAGCCTTTTTAATACGACCTACTTTCAATGTGCTGCTATAGATTGATGTACCCTGTATGCGTCTGTCGATACCAAATATATCCCCTAATTTTTTCGCAGCACGGTTCGCATATAAAATAGTTCCATCCTGTTCAAAGAAAATAATTCCATCTAATACGGAAATCCCATCATATAACTCAGGTTGTTGTAATTGTGGTACTAACATTCCTTGAAACGTAGTCTGTGATACCATGGACATAAATTCATCATAACGATTAGAATACACTTCAGACACAGGATTAGTAAAGGCACAAGCACCAATACATTTGCCTCCATTATCTACAATAGGATAGATATAAGAGTGATAGGTTTCTACTGTAATCCCACTATCTGTTTCTTCTTCCCACTCCAATAGGCCTGCAAAAGGTTTTCCTGTATCTAATATCTGTTGAATCGGATGCTCTAGGGGTATGTCTAATTTCTGTACTGTCCCCGTATGACGACTATCCAACGCTCCACTAAGTAAAAGGTGTCCGTCCTTAGCTTGCACTAAGAGGGACACCCCTTGCTCACTGATAGCTTTACCAAAGCTTAATCGTTCAGAGAACTGCAATAATAAAGCCTGTTGTGTAGGATATAAATCTGTTTCTTTGTCTAGGCTGTCTTTCCAACTAATCATGTTGGTTTCCTTTCCACAAATCACTGCCCAATGGAATGGACGGTTTTGCATTCAAAGTGTAGTTACTGAATTTACCAGCTTGTGCCATATAATAGGCTCGGCAACCAATCATAGCTGCATTATCTGTAGCCAACATAGATCCTGCTGTGAGGTACGTCAAGCCTTCTGCTTCACACATGGCTTGTAAATCTCGCTGCAATCCACTGTTAGCCGACACGCCACCAGCTAGAGCGATCTTCGTTTCTCCTAATGTATGAGCCGCTTCTTTCATTTTTTCTACCAATACGTCCGTAATGGCCTTTTGAAAGGAGGCTGCTACATCTTCATGACAGATGGATTCACCTTTTTGTTGTTTTCCATTGATATAGTTAAGCACCGCAGATTTTAAACCACTAAAGCTAAAGTCGAAGTTTCCTGTTTCTAATAAAGGCCGTGGGAAATCGATGGCACCTGGATTGCCCTCTTTTGCCAATGCATCAATATGTGGCCCTCCTGGGTAAGGATAGCCTAATACGCGAGCGATTTTATCGAAGGCTTCACCTGCCGCATCATCACGTGTTTGTCCTAATACCTGAAAGCTTTCATAATCTGTCACATGAACAATCATAGTGTGCCCCCCAGATACCACTAAGCACAAGAAGGGAGGCTCTAAATCAGGGTGTAACAAGAAATTTGCAAAGATGTGACCTTCCATATGATGAACGCCAATCAAGGGAATATCTTTTGCAAAGGATAGAGCCTTCGCCGCTGACACACCTACCAACAAAGCCCCAACTAAACCAGGCCCATAAGTGACACCGATATGGTCCATATCATCTAATGTTACATTCGCATCTGCCAAAGCTTGGTCAATGACTGGCATAATCTGTTCTATATGATGTCGAGACGCCACTTCTGGAACGACACCGCCAAACTTTCTATGTATGGGTACTTGACTGGAAATTACATTAGAAACGACCGTTCTGCCATCTTGCAACACTGCTGCCGATGTTTCATCACAACTAGTTTCAATAGCTAGTGTGTAGATACTCATGCCAGTTCCTCCATTTCTTTCGCCATAATCAGCCCATCTTCTACTGGATCTGAATAAAATTGTTTGCGTACTCCTACCGCTGTAAAGCCAAGTCTACGATACATCGCTTGAGCTGCAATATTGGAGACACGCACTTCTAAAAAAATATGCTTCATGCCTTGTTTACGGAGCATTTGCGTTAACTTACGAGTCATTTTAGATCCATAACCTGCACGACGATGTTCAGGATGTATGGCAATATTCGTAATCTGCCCTTCATCCAAGACTAACCAAGATCCTGCATAACCAATAATCTTGTCATCTTCTGCTTCTGCCACAAGGTACAGCTTATCTTCTACTTCTAAATCATCTAATAAGGCTTCCTTTGACCAAGGTGTTGAAAAACAGGCCCTCTCTATTTGGTAGATACCTTCAATATCACTTCGTAAGGCTTCTCGTAATGTGACCATTATCGTTCACCTGCTGCTTCACGGACTACTACCGTAGGTTCCACGTAGGTACCAGTGGCTAGGATGTCTTTGTTTTTCTCATCCCACACCACTTCCGCTTCCGATTTACGAATATAGAATGGCTCAATGGACTGCGCATCAGGAATCGTACCACTCACGAATTGTGGTAATGCCACTTGAATAACATGAGATGCCCGTGGGCGTTGCTTCGATTCATGACCAATAACAAGTCTAATAGGGTCAATACGACCTGCTTCTACACCTATGGCATATTCTTTTTCCAATCGCTTCAGACCATCCCCTACGATGACCACTGGAGTATCTCCAGATAGCTGTACTAGTTTCTCTAACAATTCAGTTACTTGATGTACTTCTATTGTATCTAAAGCAATTATGTCCGCGCCATTCCACTCATACTGACGGCCATAGACCTGTTTCTTTTGTGCATCAATGACAGTGCATACCCGATAGTTAGAATACATAAAACTTTGGGCTAACACATCGGTGGTGAGCACGCCTACTACGGGTACATTCCAAGCATAAGCCAAAGCCTTTGCCGTGCCTAAGCCAATGCGCAAGCCTGTAAAGGAACCAGGCCCAATGGTTACGGCAATGCCGGTAATGTCAGATTTCTTTACTTTCCCCGTTGTCAGCACCGCTTCAATATGTGGCACCAATTGCTCAGAATGAGTAAGCCCTGCTTGTACAATGAGTTCGCTTCGTATTTCTTTGTCATTTCCTACCGCTACGCTAGCAATGGCGCTACTCGTTTCAATTCCTAAAATCATAGGTTCTCTCCTATGCATTGTAATGTTTCCTCTGAAAGTAAGTCCGTACGAACTGTAAACTGACGAGATCCATCATTACCGACAGAAATCTCAATCCACACTGTCGTATCTGGTAATTCATCGACAAACTTACTAGCCCATTCCACAACGGACTTCGTTTCCTCTGTATATTCGTAAAAGCCGATGGTTTCCAGTTCTTCTACCAAGTCCATTCGATACAAATCGAAATGGTATAAGTTAGAACCATCTACTTCATAGGTGTTCATCAAGGCGAATGTAGGACTTGTCACTTCTTCTGTAACTCCAAAGCCCTTTGCAATCCCTTGGGAAAAATGCGTTTTCCCTGCCCCTAGCGTGCCATCTAGGGCAATACATATAGGACTTTCATAGTCTTTCATAAAATTCCCTAGGCTATAACCTAGAGCCAACGTTTCCTCTACGGAGTGTGTTGTATATTGTATGGTATTCATAGTATTCCTTTATCCAAATGATTATATCCTTTAGGTTCCACTCTCATCCATTGTCCATCACGGTCTACTAATACCTGTGCATTGCCTGCTTTGACATACCCAATGATGGTGAAAGTCTCAGCCGGCAATGCCTCTGCTTTATCAGCTGGAATAGTTCCCACTAGCTGAAAATCTTCGCCCCCTGTCCACATAGGAAGATAAGGACTCATCTGATGACTTTCACAATAGGCCTGAACCTCTGGATGGATGGGCAACGCACTTTCATCAATGAAAATAGTCACCTGCGATGCGTTAGCAATCTCATTAAGCTCGCTGGATAAGCCGTCACTGATGTCGTTCATAGACGTGGCACCTAAGTCTCTTGCTATTATACCACATTCCACATGAGGAATGGGCCGTTGATGGACAGACCTGCTCACCGGATAGTCCTCGCTGCCCTCTAACAAACTGTGAAGACCCACATAAGATAAACCCAGATAATTCGTGATGAACACTGCATCACCATCTTGAGCTCCACTGCGTAGGACAGATTGATTTGTTGGAACATCTCCAAACACTGTGGCAGAAATCACAAAAGGTCCCTCGGTCGACACCGTATCGCCGCCGATGATATTGACTCTATACTCTGCACATATGTCATGCAATCCTTGATACACTTCTTCTACATAGGACGTATGTCGCCCCTTAGGCACTGCAATAGACACCACCATATGCCGTGGGGTGCCACCCATCGCTGCTATGTCGCTAATGTTTGCTGCCCCTAATCGATACCCTACATCAAAAGAGGCTGTGGTGCTTTCACTAAAGTGGATGCCTTCTACCATCATGTCCGTACTAACCAGTTGATCCACATCGCAAGGCGTATCATAGACAGCACAGTCATCACCAACACCGACCTTTACGTACGTAGGATTATAGATACTGTGTTGGGTTAATTTGTCGATGAGAGCAAATTCGTCAAGCGACGATACCCTACCCTCAGGTACAGTAGTACTATTTTCCATGTGACAGCGCATGTCCTCCACAGTTTCACTCTCCGAAGTAGCATCATAATCTGATATAGCATCCCTGCTGATAGTATACCCATTGTCATTATATTGTATGCTTTCTTCCTGTATATTCCCGTTAGTACTATAAATATGCATACAACGATTCGATAGCAAATGGCTTTCGTCTAACAACAAATTCTGCAAGAAACGTTCTAAATATTCTGTTGTTCTATACACGCCTAGTTTCAAATTTTGATAATTGGCTCGTACCAAAGCATTTCTAAAGTACCACACATGGTCAGCGAACATATCATTCATCACGGTAAAGCCTAGGGTTCGGAGATATTTGATAAAAAACACAGCAGTCGTTCTCGTATTTCCTTCACCAAATACATGAATCTGCCACAATCTGGCAACAAAAGTAGCCAAATGACGAATCGTCTCTGACATATCCAAATTGGCATAGGAAAAATTTTTTTCTTGCTCTATGTCATAGAGTAAGGTCGCCCCTAGTTCAGACACGCTACCATAGGTCACCGTATCACCATCGAGAATCCATTCCTTTTTTGTAATATTGTAATCTCGTATACTGCCCGCATGGGCATAGATATCTGTAAACAATTGTCTATGAATCGATAGGTACTCATTCGGCGTAAAACTGAAAGCTTTCTCTAAGAGCAACTCCAACATACGAAGTGATACTATATCCGCCTCTGCCGTTCTATCTTCTTGATTCGGATAGGGTTCATAATAATTTTCCAACAATGTATGAAGAACCTGTAGCGACATCTGCCCTTCAATATTCTTCTTTGCTAAGTCTACTAAATAGGCAGACGGCGTCAACCCATCGACAGCTTGTAAACCAATAGCTGTCTTCCAGGCTTGAGCTTTTTCATATTGACTAGCTTCACCTTGACGGATATATTCCTCAAAAGGATCCTTATGCATCGTACCACCTCGTTTCATTGTGTAATAACAAACTAACGTATCTATGCCGTTACAGATAATAACGATATACTATTGCAATTGAACTATAAGATCTGTATATCACTTTTCTATACACGTTGTTCTTATTGTACCATACTAGGGACCAAAGGATAACAAAAATAAAAGGAACCCCTATAAGGATTCCCTTTTAGTATGTTTCCGTATATTTGTATATCCCTACCGCGTCATCTCCACTAGCTGTTTCACATAGTCATTACTCGGATGATTCTTTACTTCCTCCGTTGTTCCATATTGTTGTATCTTACCTTCGTGCATGACAAGGATATGTGTGCCTAGCTTGAAAGCTTCGTGCATGTCATGGGTGATAAACACAATAGTACAGTCCGTTTGCTTATGAATATGTTTCAAGTCTTCTTGTAGTTGATACCTCGTAATGGAATCCACCGCTCCAAATGGTTCATCCATGAGCAATATCTTCGGCGAGTTCGCATAGGCTCTAGCGATACCAACCCGTTGTTGTTGACCTCCAGATAATTCTTTAGGATACTTTTCCTTACTATCTAGTGGTAAGCCCACTAATGAAAGCATGCGTTCTACAATAGCATCTACCTCTTCTTTCGATACACCCTCTAGTCTAGGCACATACCCAATATTCTCTGCTACTGTCATATGGGGGAACAGTCCATCCCCTTGAATAGCATAGCCAATCTTTCTCCGCAAAGAAATAATATCCTGATCAATAACACGAGTTCCAAAAATAGTAATATCTCCCTCGTCGGGTACTATCAATCCATTAATCATTTTTAAGAGTGTCGTTTTCCCTGACCCAGATGTACCTACAATACAAAGAAAGTCACCTTCATTGATTGTTAAATTGCAATCTCTCACCACCCATTTGCCTTGATAGGATTTTCCAATATTTTTATATTTTATAATTTGATTCATCTATTTCACCACCAATCCTTTAGATTGCAAAAATTCCTTTGCCACTTGTTTCGGGTCTTCCTTATCAATTTCTACCCTTTTATTCAGCTGTGCCATAGTACTTTCATCTAAGATACCATCCAAACGATGTAATACCTTTTCTAGCTCAGGATGTTTCTGCAACGTTTCCTCATGTACAACCATGCCTGCCATGTAACTTGGGTAAAAGTTTCGATCGTCCTCTAATACTACAACCCGTGGATCAGACAGTTGACCATCTGTAGTAAACACAGTCATCGCATCAATTTTCTTATCAAACAAGGCTTGATATTTTAATCCATTGTCCATATCTACTTCTTTTTTGAAGTGATAGTTATAGGCTTTAGCTAACGCTTTATAACCATCTTCACGTTCAAAAAAATCATATTCTGCACCAAATGTTAGCTGTCCTGCATACTTCGCCAAATCAGTAAATGTGCGGATACCATATTCCTTTGCTAAGTCTGCACGAATACCAATGCTATAGGTATCATTAAAGCCAAACATACCTTTCCATAAGAAGTGATACTTATCCTTGTATTCCCCAGTCAACATGGAGAACTTGTCATTTTTGTACTCTTCCTTATGTTTTAACACGATTTGCCAAGATGTCCCTGTATACTCTGGATACATATCAAAGTCGCCTCGCACCATGCCAGGATGAATATTAGATGTGCCACCACCTACACCATGGGTGTACTTAACCTTCAAGTCAGTATCAGCCTCAATGAGAGTACCCACGATTTCCGCCAAAATGTATCCTTCTGATACAGGTTTTGATGCAATGTGAATGGTATCATTTTTACTATACTGTTGCATTCCCAGGACACCAAAAATAATCACTAAGATAGCTCCCAATGCATAGCCTATTTTTTTATTCACTACCGTATGCATTTTGTGCTGTTCTACTAGTTTACCAATGAAGCCTAGTATGCCGTCTATGACCAAAGCTAAGAGAGCAATTAAAATACCGCCAATCCAAATCAATATTTCATTGTTAGTAGTTATACCACGGTAAATAGCAACTCCTAGACCCCCTGCCCCTACAAAGGAAGCAATCCCTGCTAAGGCGATGGTCATGGTCACCATATTCATAATAGCTCCGAAGATAACAGGAAATGCTAGCGGTAACTGTATTTTCCATAAAATTTGCCTATCTGTACTACCCATAGCACGGCTAGCCTCAATAATCTTTGGATCAATAGTGGTAATCCCTACATAGGTACTACGCACGATAGGTAACAACGCATAGATGGTAAGAGCAATAATAGCCGTCGTATTTCCCACACCAGTAAAAGAAATCAAAAAGCCCAACAAAGCAATTGAGGGTATGGTGTAAGCAATATTCACTACAGATATAACAGAATTAGCCAATTTTTGCTTCCGTGTGATGAACACTCCTATAGCCAAACCCAAAATCGTGGCAATGATGACTGCTGTAAAAGTAATTCCTATATGCTCTAGCAATAAATGCATATAAAATGGCCAGTTCTTACCTAACTCTTCTAATAAATTTTGTATCATCAAATCCTCCCTTTTTACAATATGTTTGTAGATCTTTTTTCATACTAAATTACCATGAATTTAAGGTATAAAAATGTTGGAGGCTCTTTATGAAGAGTCCCCCAACATAGTACTTAATCTTTTACGATTTTATCTTTCATTTGTTTCAATGGACGCGTTAAATCAATATTACCATAAGTCGGCAAGGTCACTCCTTTTACCTTTACATACACCTTATGTACACCATCAAATTCCACTGCTGTATTGACGATAGATGCAATGCGAAGTGTGGCTGTTAAACCTGTAGCATCCTGTAAAAAGTCATCATTCAAAACCACTGTGACTGTATCATCATGTTTTGATGTTTCGACTACTTTTGTGCCTTTTGCAAAGACTGGATATTCTGCACGACCATCTTGCTCAATCATCAAATTTATGGCATCTTTTACCGTTTTACGCTCTTTATCAATCGTAAGCGGTTGTGGCATTACGCCTTTCCCATCTTGTCGCGGTACATAGACCACAATTTTTGTCATCTTATCCATCGCTTTTTTATCTTCTGATGTAGTCGATTGAACGGTTGTTTGTTTTCCTAGATCTAGTTTCAAATCTTGAGAATTACACCCCGCCAAAGCAATGACACAAACGCTCATCATAGCCACTAAGCCATAGCGTAATGATTGTTTCATGAATTAACCTCCAAAATAGATTTCCAACCCTTTTGCTAATTCATTAGCAAATTGTTGTCGTGTAGATGATTCTTTTAAATGACCTTCCTCCTTAGGATTTGAAATAAATCCTAACTCTACCAATATAGATGGCATAAAGGAGTGTCGTAATACATACAGATTTCCTGGTTGAATACCACGATCACCATTAAATCCACTATGATCAGCAATCTGACCTTGTACGGAAGAAGCTAGTTTTTTCGACTGCTCAGATCCGTCAAAATAGTAGGTAGCAATCCCACCTACATTAGGATTGGAAAAAGAATTAATATGAATACTGATAAATGCATCAGCTTGATTAGCATTTGCCACATTCACACGAGCTTGTAATTCATCAACACCACTCGCATGTGGACCATACACATCTACATCTGTAGTACGAGTCAAGATAACTTTAGCACCTTTCGCTTCCAGTATAGATTTTAAATATTCTGATATAGGCAAGGTCACTTGCTTCTCTTGTAATCCGGTTGGTCCAATAGCACCTGGATCACTACCACCATGTCCAGGGTCCAACACAATAATCTTACCCTTGATGCCACCAGATGTACGATAACTTACTGATTGTGGCACTGGTTTTTCTGGGATTGTTGGTAAGACAATTGGTTTTTTAGGTCCTTCCTTGGATTCTGTTTTTGCCGGTGAGTTTGCCTTAGGTTTCTCCACCTTAGCCACTGGTTTTGGTATTTCCTTAGGTACAACAGGTTTTACCTCTGCAGATGTAGTAGCTACCACTGGTTTAGCAGCTACAGCAGATTTAGCCTCCACTACAGGCTTTTTCCCATAGTAGTTTTCTCGTGGAGCCACCCCTTTTTTCTGAATATCCACCACCATACGGTATGGCTTATTATTTACAGTGTCTTTTTTTAATGTAAATACTTTTAAATCTTCTACATCAATAGCTTTTGGTGTTTCAATTTTTACTAGCGTATCTTGTCCTTGTTGTGAAAGTGTAGCACTTTTAGCAATACCATCATCCATCATAATTGATGTAGGTGCTCCTGCTAGAGTAGCATTTTTTAGCACTAATGTAGTCGATGTACCACTAGCACTAATAGAAGCCGTAGCATGAACAGGACTTGATAAACTAAAGACCATTCTCACAAAAGGAATTGGTGCATCATTTCTTGTCACCCAATGAAGATCTGTCACATTCGCAGCCTTCGTGACACCAAACAAAACTGGTAACACCAATACTAACATACCCAATAGGGCAAATAACTTACGCAAATATCTCACTCCAATCTGTATTGCACTGGATAGTTTTCTTTAGACAGTATCCTTATTATACCATACTTGTGAGCTATATACATGAAAAAGTAATGAAAGTTATTCTTTTTACAATTTTATCTAAAATCCAGAACTAGCATCTGCTTGTGTATTTCTAGAAAAGATTCACTACATTGAGCATTTCATACAGTATATAAAAAGAAAATAAAAAAGAAACATAAGTAGGCTTTATGTATCCATCAAAACTGACTATATTACATGCCTACCTATGTTTCTTACTTTTATATATACATGTTATATAGAGCTTTCCGCTCAATCATTCATAACCTACTTATAATCCTCTAATGATAAGAACCCACAAATATCTTATGAACTTATTATTTTAGGCGACTAAGCTGTTTGTTTTCCATTACGATTCATAATGTAGTACAATACAGCACCTACTACTAAGCCACCAAGTCCCCAGAATACTTTTTCCAAAGAAGATTGTGTTATCAACCAAACACTAACTACAATAGCTAATACTGGAATCACTGGTCCCATTGGAACACGGAACGTTCTATCCATATCTGGGCGTTTGCTTCTGAACACAAGTACTGCTAAGCATGTAGGTAAGTATTGAGCAAAACGAGATACTACGGAAATAGCTGCTAATTTTTCAAAACTACCAGTCCAAGATAATACAACTGCAAATACTACAGTGACAATAATAGCTACATAAGGAGCATCTTTTTTATTACGTTTGGATACTACTTTAGGAATCAGTCCATCATCCGCCATAGCTACCCCAGAACGTGGTGCCAAGAAGGAAGATGCTACGTTAATACCACCGATAGAAATCAGTGTACCTGCTGTAACAATTGCTTTCGCCAAAGGTCCCATGAACACAAAGGCTGCATCGGCTACAGGAGTTTTAGATGTAACAAGGGAATCACCCATGATACCAATACAAATCGCTTGAATTAAGATATATACAATAGATACCAGTGTTAATACAAGAATAATTGCTTTTGGCACATTGCGTTCAGGGTTTTCCATATCTTCCGCTGCTACCGCAATAGATTCAAAACCTGTGAAAGCGTAGAAAATAATTAAAGCTGCCGCTCCAAAGCTTGCTTGCGTCATATCTGGCACAGATTGCATTGGTTGGAAGTTAACACCTTTCACATAGAAAATACCTACTAGGATGAAGAAAATTAATGGCAACAATTTACCTATAGTTACGATATTATTGATAATTTTTGAAATCTTAACACCCATGATATTCATGATACCAAGTACCACGATAATCAATGTGGCAATCACATTTTTACCCATTTCTGTGCTTGCTGGTTCCCATACCGCACCAAGAGCAGTAGCAAAACCTACTGCCATAGCAGACCAAGCAATTGTTGCAATTGCCCATTTCATAAAACCAACTTCAAAACCTACGAAGTTACCAAATGCTTCCTTTGCATAGACATATGGACCGCCGTTCTTATTGAACATACCACCCATTTCGGCAAAACATAAGGCAATAGACATCACTAGTAGAGCATCGAATACGATAACCCATAAACTGTTGACGCCTACCAACGCAGCCGCTTTACCTGGAAGCAGGAAAATTCCTGTACCAATAATTGCATTCACCCCTAAGAGTATGATACTCATGAGGCCTAATTTGTTAGTTGACATAGTACTTCTCCTTATACCCTTGTGCTTACTCAACTAATACTAAACAAATGCTATATACTAGCAAGGATAACTAAACTATATAGGCTCACACATCTTAGTTACCCTCGTAAAAGTATAGCATTACTAGATTACCATTGCCAATAGCTATTGACCGTTAGATATTCTATCTTCAATCTATATCTCATTAGAACATAGCATGGGCAATAAAGTAACCTACTACACAGCTAGTGAACACTCCAATGATACCTGGAATAATAAAGCTATGATTAATAACAAATTTACCAATTCGTGTTGTACCAGAACGGTCAAAACCAATACATGCTAAGTCAGATGGATACGTTGGCAATACAAAGTATGCATAACATGCAGGTATGAAGGATAACACAATCAATGGATCTACGCCTACACTTAAACCCATTGGCACCACGATAGCGAGTGCTGCTGCTTGAGAGTTAACCAATTTAGAAATGATAAATAATACAAGTGCATAGGTCCATGGATGCTCTACTACCACACTCGATAGAGTTGTTTTGAATTGTGGAATATAGGCACCAAAATAGGTTTCTGCCATCCAAGCTACACCGTATACCGACACAACAGCAATCATACCAGATTTGAATACAGAACCACTTGTTACATCGCTAACTTTTACTTTACATACCAACAGAATTAAAGCTGCCATCACAAGCATAGCAATTTGAATTGTTGGAGTCATGGATAATGGTTTCCATAGACCTTTTGCATTAGGAACTAATGGCAATAATTGGTTAGGGAAACTACCGAATAAAGCAATGACCAAAATACCTAGTAAGAAAATGATGGTTGCCCAATATGCTGTGCGAGGAAGTTCTTTTACAACACTAGCTTCTTTATTCTCTTCATAGATATAGGCACGTTGTTCAGGATCTTGAATACGAGCTTGGAAGTCAGGGTCATTGGCCAATTCCTTACCACGACGCATACTCCATACACCAGCTACAATAACGCCAATAAATGTAGCTGGAATTGTAATGGATAAAATCGTTACCACGCTAGCTGGGAAGTTGACTGCCCCTAACATAGCTACTACAGATACAACGGCAACGGATGCTGGAGATGCACAAATCCCCATTTGAGAAGCTATGGATGCCACAGCCATTGGTCGTTCTGGACGGATACCTTCTTTGATAGAAATGTCATAGATGATTGGGAACATCGTATACACTACGTGTCCTGTTCCGCATAACACAGTTAAGAACCATGTTGTGATCGGCGCTAAAATAGTAATCTGTTTTGGATTGCTACGAAGAAATTTTTCTGCGTATACAAGCATGACATCCAAACCTTTGGAGGCTTGTAGAAACCAGAACACGTTACTACTGCCATAATCGTTAGCATTACATCAATTGGTGGTTTACCGGGTACAAGACCAATTACAAATACGTAAATAGCAAGACCGATACCAGATACAGCGGCCAAACCTAAGCCACCATGCCTTACACCAACAATTAAACAAGCTAACAATAGAATAAATCCGAATAAAATAATCATAAAATTACTAAATCCTTTCTAATAAAAAAATCACTTGTCGTATACATTATACGGCAAGTGACGTAATAAAAACAGTGTAAAACCACTTCTATAGGATATATTTTACATGAAAGTTAGTTATTAATTACATTCATTTCCACTAATTCTTCACAAACTCGGTTTGCTAAATGACGATTATGCGTAATCAGCACCAATGTCATATTGTGCTTATCTACTTCTTCTAAGATAACAGACCATAATTGCGCTTGTGTAATCGCATCTAAACTAGCGGTAATCTCGTCTGCTATCAATACTTTCGTCTGTGGTGAAAGAGCACGTAAAATAGAGATACGTTGTAATTGACCACCAGATAATTCATTAGGCCAACGAGACAACCATTCTCTTTCAATGCCCATACGATCCAATAAGGACTCTGGAATGTCCCAAGCTTCATCTAAACTCTTTTTGAGTTTCCATCTAGGGTTTAAGGCTTTTTCAGGATGTTGATAAATCAATTGAATCGGATTGTATCCTTGTATCTCCCGAATATCTTGCCCATCTAAGGTGACACTACCACTTCGTTGTAGCATATACCCAGCTAAAATTTTAGCTAATGTACTTTTACCATATCCACTAGGCCCCAGTAATGCAATACGCTTACCTTGTTCAATTTGTAAAGACACATCATTCAGTACAAGTTCATCCTCATGATACCCAAAGGTGAGATTTTTAATGTCTAACATCATATCCCTCCTTTGTCATCAAAAATTGTTCAACTTCTGCTTTAGAATAGTCTCTAAACTCATTCTGTGGTAATGCATTAAATAAAGCTTGTGTATACGGATGTGTTAACAGCTCTGGACTTTGAAAGTTTCTTGCCTTTGTCACATCAATTAAGCGACCATCATAAAATACAGCTACGCGATCTGCCACATGAATGGCCAAATCTAAGTCATGGGTGATGAGCATACAGCTTTTTCCTTCATTCGCCATATCACGGAACATCTGTAAGGCTTGCACAGCATCTTTCATTTCCATACCTGGAGTTGGTTCGTCTGCTACAATAAACTGAGCATGACTAATCAATGCTGTCGATACTAGCACGCGCCGTGCCATACCGCCAGATAATTCAAAAGGATACATACGGCTCACACCTTCACGCAATGCTAATTTAGCAAATACAGCTTCTTGTGCCGCCACATTTCCTGTTAGTCCAATAACTTGTTTTCCTACTTTCATGGTCGGATCCAAATAGGTGATCGACTGTGGTACTAGAGCCATCTCTGAACCACGATAGAGTTCTTGCTGTTTCGGAGTTAAAGGTTCTCCTTTATAAAAAATCTTCCCCTCCACAGTAGAGTTATAAGGCAATAATCCCATAATAGCGTGCGCTAATAAGGTTTTTCCTGACCCGCTGGCACCGACTACGGCTAATATTTCTCCTGTGTAGACACTCAATGATATATCCTTAATCCCCTGTACATGGCGTTTTGAAAGTTTCCCTTGGTACATTTCAAAAGTGACTGCAAGGTTCTCTACCCGCAATAATTCTTCTTTCATGAGAACCTCCTATCGCTGTGAATGTGCAGGGTCGAATAACTCTTTTAAAGCTTCTCCCAATCGATCAAAGAAAAATACCACAACCATTAATGTCATACCAGGGAAAAAGGCCAACCACCATAATCCTAAAGAGATATGACGAATCGATTCAGACAATATGATACCAATAGCTGGTAAGTCTAATGGTAACCCATAGCCTAAAAAGGTAATCCCTGCTTCATGCAAGATAGCATGAGGAAACAATAACACAAGGCCAATGATATATTGAGGTAAAATATGTGGCACAAAATGCTCTTTGGCAATACGGAAATAGGAATGACCATAATTACGTGCTGCCAACACATATGGTTCTTTACGAAGTTGCATGACCTCTGCCCGTATCAAGCGTGTTAAGCGAGTCCAATGTGTTGCCACCACGCCGATGACAACTCCTTTCATTCCGCCTCCTAAGGACACAGAAATCATGAGGATTAACAAAATATGAGGCACCCCCATACACAAATCAACGAGCCACAAGATAAAGGCATCAACTTTTCCCCCAAAGGTAGCAGATAAGGTTCCTAACACCAATGCTATACAAGAACTGACAAAAGCAGCCAATAAGCCTACTTGAATACTAATGGATAGACCTTTGATACAACGATATAGCATATCTCTTCCCATATGGTCAGTACCAAATATATATTGCAAGGAAGGCTCTGCATATTTATTACCATAATTGATTGCATAACTTTCTTCTGGCATAAGTGCCCCTGCAATGGTAATCAATACAAGGACAACAGATACAAAAGATGCTAACAGTAACATTTTTTTACGTCTTGTCCAAGAATGAACAGTCGATACTTCTATTACATCGTCATTCATATCTCATGTCCCCCTTTCTTAATTTCTGGATTCACCACTGCATACAATATATTAGCAATTAAATTGCCTACAAATACAAAGATGGCACTAAAAAATGAAATACCTAATAATAAAGGAACATCGCCTCGCAGACCTGCCAATGTCACTGCACTACCTAAACCAGGATAGGAGAATACAACTTCTGTTAAAATGGCACCTCCGAATAGTTCAGCAAAAGATGCAAAATGTAATGTAATCGCTGGAATCATCACATTCCTCAACCCATGTCGTAACACACGTTGCCACAGCGTTTCCCCTCTAGCTTCTGCAAATAACATATAATTACTGCCTAAGCAATCGATCATCTTTTGTCTCGTATGTAGAGTGATAGCAGATACACCCGTAACCGCTAAAGTTAATGCGGGTAAGACCACATGGTATAATCGCTCTGCCCATGTGACATCTGCCCCGATTTTACCAATGGGAGTGGATAAGGCAAAGGGAAACCATTGTAATTCCACTGCAAAAATAAATAGCACCACAATGCCTAACCAAAAGGTTGGTATAGATACGCACAACAAGGAAAACCCATTGATGATTTTATCAATCCATGTTCCCTCGTATACGCCACTGACGATACCAAAGAAAAACCCTACCAATCCAGCTAGTACCCATGAAAGCATCATTAACAAAAGAGTTTCTTGGAACTTCTCAGCAATGACATTAATAACAGGTTCATTGTAAAGGAAGGAAACTCCCCAATTACCTTGTAACAAGTCTGCTGCCCAAATACAGTATCGTTCTACTGGTGGCTTATCAAATTGCCAGAAAGCAGCCATAGCCGCTTTTTGCTCCTCCGTCACAGATAATCCCGAAAAGTACGCATCAATTGGATCAATCGGAGAAATAACTAAGAGCAAAAAGCTAACTACGCTGACAGCAAATATCAAAAGTACCACACGAATAAGTTGTTGTCTAATAAAAGACCAAATTTGCTGATTCATATGTGATCCTTACTATACTATTTCCATTGCCATTGAGAAAGATTTGCTATAATACCCATGCCTTGTCCACGTTGATTAACGCCTACATTACCTAGGTCTAGACCATCACGAACTAAATATGGAACGGATACATTGGCAATCCATAAATATGGTACATCTTCTTTTATACCTGTTTTTCCATCCCATTGAGCCAACTTAAATTCTTTAATCGCTTCATCCCAGCTGTTAGCTGCCAATGCCGCATCAATATGAGCATCTACTGTTGGATTGCTATACATAGCTGGGTTATTAATTACGTTTTTACCAATTTGGGAACTATGGAAATACATGTAAAGAGACAATGGATTAAAGTCACTAGAAGCCCAAATTGTAGGTACATTACGAGCAATTTTACGAGCATCAGACCATGCCATAGATTCCGCAATCATATTGATGCCCAATTTTTTTGCATCCGCTGCTAGCGCTACTGCTGTATTATAACGTTGTAAATCGTTGGAACGACCGGAAATTTTAAATTCAGCTTTTACGCCATTTTTTTCACGAATTCCATCACCATCTGTGTCTTTCCATCCAGCATCTTCAAGAATTTTTTTCGCTTCTTCTACACGATTATCTGTGATATTTAATTCTGGATTAACCCATGCTAGCTCTTTGGAATACATGTATGTTGGTTCACCAAATCCATTCAATGCATTTTTGATAATTTCTGCACGATTAATACCAATATTTAAAGCTTTACGAATGGCTGGGTCAGACGTAATATTATTACCTACTTTCATACCATTTTCTTCACGTTCTGGTTGTGTTGGAAGATTCAATGTAAAAGAAGCTATAGTTTGCATCGTAAATACTTTCATATTATCTACTTTTGCATTCGCATAGTCAGAGTTCAAGAATAACACATCCACTTGACCAGATTTAGCCGCTGCTACTGCAGCATCTTCAGCAATATTTAAAACTGTCACTTTTTTTAATTTTGGTTTTTCACCATAATAATATTCATTTGGTTCCATAATTAACTGTTGCTCTTTTTGGAATGCCACTACTTTCCATGGACCAGAACCAATTGGTTGTGAACCGTAAGTTTCTTTATTATACGCATGGGCTGGTACAATCCCCAATGTAGAAGTTATTTCAAGAAATAGAGACCAAGGTTTTTTCAATGTAAATTCTACCGTATAGTCATCTTTTGCCACGACTGATTCCATGAAAGTAAGATCTACATAGCCACCTGCCTTTTGTGCTGTTTCATAAGTAAATACAATATCTTTAGCTGTTAGTGGTTGACCATCAGAGAACTTAACATCATCACGAATTTTAAATGTATAATGCAAGCCATCTGGAGATATGGTTACATCTTTCGCTAAATCCATTTCCAGTTCTTTTTTATCATTTCTTGTATATAACGCAGAGTGGAATGGATCCGCAGCCCACATACCCCATCCACTAGTAGGGTCATAACCACCATTAATCATATATTTCCCCATGGAAATAACAATTTCTCCCTTGGCTGCACGATCAGCTCTCGCCTGATCTGTATTGCCACCGCAACCAGCAATCATTAAAAATGCCATAATCGTGGTTACAAGCATAAATAATCTTTTTAACATAACGTACGCCCTTTCAAAAATAAAATATTTATACCCTAAACTTAAAACCTATATCCTCCTTTCGAATAAAACATAATGATTAAACGGATATATAATTAATCATCTTTATAAAAAATCCATAGTGCACCTATCGTATAAAAAAGATACCCTCTTCTTATATAAATTAGGTAACCACTATTGATTACAAACATCATAAAACAACTTTAGATATATTCTAAAAGACTTTATGAATTAAAACTTTCTAATATCTTATCAGTTCTTTCACCTATATGTAATTATCTTTAATCTTACAATACACGATCGTCATACGTCAAATAACTTTCGGTTATACGTGAGAAATAAATATATTCTCAAATTAAAAGAAACATAAGTAGTATAAAAGACCATCTATAAATATATATACACGCATCCATATACTAACTTATGTTTCTTCTCTACTTAATTAACATATTTTTACTTTTTCTTTCCAAAGAAAAAAGATACTACAGCAATGACAATCACTGCACCAATGACTGAAGGAATCAAAGCCATCCCAGCTAAGCTTGGCCCCCAAGTGCCAAAAATTGCTTGTCCCACAGAAGAACCTATTAAGCCTGCAATAATTCTAGCAATAATACCCATAGATCCAGCTTTTTTAGTAATTTTACCTGCAATAAATCCAATCAATCCACCAATAATACATGACCAAATCATACTACCCCTCCTTTATAAAATATATATATTTATATGAAAGCACTATACTTAGTAGCTTCTGTAATAAAGATCTCAATTGTATTCTACATCAACTGTGATGATTAATCAAATTCGCTTCCCTCGAACTCTTGGACATCCACTGATATAGGCCGATCTAATGCTTACTGCATGGCTTCACTCCTAGTAAGCAGCGCCACAGCTTCTGTATGATACGTCTGCGGGAACATATCCACTGGTTGAACTTTCACCAATTGGTAGCCCTGTTTTGTCAGTATTTCTATATCTCGTGCCATGGAGGATGGGTTACAAGACACGTACACTATCCGTTCTGGCCCCATCCCAACAGCAGCATGTAATACATCTTCTTTGCAGCCTGCACGGATGGGATCGAATACAATCACATCTGGCTTAATGCCTTGTTTATACAACTTAGGCATTTCCACCGCTGCATCGCCTACGATAAATTCTGTATTATCGTATCCATTTCGTTCTGCATTCTTTTTCGCATCTTTGATGGCAGGCTCAACGATTTCAATTCCAATGACATGTTTTGCTTTGTGAGCCAAGAACAAAGAAATAGTTCCTGTTCCACAATACGCATCTATCACCATTTCATGGCCTTTCAAGTCCGCAAATTCCAAAGCTGTATCATATAGTACCGTGGTTTGTTCTGGATTCACTTGAAAGAAAGAATGCGGTGACAATTGAAAGGACAAATCTTTGATGTAATCTGTAATTTGGTCTTTTCCATAAATGGTACGATTCGTAGGTCCTAAAATCACATTCGTTTGTTTTGGATTGTGATTCACTACGATGGATGTTACCTGTGGCAATGCTCTTACGATACGGTCTACCAATTCCGATTCACGAGGAATATTCGCTGTGCGACTTACGAGGATAACCATCCATTCATCTTTCCCAATACGACCCACAACATGACGAATGACACCTCTTTCCGTATACTCATCATAAGGTTCGATTCCCAATTTATTCATAGCTTCATAGCAAACTTTACGAATCTCATCATTGCCTACATCTTGAATAGGGCAATGTTCATGGTTAATGATGCTATGGGATCCCTTTTGATAAAATCCCATACGAATTTTGTCTACGGTGCCACCTACAGGCATTTGCATTTTATTCCGATACCGCCAAGGCTGCTCTGGGCCTATGCAAGGTAATACCAAATTGGGGTCACATTTAGCAATCCGTTCGATAACGGCTTTCACAGATTCTGTTTTTAGTCGCAATTGTTCTGTATAGGACGCATGTTGTAATTGGCAGCCCCCACAATTGCCATATACCTTACATTCTGGGGCCACTCGCTCTGCAGACGGTGTGAGCACCTCTACAATATCTCCTACAGCATAATTCTTTTTGACTATGGTAATCTTCACTTGCACCATTTCATTCGGTAAAGCATAGGGCACAAATACTGTAAACCCTTCGTATTTGCCTACCCCTTCGCCACTACTGCCGGTGCCGTGAATCTCTATCGTATATGTATGTCCAACGCACACCGGTGCTTTCTGTTGTTTCTTCTTCTCACTCATCTATATATCCTTATACACAATGTAATCGTTTGTATCAATGTATGTCTTTTTATTATATCATTTTTATATGTTCTTTACACGACTCCTTACATCATTGGTAGTGAAAGCAACTCATTGTATTCTATAACCTGCTCCTCTCAAAAAAGAAAAAGCATACAGCCTCCATCATGGAGACTGTATGCCTATGTATCACACTCTTTTTCAAAACTAGTATGCCTTATGTTCTAGTGCATTGAGCTGTTACTTTTACCAATACCAGTTTATTTCACTAAACGATTGCGAATGATCGCTGCTCCTAATACCAATACGACACATCCAACATGGAATGGCAAGCTATATGGTTCAATATATGGTGCTGCCATTGGATCATGTTGAATCATGCTAGCAGAGACCCATCCTAGGATACCACCACCTGCGTATAGAATAACAGGGAATTTATCAATCAGTTTTACAAAGATAGTACTGCCCCAAACAATAATTGGCACTGTTACTAACATACCAGCTACTACTAGCCCAAAATGACCTTCTGCTGCTGCCACAACGCCTAGCACATTATCGATGCCCATCACACCATCAGCAATGATAATCGTAGCAATAGCGCCCCAGATATTATCTTTTGCTTCAATATTGTGTTCATTATCGCCATCTTTCAATAAGGAATAGCCAATCCAAAGCAACATAATCCCACCAACAATGCGTAATGCAGGAATATTATCTAAAGCTTCAATAAACAAAATGGCCATCACTAGACGCAAAACAATTGCCCCTGCTGTGCCCCAGAAAATAGCACGTTTACGCAAATGTTCCGGCAAGTTTTTAGCTGCCATACCAATAACGATAGCATTATCGCCAGCCAATAATATATCAATAATAATAATTTGTAAAATTGCTAATAACCCTTGTGTTGATGTAATATCCACCATATCCTCCTATATTTACTACTTAGAATACATTTTATTATAGCATAGGGAACCCATAAAACAAAGGATAGCCAATTCTCTGAATCAGCTATCCTCTATATTAGTAACAACTAAATTACTCTAGTTCCTACCTCTTTATTTTTGTGTAATAACACGTTTGCAATTAGATGTTCTTTCTGTTTTACAACAAATCAATGACTTCTCTAATCTAAAATATATACTTTTACTGTTCGACGACCAAATTGGATGGCCTCATTATAGCTATCCATAGCCAAATCAATGCGATGACCTATAATAGCACCACCTGTATCATCCGCTACAGCATAACCATATCCTTCCACATACACTTCTGTTCCTAATGGAATTACATTAGGATCTACCGAAACATACCCACGGCGAAGTGCGTTGCCTCTAGCTGTATGTGTACCAGATTCATAACTTGAATAGGCACTAGCTTCCATTTCTAATGTTTTTTTATAGCTTGTTGGTTTGCCTCGTTTGATAGATAATTTTGACCATGTAGCACTATCAACAGTTCCTGTCACTGGTAATCCATAATGACGCTGGAAACGAATCAAAGCTTCTTTAGTTCCATCCCCAAAGACACCATCAACAGCTCCAGGAGAAAATCCACTATCTACTAATTTAAGTTGTACTTCTTCTATGTTGCGACCACGATCACCAAACCGTGATACTTCTACACTACGGGTATTTCGAGATGCTTGTTGCCCCTCAAAGTGTTTTTGATTCTCTAGTAAAGCACGCATTGTTTCTTTACCTACTCTACCGTCTGGAGTTAACCCGTGTTCTTTCTGAAAGACGAGTACTGCGTATTCTGTATTATTCCCAAACACTCCATCTGCTGTATCAAGCAAATAGCCTTGGGCTACTAACAACGCTTGTAACTCTTCTACCTCTTTACCGCGATCACCACGTCCAGATGTTGCCAAGGCTGTCACCATGGTACATACCATCAGGAGAATCGCTAGGAGAGTTATTTTTTTCACGATGTTCACCTCATATCTAAATGCTTATACATTTTACCATTTTTTGGGAGATACGTCAAAAAAACAGGACTTTTTTAACACTTTAACACCACTTAGTACCTATTTTTATTATATTTTTCCCACATGTGGTATAAATCTCTCCCCATAGGAAATACCACCTACTACATATATACACTAAAAATGTTAGTTTTCCTCATTTTCTATAGTAAATATGCATAAAAATAGGGTTGCTATACTAAATTGGTATAATAGATCATTTCAATATGATGTGATACAAAAGTTTTACATATTAAAATAATCATAATAAATAATATTTTAAAATTGAAGAAGTTAGAATTATATCTTGAAAAATAATTATAACAAAAAAGCTCACTAAAATGACTAATCATCATTCAAATGAGCTTTTCACAATACATCTTTAAAACGAGATTATTTAAAACGCCGTAATGGTTGCAAGCAATCCAAAGATAATTCCCGGCAAGTTTGCTACTGCCAAAGGATAGTCCTTTTTTTCTTTTAAAAGTCCGTAACTTGCCCATATGATACAGTTAATCGTCGCTGCCAAGGGCTGCAGAAAAAATGTTTTATTCCCATCCAAGTTTCCCATGATTTGCGGAACATAAGACACATACATCATTACTGAAAGGAATGTTCCAAGCCATCCTAACATTTTTAAATTTTTTTCACTCATTCTATTATCTTCCCTCTTATAAGATCAATTAACTTAAATATTTTAGTAGTATATCACAAAATGCTAGGAAATCAATACTTAAATTTAAGTTTTTATATAATATCTATGAAGTAGTCAAACATTTGTGACACAACCCTAAACTTTCTGGTATAGAATCTCTCCCCATCAATCTTATGACTTCGCTCTATCTTTCCATTTTGCCACGGTGAAAATAAACCTAATAAAACCGTAGTAAAAGTATCCTCTTACTACGGTTTTAATATAGAGTCAATCGGATCTATTGCCTACTATTGCAACTATTGTGGACCTTCTCCAGCAATAATACGCTCTGCCTCTACGGTAGATAAATCATAATGCATGAAGTTTTTATAGAAATCTTGTGTTTCTTTCACTAGGTTAATATCTCCAAATAATTGTGGTTGGATGATTTGACCTGCCCATAAGATTTGTAATGCTGATTCAGCACTGTATCGGTCCCACTTGAATGTTCCTACAGGATTGCTATATACACGACCCATTTGAACTGCTTTAATACCACTCCATTGTGGGTCATTCATAATTTTTTCAATAGCTGCTTTGGAGTTCACATCACCTATAATGATAATATCTGGGTTAGCTTTGATGATTTCTTCCATGGTTAATGTAAGCCCACGACCTTTTTGTTCGATCGCATTGATACCACCCGCATAGTGAATCCATTCATCAATAATTGTTTTAGTGCCATCTACTTTAAGTAAATTTTCACCTGTAGCAATATGCATCACTCTTGGACGTTCTGCATCGGTTAACACTTTCGTTTTTTCTTCTGCTAAAGCGATATTTTTATCTAAATACGCATTGTAACTCTTAGCAATCTCTACCGCATTACCGCCTAGAATATCTGCGGTCATGGATACTACATTGCGAAGTCCTTTATAGTCAGTAAACTCCATATGCACTGCTGTAAAGCCGCCTTGACGGACTTGTTCTGCTTGCTTTTTACTATTTACAATAATTACTTGTGGTGATACTTTTTGTAGTTCTTCTAATTGTAAATCAAAGCCAAAACGATCTGGCGCAGCAATGTTTTTAATATTTGGATAAATATGTGAGAACCAAGGTAATGTTTGTACATATTGTGTAGTAGCAACTAATTTATCTGCCCCACCTAGCATCAACATAACTTGATTATTCGCTGGCCATAAGTCAGCAATTCGTTCTACATGTGTTGGTAATTGAACTTGAGTGCCACCAATATCGGTGATAGTATGTACTTCTTGCGTTGCTCCTTTTGATGCATTTTCTGTGCCACAACCAGCTAACAAGCCGATGGAAATCAGCAATGCAAAGAGCATAGTAATAATTCGTTTCATAACGTCTCCTAACTAGCTTCCATACACAAACTAACTACTTAAAAATCATGCGTTAATAAATTTAATTTGCAGGACTTTCACCATGGATAATACGTTCTGCATCATCACCAGATAAATCAAAATGTAAGAAATCATTATAGAATTTTTGTGTTTCTTTCACTAGGTTAATATCCGCAAATAATTGTGGTTGAATGATTTGACCTGCCCATAAGATTTGTAATGCTGCTTCGGCACTATACCGGTCCCAGTTGAACGTTCCTACAGGATTGCGATATACACGATGATTTCTAACAGCTTTTAAGCTTGCCCATTGTGGATCATTCATCATTTGGTCAATGCCTTTTTGCGCTTGTGTACCACCGATGATGATAATATCTGGATCTGCTTTGATGATTTCTTCTATAGTTACTACGATTTGTGGACCTGCTGCTATAATGGCATTCTTACCACCTGCATAACGAATCCATTCATTGATAATTGTTTTGTCTCCATCTACTTTTAATAGATTATCTCCACCTACGATATGCAACACGGTTGGTCGTTCTGCATCGCTAAGATGTTTAGTTTTTTCTTCCGCTAATTTCACATTACCATCTAAATAGGCTAGATATTGTTTGCTAATATCGATGGCTTTACCACCTAATACATCGGCTGTAATAGCCACTGTTTTGCGCAATCCTTCATAGTCTGTAAAATTCACACGTACTGCTGGAAGACCCGCTTTGCGGGCCATTTCAATTTGGTTCTTATTACTAGCCAATACCACTTGTGGATTTAATTTTTGAATTTCCTCCATTTGTACATCTGTACCTTTTACCGGAGCTGGAATCTCTTTAATTCTAGGATACACTTTTACAAACCAAGGCAATCCTTGTACATTTTTTGTAGTAGATACTAGTGTATCTGCGCCCCCTAACATCAATACCACTTGGTTATTAGCATGCCATAAGTCTGCCACTTGTTTGATATCTTTTGGAATCGTCACTTCCGTTCCATCAATATCTGTGATAACCCTCGTAGAAGATGTATTCCCTTGGGATGCATTTTCTGTGCCACAACCAACTAGCATACAAATGGTTGTAAATAAGGCTAACAACAATACTACAATACGCTTCATAAAATCTCCCCTTTCTGACCTAACTGTGGGATAACACAAACTGTGCGCTGTACCGTTTCGCTGTAAAATAAACTAAGTTTCGTCCGGTAAATTCTCTCCAATACTTCCACAGTCACATCATTGACAGAATCGTAAAAATCTATTGTTCCACCACGACATAAACCAACACGGCTATTCAGTAATAAAGCCTGTTCCGGTACATGTGTAGTAAAAATAATAGCATATCCTTGTGTTCGCAATTGTTCTATCGTTTCTAGAACAATCACTTGATTACGTATATCTAATGCAGATGTTGGCTCGTCCATTAATAATAATCTCGTATCTTGCAATAAAGCACGTCCAATCGCTACTAATTGTCGTTGCCCTCCACTTAAATCGCGACACGGTTTATCTCGTAATTCTGTAATCCCTAGCATTTCTAGTATGCTATCTGTTTTTTGAAATTCTTTTTTTCCTGGTGAAGAAAACATCCCCGTTCGTAGCGTTGCTCCAAAGGATATATAATCTCGTACCGTATAGGCTATATCTGCTCCTATAATCTGTGGTACAAAAGCAATTAACTTCGCTCGCTCTTGAATAGACACACTCCCTAAATCTATACCATTGCAATATATATGCCCCGATTGTACCTGCTGAAAGCACATCAAGCAACTAAGCAATGTAGATTTTCCTACCCCATTACGCCCTAATAGAGCTAAGGTATCACCAGCTTTCACAGAGAATGATAAGTCCGTAAAAATATTAGGCTCTCCCTTGCCATATGAAAAAGAGATAGAATCTACTGAAAGCTCAAAAGAATCCATTAGAAATACCTCCGTTGTTTATACAATACCCACGCAAAGAATGGCGTTCCAATGAATCCACAGAGTATTCCTAGTGGAATCTCTGCTGTTGTTAACGCTCTAGCAAACAAATCTGCTACCATCAAAAAGGAGGCACTGACCACAATTGCGGCGGGAATCAATTTTTTATGATCATGACCTACTAACATACGAGATAAATGAGGAATGACTAAGCCTACCCATCCAATGGTACCGCTTAAGCATACTGCTGCTGCAGTTAGCAATGTAGAAATTACGATTATGACAATTCGTTCTTTATGTACATTAATACCCAAACTCTGTGCCTCTTGATCGGATAACGATAAAATATTTAAACGCCACCGCAAGGCTACAATTGCTAAGGTACCAATCACAATAATCGGTAATACATAAAATAAATTATCCCACGTAACTTTTGCCAAGCTACCCAACTGCCAATACACAATATCTTGTAGTTCTGTATCTGGATCGGCAATGTATTTCAGTAGTCCAATGATGGCTGCCATAAATCCAGACACAATGATACCGCATAAGACAAGGACAATCCTCGATTGATTCTGAATTAATTTTGGTAATAACAAGGTTAAGCACACGGCTGCGATACCACCAATAAAGGCACATATTGCTACCCCATACAATGACAAATGTAATAAGATACCTAAGCAGGCTCCCACACTTGCACCATGTGAAACACCCAGTAAATCTGGAGATACCAAATCATTGCGGAAAACTCCTTGATAGGCTGTACCCGATACAGCTAACGCAATGCCTACCAAAATAGCACCTAATACCCGAGGTAATCGAATCTCCATAACTACATTATACATCGAAGCATCCCAAGTGATAGGTAATACTAAAAATTTAGATAGCAATATATTCCATACTTCTTGAACCGGAATAAAGAATCGTCCCATCACTAAAGATAGTAAGAATATCCCTGCACATACAAGGACTGCTATCACCATGGTCCGTTTGTAATGATGCATAGTCACCCTCCCATTCTCATTTATTCTTATATACTTACTATAGGGAGTTAATTCGAATATTGCAAGCACTTTTTTTACATATTGAAAATTGGCATAATTAAAAAAACGCAGTAAAAGTTTCCTTTCACTGCGACTTTTATATAGAGCCTCTACTCTCTATGAAGTATGCAATTAAATATACTGTCCTTTGATCATATCGTATTCAGATACATTTACTTGTTGTTTTCGTCCAGCAATTCGTAATACTGTATATCCCAAAATACCAGATACGATGGAACCTACGAAGATACCAACTTTTGCCATTTCTTGTGCTTCTCCTGGAGGGAATGCTAACAAGGATACGAATAAACTCATAGTAAATCCAATACCACAACATAGAGCAATACCATACACATGAACCCAATTGGTTTGCGCGGGCATTTCCACGAGTTTAGATTTCACTAGCAAGAACAAGGTACCAAAGACACCTACTTGTTTACCAAGTACTAAACCTACTGCGACACCTAGTACAACTGGATGAGCAAAGCTTTCTAAGGTAAATCCGTGGAAGGATACCCCTGCATTGGCAAATCCAAAGATTGGAATAATTAAGTAGGTAACCCAGTTACTTAAGGTGTGTTCCCATTCAGATAATGGAGATACATGACGACCATCACGTATGCCATGGTATGGAATAAACGCCGCTAAAATTACACCTGCTAAGGTAGCATGCAATCCTGACTTAAACACACAGAACCAAAGGCCAAATCCTAATGCTAAATACGGAATTGGTCTCGTATAGTTCATACGGTTTACGTATTGTAACATGAACACGATGATTGCTGCTACGAATAAGTAAAAGAAGTTTAACTCCGCTGTATAGAAAAAAGCAATGATAACAATAGCCATCAAGTCATCCATAACAGCCAAGGTAGTTAAAAATACTTTCATTGCAATGGGTACTCGATCACCTAAGAGTGAAACGATACCGATGGCAAAGGCAATGTCTGTAGCTGTTGGAATCCCCCAACCATGAATAAAGTCTGGATGATAACCGACAATGAAATAATAGATTAAAGCCGGCATTAAAAGGCCAAAAAATGCTGCAATACCAGGCAAAAATCGTTTTGCATTGGTATTCAATTCCCCTGCAATCATTTCCCGTTTTACTTCAAGGCCTACAAATAAAAAGAAGACCGCCATGGCCACGTCATTAATCCATAATTCAATGGACAATGGTCCTAATTTAGCATGAAGCAAAGAGTGGTACAAACTTTCTACTGGAGAGTTTGCCAATAGCACTCCTACCACAGCAGCTACAAAGAGTAGTACACCCCCTGCTGATGGTGATGTAAAAAAAGATACAATTCGATTCATACAATTACCCCTCTACTATGTAATATATATCATTAAATAACTAACATATTCTTTTGTTATTATATCACTAATTATATTCTTTATCTATCGAATTTTTTCTATATTGCGTATGTATACAAAATCCAATACTCGATTCACCGATGTCCTTACGATACTGTCGTCCCTCAAAGTCAATCATGGATACACGTTCATAAGCATGTTCTAAGGATTGTTCCAATGTATTCCCCAACCCTACAACACCTAATACACGACCACCTTGCGTTACATAGTGATCTGTTTCATATGTTGTACCAGAGTGAAATACCATCGATACAGTATCTATAGTATGAATATCTCCTGTGATTCTTTGACCTGTCAAGGTCTGCTGTGGATATCCTTCGGATGCTAAGATAACACAGGAAGCGTATTGTTTCGACCATTCCAAGGATATCCCCTCTAATTGTCCCGTAGCTGTGGCATACATGATGACTCCTAAATCACTCTGCAATAATGGCAATATCACTTGTGTTTCTGGATCTCCGAAGCGAGCATTGAACTCTACTACTTTCGGTCCTTCCTCGGTAAGCATTAGACCTGTGTACAAGCACCCTACATATGGATGACCTTCTTCTGCCATGGCTTTCACGATAGGTTTTACTATTGCGTCTACTATGGTTTGTTCCAAAGTGCCATCCAGTTCTGGCACCGGTGCATAGGCGCCCATTCCTCCTGTATTTGGACCTTCATCATGGTCTAACAATCGTTTATGATCTCTTGCTCCTATCATAGGTAAGACGTGAGTACCGTCCACAAAGGACAACAAGGATACCTCCTGTCCTCGCATATATTCCTCAATCACAACGCTTTCTTCCGAACTATTCAGCATTTCTTTCAACACTCGTTCTGCGTCTGTGAAAGTCTCACAAATAGTGACACCTTTACCGCCCCAGAGGCCATCTCTCTTTAATACAATAGGTACACCCCATTGATGAATAATGCCTTTTCCAGTTTCTACATCTTGGCAAACCTCATACTTTGCCGTAGGAATCTCATATCGACGCATTAATTCTTTTGCAAACGGCTTAGACCCTTCTAATCGAGAAGCCTGCTTGGATGGTCCAAACACAGGAATCCCTACTGTTCTGATTGCATCACTAAGTCCCTCGACAAGTGGCAATTCAGGCCCTATAACAACCAAGTCAATCTTATAGTCCAATAACCAAGCTAGTAAGGTGTCTCGGTTCTTCCAATCTAGGTTGACTACAGTAGCTATCGAAGTCATCCCTGCATTGCCTGGCACTACATAGACATCTGTTACAGATGGGCTATGATGCAATTTCCAAGCTAATGCATGTTCACGACCACCATTGCCAATAATACATACTTTCATAGATACCTCTCAATATAAACTATTTTATAATAGCTTGTTTCTTAATGACAACACGAGATCCCACTATATTCAAGGCATCCTCGCAAAATAATCGCACCGCCTCTGGGTAGATGCGATGCTCTTCATGCAAGATTCGTGTTGATAAAGTATCCACCGTGTCATCTTCATAGACAGGTACCACCGCCTGCGCAATGATAGGGCCCGTATCCATGCCTTCATCTACAAAGTGAACGGTACATCCCGTGTATGTTACGCCTTTTAGTAAGGCTTGCTTCTGTGCCTGTAAGCCTGTAAAGGCTGGCAATAAGGAGGGATGTATGTTCAAGATGTTTCCTCTGTACGCTTGCACAAATGTAGGTGGTAATATACGCATATACCCAGCTAACAAGATGCCCTCCACTTCATATTCTTGTAACAAATCTAGCATAGCTTGTGTCCAGGCTGCTTCAGTACCATAGTTGGCAGGCTCTACTATGTGTACAGGAATGTACCAAGCACGTCCTTTCTCCACAATACCCACATTGGGTCTATCACTAATGATAAGAACTATTTCACCCTCTATATACCCCGCTTCTATGGCCTTATAGATGGCTTCTCCATTAGACCCTCTGCCACTGCCAAATAGAGCCAATCGTTTACCCATGGAATGCCTCACCAAGAATCGTCACATCTCCCTGCCCTTCTGTAACAAGTCCAATGGAGTACACCACTTCCCCTTGCTCTTGCAACACTTCTACGACTCGTTCTACTAACTCTGGCTTCACTACTAGCACCATACCTATGCCCATATTGAAAGTATGATACATTTCTCTCGTTTCCACATGTCCCCATTCTTGTAATAGCTTAAAAATAGATGGTACTGGCCAGGCATCACTATGAATCGTAACAGATAACCCCTTTGGTAATATGCGAGGAATATTGTCGTAGAAAGATCCCCCTGTTATATGAGCCATCCCCTTCACTAACTGTTCTTTCAGTAGTGATAGAATAGGTTTTACATACAGTTTCGTTGGTGTTAATACTTCTTCTCCAATGGTGCGACCTAACTCGTCTACATAGGTGTCCAATGGCATTTGTTGTTTATCTAAAATGATATGGCGTACTAAGGAAAATCCATTGGAGTGTAAACCTGATGAAGGTAAACCTAGCACCATATCTCCTGCCTCGATAGAAGCTCCCGTAATGCATCGGTCCTTATCTACAATCCCTACTGCAAAGCCAGCCAAATCATAATTGCCATCTCCGTAGAAACTAGACATTTCCGATGTTTCTCCACCGATTAAAGCACACCCAGATTCTTCACAAGCTTCGCCGATACCATCAATGATACTTTCAATATGATTATGTTCCAATTTACCGACTGCAATGTAGTCTAGGAAAAATAAAGGAGTCGCCCCCTGTGCTATCACATCGTTCACACTCATAGCCACACAATCTTGACCAATCTGGCGATGCTCATTCATGAGGACGGCAAAGCGAATTTTTGTACCCACTCCATCTGTGCTTGATACTAGCACGGGTTCTTTCATGCTATGGCCTGCTAAAGAATAGAGCCCACTAAAACCACCTAGAGATCCTAGTACACCCGGTGTATAGGTGCGTTCCACACGGTGTTTAATCTTTTGAATGAGCTGGTTCCCCGCTTCTACATCCACGCCAGCATCTAAATAAGTAACAGGTGTATTATCAACAGACATAAGTACCTCCCTTGGTATACTCATCCCCTACAGGACTTGGATACTCTCCAGTAAAACAAGCCACACACAAATGCGGTACTTCTAATTGTTTCATAGACTGCATCAATCCTTCATGAGACAAATAATATAAACGATCAACGCCAATATATTGACTGATTTCTTCTATGGAATATCGATGAGCTAACAACTCTTCTGAATCAGATGTATCGATACCAAAATAGCAAGGATACCGAATAGGTTCAGAAGTTAAACACAAATAGATTTCTTTCGCTCCCGCTTGTCGTAACATGGAAACGATATGTCGACTTGTGGTGCCTCGTACAATGGAATCATCAATAAGAACAATACGCTTTCCTTGTACCACATCAGGAACAATACTAAACTTTTTACACACCGCTTCCTCTCGACTAATTTGGTTGGGTTCTATGAAAGTCCGCAATACCTTCGGATTCCTCACTAACCCTTCCCTATAGGGTATACCAGATTCCTCTGCATATCCCTGAGCAGACAAAGTCCCTGAATTAGGTATGGGCATAACAATATCCGCTTCATATTGTGTTTCTTTTGCCAGCTGACGTCCCATAGCTACCCTTGCTTCTGATACACCTTGCCCATCGATAACACTGGTAGGATGTGCAAAATAAATATATTCAAACACGCAAGTATGTTGTTCCACTACCTCCTGTTGTTCTATGCCTGCACTTCCTACATGTAATTGTTTTGTTTTTTCTTTATTTTCTAATCCCTCAACCCCACCTCGAGAAATAGTTCTACTCTGTATACCACCCTCAGTATTTTGGTAGTCCGAGACTTCGTATCTTATACTGGAGTGATACGGTACACTGCAGAAATCTGTTCCATCAATAAGAATTATTTCACTAGGCCTTACATCACGAATGAAAGTCCCCTCTATAGCGTCTATAGCGCAACTTTCAGAGGCAAGTACATACCCATGGGTCGTACGACCTACGCAAAGAGGACGATATCCATGAGGATCTCGTACACCTATCAGCATCTCATTAGCAACAATCGTCAACGAAAAGGCGCCTTCCAATCTTCTACAAGCTTGCTGAATCGCACCTAAGATGGTCGATGTATTGGAGCAGTTGATTAAATGGACGATGACTTCTGAATCCATTGTGGTCGTAAACACACAGCCTTGAGTTTCCAACTCACGACGTAACACTTGGGCATTCGTCAAATTCCCATTATGGGCCACTGCAAATGCACCCCACTGCGACTCCCCTACAATGGGTTGTACATCACAAGGATTCTCTATACCTGTAGTGGAATACCGCACATGTCCAATTCCTATATGACCTTTTAAGAAAGAAACATCCTGTAAGGCCTCTTTCACGAGCCCTGGTCCTTTCACCACATCTATCTGTGATTCATGAACAACAGCGATACCCGCTCCCTCTTGCCCTCGGTGCTGTAACGCCATAAGGCCTTCATATATAGTTGTCCCGATGGTAGAGGACTTGTCATAGATTCCAAAGACTCCACATTCCTCATGCCATGTATCTAACACACCATCATATTTCATTATGCCCCCTAGAGTCATACTCTACTCATATCGTGCACACGGACAGATTATCAAATGTCAAACTATCTCTATTATAACTTGCTACACAGCTATCTTCAATATAAACTCAAGGAATCAACAAAAACGTGATATACTTAAGATATAAGAAGTCATGTATGGAACGCTATCAAACATACTATAGGATGTAATAAGAATCTCACTACTGTCCTATTAACCTAAAGGAGGCTATGTATGCACATATTCCGTCTATTTGTCACTCCTCACACTACCACATCACAAGAGTCACAGCAACTACTTACGACCTTTCAACAAGACTTACAGATTCCTCTCACCGACCTCAGGGTCTACGAACGATACGACATCTCTGGAATCACAGAATCAGAGTTTGAACGTGCTAAAACCCTCATTTTTTCTGAACCTCCCATAGAAACTACCTGTACTACATTAAACCTGTCCTCCCTAGACCATCCCATTGCTATTGCACCTATACTAGGTCAATATGACCAGCGTGCTGATGCTGCAGAGCAATGCCTCTCCATCCTCACTGGTCATGATCATAGTACTGTACGTACTGCACGAATCTATGTCTTAAGGGGCCCCCTAACTAACACACATATAGATACAGCTCGACAATATCTTTTGCAATCTATCGATGCCTATGAAAGCTCCATGGACCTTCCTACAACGCTAGATATAGTAACACCGGTAGTTCCAGAGACTTCGCACATAAAGGAGTTCACCACCCTGACGAAAATAAAGCTAGAAGAACTCCTTCACTCTATGCAATTGGCCATGACTCTAGAAGACCTACTATGTATTCAAAGGTATTTTCAAAAAGAGCATCGAAATCCAACAGTAACTGAAATTCGTGTATTAGACACCTATTGGTCAGATCATTGTCGCCACACTACATTCAATACCCAATTAACGGAGATTACTTTTGATGAGTCTGCCCTTACCGAGCCGATTCAAAAAACGTATCAAACCTATCTTGAAACAAAACAACAACTGAATCCATCGAGCAATGTAGTACCCACATTAATGGACATGGCCACAATGGCTATGCAAGAACTTCGTCATCAAGGCAAACTAAATCAATTAGATGTGTCGGACGAAATCAATGCGTGCACCATCATTGTTCCGGTGCAGGTGGATGGCAAAGAAGAAGAATGGCTATTATTGTTCAAAAACGAAACCCATAATCACCCCACTGAAATCGAACCTTTCGGTGGTGCTGCTACTTGTTTAGGTGGCTGTATTCGAGATCCTCTCAGTGGTCGTGCCTATGTATACCAAGCCATGCGTATCACTGGATCTGGTAACCCTTTAGTCTCAAAAGAGCATACTTTGCTCGGTAAATTACCACAATCCTACATCACAACCACAGCTGCCAAAGGTTTTTCTTCCTACGGCAACCAAATTGGCGTTCCTACAGGGGAAGTACGTGAGTATTACCACGACTCCTATCGAGCTAAACGTTTAGAAGTAGGTGCTGTCATCGGTGCTGTGCCGCGATCTCATGTACATCGTGAAAACCCTGTCCCAGGTGATCTCATTATATTGCTAGGTGGTAAAACCGGCCGTGATGGCTGTGGCGGTGCTACGGGCTCTTCTAAAATACATACGAAAGACTCTCTCTCTACCTGTGGTGCAGAAGTGCAAAAAGGAAATCCTGTAACAGAACGAAAAATTCAACGCCTATTCCGCAACCCAGAGGTGACATTATATATCAAGAGATGTAACGACTTTGGAGCAGGAGGTGTAGCCGTTGCTATTGGAGAACTCACAGATAGCATTCATATATACCTAGATGCGATACCTACAAAATACACTGGACTCACTGGTACGGAACTAGCTATCTCAGAATCCCAAGAAAGAATGGCTTGCATTATTGATCCTAGCCAATGGAAACGAATCCAATCCTATTGTGCAGAGGAAAATTTGGAGGCTACTATTGTAGGAGAAGTAACAAATACTGGACGCCTAGTGATGGACTTTCGCGGAGAAATTATCGTCAGCCTACATCGTCAGCTCTTAGCTACAAATGGAGCTACACAAAGTACTACAGCTCATATCGTATCTCCAAGAGCAACTCCCTCTCCTTCGTTTATTACGAATCTATCTTCTCTCTATACAACAACCAAAGCTTCCATAGAAACACGCTTTCATCAAGCCTTGCAAGATTTGAACAGTACCTCCCAAGAAGGATTACGAGCTATGTTTGACTCTACCGTCGGTGCGAATACTGTGCTCTTTCCTTTCAGCGGAACCTATCTGAAAACTCCGGTCCAAGGGATGGTAGCAAAACTTCCTGTGTTACAGGGAACTACCACGACTGCAAGTATCATGACCCATGGTTTTGATCCATATCTATCAGAATGGAGTCCCTACCATGGCGCTCAATATGCGGTACTCCTTAGCTTAGCAAAATTAGCCGCTTTAGGAGGAGATATCTCTAAAGCTTATCTAAGTTTTCAAGAATATTTTGAAAAACTCAACACTCCTATGTCCTGGGGTAAAGTGATATCTGCTCTGTTGGGCGCCTATGAGGCGCAACGCCAATTAGGTGTAGCCGCCATTGGTGGTAAAGATTCTATGAGCGGTACATTCCAAGATCTCCATGTGCCCCCTTCTCTCATTTCTTTTGCTGTCACCACCGAGGATATCCATCGCATACTCTCTCCTCACTTTCATGAGGCACACCATCACATCCTATTTCTGTATGTACCAGAGCTCTCTGATGGTACACCTAACTGGGCCGCCTTTAAAGCACATTGTAAAACCTTGCGTTCCTTCAATATCACGCAACAAGTGTATAGTGCGTATGTCGTAGAACAGGATGGCATCGGACCCGCTACGGTGAAAGCTTGTCTAGGCAATGCCATTGGCTGTGTCTACCATAAAGACGAACTGCAAAGACTAGTTATGGCTGTATCTTCTACGCATAAAAAACGAGAACTAGACCAAACAAGCATAACTCAATCCTGTGCCAATACATCAGAGAATGATAGTCTCCTTGCTTCTCTAACTCCTGAAGATATATTGTTCTATCCCTTCCGTGGTTCCTTCCTCATAGAGGTGGATACTGTGACAGCTCAGGCATTAAGGGACTTACCTCACATGTACCATATTGGCACTACACAAGAAGACCCTTCTATTGTGATGGGGGATACCTCTATCTCATTAGATGACTTAACCAATTCCTATGAAAGCTCCTTAGCATCTATCTTTCCTATCTACGCAAAAGAAAAAAACTTCGGTGATACCAGTACCTCTGCTAACAGCAAACTACTACACACTACACAAAGCAAACCATGTAGTAAGTATACTTCTCTATCTCATCCTAAAGTGCTGATTCCTGTATTCCCTGGCACCAATTGTGAATATGAATCTGCACGGGCTTTCACAGAGCATGGTGCCAAGATAGAAACTCTTGTCATTCGCAATCGAAGCAGTCAAGAATTACAAGAATCTATTCAAGCCTTAAAACGCAGTATAAACAGTGCTCAAATTGTATGTTTCCCTGGTGGTTTTAGTAGCGGTGATGAACCAGCTGGATCAGGCAAATTTATAGCTACCCTGTTTCACAATCCATACTTGCAAGAATCTTTAGAGAATCTATTATACAAGCGTGATGGTTTAGTGCTTGGTATATGCAATGGATTTCAAGCACTAATTAAGCTTGGATTAGTCCCAACAGGCCATATCCAACCATTGGAGCAAACCAGTCCTACCTTAACGTACAATACAATAGGACGTCACATTTCTACGATAGTCCATACAAAGGTTGTATCCACAAATTCACCATGGCTCAGTGCTTGTCAAATAGGCGACATCTACACAGTCCCTATTTCTCATGGAGAAGGTCGTTTCCTTGCTACAACAGAACAAGTAGAAGAACTCTATGCTCAGGGGCAAGTTGCCACACAATATGTAGACCTTGTGGGTAATACTACCTATGATCCACGATGGAATCCTAACCAATCTATAGGTGCTGTAGAAGGATTATTAAGCCCTGATGGTAGAATATTAGGGAAAATGGCTCATATAGAACGCCTGGGCCATGGTATACATAAAAATATCAATGGTAACCTTGTAATGCCTATTTTTGCATCAGGCGTGCACTACTTTATAGATTAGTACTCTCGCTCGGTAACCTAAGCCCCAACTATAAAAAAGACTGAAAAACACAAATAGAGGAAGATGGAGTAAAGGCCTCCATCTTCCTCTATCGTTATATGGCTTTACAAAAAAGAGGCTATGACAACATGTAACACATGGTATCATAGCCCTTTATATATGATATATGATGTATGAATTATAATTAACCCACTTCTGGTTCTAACAAACCATATTTGCCATCATGACGACGATATACAACGTTCATGATTTCAGTATCTTCATTGAAGAACATAAAGAAGTCATGTTCCAATAGATTCATTTGTAAAATTGCTTCTTCCACGCTCATAGGACGTACGGTAAAGTTTTTGCGACGTACTACTTCTAATTCCTTTTCTTCTGGAATCGCTTCCACAGGTGTCACATCTACATGGAATCCAGTTTCTTTACGGAATCGTTTTGCTAACCGTGTTTTATGTTTATGGATTTGACGAACAATTTTATCCACCACTAAATCGATAGCAGCATACATATCTAAATGACTTTCTACACCACGCAATACTACGCTTTCTACAAAACATGTCACTTCTACTTTGCGCTCTTCTTTTTCTAGAGATAACACAACTTGAACCGTAACTGGTGTTTCAAAATAACGGGATAACTTTTCCAACCGTTTTTCAATATATTCACGCAAGGCAGCTGTCACTTCAAGATTTTTTCCTCTTACAGATACTTTCATAGTCGTCACCCTTTCTGTGTAACATATAGTGTTGCTATATGTATATAATTCTACATGAAAGTATGAAAACCCTTTTTTATTTTTCTATATTTTTTCTGCATTTAGTGAAAGTAAAAAAAACTTAGGGACCCTATTTAGGAATCCCTAAGCTTTGTTCATAAATTATGCTTTATATACGTTAGCCGCTTGAAGACCACGGTTGCCATCTACGATTTCAAATTCTACTTGTTGTCCTTCGGATAAAGACTTAAAGCCATCTTCTTGGATTGCAGAAAAATGAACGAATACATCGCTGCCATCTTCTCTTTCAATAAAGCCATAACCTTTTTCTGCACTGAACCATTTTACTTTCCCAAGCATGATAATTCCTCCTACCTTTAATACTGCAAGCGATTTAGAGTATCTAAATCTTGCTTTCATGTTATCACTATATATGTATGATGTCAATCAAAATATCACTTTATTTTCAAGTATATAACATATCGATATAATTTAACGAAACTATTAATCAATTATTTCATTCTATACTAATAAGATAAACATTTAGGGTATATTTTACGCTTTATATATGCATTATATTTTTCAATTTATATTCACATTATACCTTATTTTTATAAATCTATGAATAATGTCAATTATCAAGATTAAATTTATATATTTTATTCATATCGTTGTATTTATTCCATATGCGCATCATTTTAATAATTATTTTATTTTATAAACAACTATGAAACAATACCATAATTATTCTTTTTGCGTAAGTTATTCACTATATTTTATACTCATACAAATAAATACCACTACTATCTAAAACGGTGTACTCCTTACAACATATAGGTCTAGGCATACCAATCAATTCATTAGTAAAATTTTAGATATCATACTTAATTTCACAACAAAAAAACTACCCTACATAGGAAACTCCATATATAGGGTAGTTATATGTCTCTGATATCGTCTTATCGAATAACTTTTGATAAGAAAGACTTTGTTCGTTCATGTTTTGGAGTATCGAATACTTCTGCTGGTGTTCCTTCTTCCAAAATTTCGCCACCATCTACAAATAATACACGTGTAGCTACTTCTTTGGCAAAGCTCATTTCATGAGTAACGATGACCATAGTCATCCCCTCTTTAGCCAAATCTTTCATAACGTCTAATACTTCACTAACCATCTCTGGATCTAACGCTGATGTAGGTTCGTCAAAAAGCATGACTTTTGGTTTCATCGCTAAAGCTCTAGCAATGGCTACACGCTGTTGCTGCCCCCCAGATAATTGTTCTGGGTACGCCTCTGCTTTATCGGATAAACCTACTTTTCCCAATAAATCACGAGCAATGCTTTCCGCTTCAGATTTTGAAAGTCCTCTAATTTTTTGTGGTGCTAAAGTAATATTATCTATTACAGTCATATGAGGAAATAGATTAAACCGCTGGAATACCATGCCCACTTCAGCGCGTACGTTGTTGATGTTTTCTTTCACATTTAAGTTCTTGCCATCTACAATCACGTCACCTTCTGTTGGTTCTTCTAAATAGTTCATACAGCGTAATACAGTACTTTTACCAGAACCAGATGGTCCAATAATGACCACTACTTCACCAGCATCGATTTCTGTAGAAACGCCTTTTAAGACATGGAGTTGTCCAAAATATTTATGTACATTCTGTAATTGAATCATTTGATATTATATTTCCTTTCTAAGTACGCTACGAGTCGGGAAATGGTTAATGTCATAATCAAGTAAATCACCGCTACGGCTGTCCAAATTTCAAAGGAACCGTAGGTACGAGCGATAATTAATTGTCCTCGACGTGTCAATTCTTCAAAACCAATAACTGCTACTAGAGAAGTATCTTTCAACATAGCAATAAATTCATTGCCCAATGGTGGAATGATAGCTTTGAAAGCTTGTGGCATAATAACATAGCGCATCGTTTGGAACCAAGTTAAACCTAAAGAGCGACCTGCTTCCATTTGACCTTTATTAATAGATTGGATACCGGCACGGAAAATTTCTGAAACATAAGCACCAGAGTTTATAGAACAAGCCAAGACGGCGGCTAAATAGGGCCCAATTGGTTCTGGCGCACCATTGGCATTAACGATAGCCCCCAATAATTTAGGACCACCAAAGTAAATCATAAAGATTTGTACTAATAGTGGTGTGCCACGAAATAGTTCTACATAACATTTTGCGATCAAACGAATCACTTTAAATCGTGATAAGTTCATCAGCGCCACTACTAGTCCAATAAAGAAACCAAAGCCCACACTCATGAGGGTAATTTGAATTGTAATTCCAGCCCCTCCAATTAACAGGGGTAAAGAGTCGACAATTAACTGCCAATTAAAATCCATCGTTACCTATCCATCCTTTCATTCAACACAGATAAGGAGGCACAAAGCCTCCTTATATAGTACATTATTTTCCTTCGTATGTCACGGGAATATCCTTAGGCATGTCAGTTTTAAACCATGTTTGGTATATCTTATTTAAAGTACCATCTTGCTTCATCTCTGTCAATGCTTTATTTACACTATCTACTAGGTCTTTATTCTTTTTATTCATAGCTAAACCAAAGTATTCTTTCGTATTTGGATAAGCGATAATCGTTAAGTGTTGATCACTATGTTTGGCTACGTAATACTGAGCCACTGGCAAATCAATTAAGGCCCCTTCTACACCACCATTTTGTAATTCTAATAAAGCATCGCTAGTATGGTCAAAGTTTTTTACTATAGCTCCATTGATTTTGTTTGCTAAGTCTGCCCCTGTAGTACCCATTTGTACGGCAATCGTTTTTCCTGTCAAATCATCTAAACTTTTAATAACGCTACTTTCCTTGACAACCACAGCCATACCAGATTCATAATAAGGCATACTGAAACCAACTTTTTCCATCCGTGCTTTTGTAATGGTCATCCCCGATGCTGCTAAATCAATTTCGCCATTATCTAAAGCTGGTACTAGTGCATCAAAAGGAACATTTTTAAATTCAATAGTTTTCCCCGTCCGTTTCGCAATTTCTTTAGCTACATCGATGTCAAAACCTTGTAATTCTTCGGATCCTTCTTGCTTAAACTCAAACGGTACAAACGTTGCATTAGTGCCTATCTTCAAGACACTTCCTTTTTGTACTTGGTCTCCTCCTTGAGAGCCACATCCCCCTAGTAGTGCTACTACACCTAAAGCTAATAAGCCCGTACATATTAATTTTTTTACATTTGCTTTCATAATTGGTCTCCTTTATTAAATATCTTATGTATATCTTATGCACTAATTATACATCTATACGAATATTTAGTCAACATAAATTTACATATATTTTGTATTTTTATTAATTCTTGTTATATTTGTTAAATTGTATAAGCAATATATAGAAACTGATATACCAAAAAAGCATAAAAAAATACACAGCAGAACAATTTCTGCTGTGTTTCATACGGCTGACCTGGTCTTTGCCCCCACACTCGCCTGCTGGAAGGTTCGCTCTTAAGCCATGCTCCCCACTACTACCCCTCTCGACATATTTTGTCGGCAGGTCTTACATCTAAGCCGCACCATGCTCACAATTTCTCATTGCTTATGTGGATCGTTTCGCCTGCGACTGGCCTCGACTTTCAACCACAGACCCGTTATGTACTCTTATTATATCTATATTTTTCACTTTTGTCACTTAGGAACTATCATGATATTTTTCATTTTACTTATATCATTTTTATATAGTACATTTATAAAAAAGACTTGCTTTTTTTCATCAAATATACATCAGCTTTACTCCATCCCATGTTTATCACATTCTCACTTTTTATGTAAATGATGAGAACTTTTCAGTACATTTTTGTCCACTCTATAGGGTATATTCAAGGATAGAATTTTATTGTATAATGTGTGTACTTAAGTAAACGAAGAATATAAAAACGGTGGTTTTCCAAAAGAGAGTACACCGTTTCTGTTTGTTAGGAAGGGTTTGCACATGTTTATGTTATCATTAATTCAAGAATCAGGGGCTTACGAACAAGATAAAAGCACCTTAGAGTTAGTAACCTTACAACTCTTACAAATGATTCAGATGAAAAGCCAAACTTTATATGTGCATTCAGTACAGGTTACCAATTATGCTGTAGCCATTGCTGCTAAAATGGGTTTGCCAAAAGGTGAAATCGAATTGATTCGCCACGCAGCGTGTTTACACGATTTAGGCTTAATTTGCTTACCTACCACTACCTTGATGAAGTTTCCCTACTTCAACCGTCAGGAATTATCCAAATACAAGCAACATCCTGTATTTGGGGCTAGCATGATTGAAAACTATCCATGTTGTCAACCTATCATCCCTTACGTTAAATACCATCATGAGCGTTGGGATGGCACAGGTTTTCCAAAACACTTACGAGGTGCCAATATTCCATTAGGAGCTCGCATTATTGGTATTGCTGATTACTACGTAACAGCCATCGATCCAGCTTCAGATACAAGCCTACAACCTCGTAGCGAGATCAAACAAGAACTATTTAGACACTCTGGCACACAATTTGATCCAGATGTGGTGAAAGCATTCATAGAAATATTAGGATAATCATTAGGCTCCACTTGCTAAAGTGAGAGCCTTTATCTTTGCTTTAGGTAAGACAGCATGGATTGTCTCCGTTGCTTCTAATAAGGTGGCCCCTGTTGTATAGATGTCATCCACTAGTAATATACTGATTTCTTTGTCTACATAGGCATCCACCATAGTAGAACGAACTAAGAAATGACCTTTCATATTTTTTCGTCGTTCTTCCTTTGTCAATGTCCACATCGGTTTAGATCCATCTAATTTCAACAATAAATCTACCCAATTCCAACCTTGTTGCATAACCCAACTTTTGAATAGCACATCCACTTGATTATAACCCCGTTGTTTCCGTTTGCTTTCACTAATGGGAATAGGTACAACAATGGTTGGTACATACTTCATATCCAAACAAGTAACTGTAAAACGTTGTAAAAAAGGAGCGGCTCCTAGAGCTCGCTCCTTTTTTCCATTAAATTTTATATCGTGTAGCATGGTTTTAATGCCACCTACATAATCTGCTAGAATATATATACATTCTAAAGAAGAAAATTTTGGACCTATTATACAACGTTCATGCATAACTGCTTGCAAACATGTATCACACCACTCGCCTTGAGTATATACATCTTTACCACAATGGATACAAGTAGGTGGACACAATACGTCCCATAATCTCATTAGATCGCCCCCTCTAAGCGTTCTTTAAATAATGTATATCGATAATTTGTATCTACTCGATTCACCGCTGTATCTACAGCCGTTTCGCTACCGATAAGTAACACCTTATCCTTAGCACGTGTAATCGCTGTATAGAGTAGATTTCGCTGTAACATCACATTATAGGCAGAAATAAATGGTAGAATGATACGTTCATATTCACTACCCTGTGCTTTATGAACCGTAATTGCATAAGCAAGTGCCATCGTCATCATATCTTCTTCGTCAAGAGTCATCGATTTATCTGGAAATTTTACATGTACCTGTTTGCCAAGTATATCTGTAATTACACCAATTTCTCCATTGTACACATCTTGATCATAATTATTTTCCATTTGAATAATCTTATCTCCAATGCGATACACTGTACCATCTACTTTTAATTCTTCTTCACCACTTCTTCTCGGATTCAATTCTTCTTGCAAATATTTAGAAATAGCCGCACTACCTATGACGCCTTTACGCATAGGACAAACGATTTGAATATCTAGGTCAGACTCTACGTACTGTAATTCCTCTCGATAATGCTTAGTAACCGCTAATAGGACACTTTCCACATCATGAGCACTTTCAAATTGAAATTCATCACAACTCGATAGATCGGGCATCTCACCATGATTGATCGCGTAGGCATTATCGATGATTCGATTCCCCTCTTGTTGACGATATATCTGCGTTAACCCTTGATAAGGTATCACAGAACTAGTCAACATATCTCGCAAAATAAAGCCCGCACCAATAGGTGGCAATTGATCCACATCTCCCACAAGGACCACATAAGCACTAGGTGGAATCGCCTGTATCAGGGCATAGTATAGCTCTAAATTAAGCATAGATGATTCATCAACGATAACTACATCTACCTCTAATGGCTCATCTTGATTCCGGGCAAAGGTATAAATAGTATTATCAAGTTCTGGCTCTAGCAAGCGATGAATAGTATAAGCCTCCATACCCGTCGCTTCCGACAGACGTTTTGTAGCTCGTCCTGTAGGCGCACAGAGGACAATACGTTTTAAATTTCCTTGCTGAAATCCTTCTACTAAGGCTTTGATAATAGTGGTCTTTCCTGTACCTGGACCTCCAGTGATAATAGAGAATCGATGACTAAGCGCCATATGAATAGCTTGCTTTTGCTCCACCCCTAACTCCATGGAATGCTTAATTTCATAACTTTTGCAGAAATCATCACCATCCAATAAAGGTAGTACATCATTATCTAGGAAAGCTTCTGTGAAATCTACGCTGTCTACTTCTGCTCGATACACAGTAGGGTGGTAGATATACAGTACATCGTCGTGATCTACCTGTACATAGCGCTTTGTTTCAATTAAGGTTTCTAAACGGTCTACAATCACATCGATATACTCATCACCTAATAGATTCGACAACTGTACCATCAATTCCTCTACGGGCATACAAGAATGCCCTGAAGATCCGATCTGCTCCATGGTAAAGCGAATCCCTGCATCGATGCGCTTTGGATTATCAAAGGGAAATCCTAATTCTGCTGCAAAATGATCTACTACAGAAAAAGGCAAGTTTGTATCCACCGTCAATAGGTAATAAGGATTATCTTGCAGCATTTCTATGCTTTTAGCACCGTACACTTCGTAAAGTTGGCGACTCCAACGATTACTCATATTGTATTTAGCAAAAAAATCATTAATTTCCTGCAGGACTCCTTCACCTAACAAAACCTTATACAGTTCTTGCTTTGTTCTAAGGGATATATTAGGAACTTCTAATAATTCCATAGGATTTTCGTTTTTAAGAATCTCTAGAATAGAAATTCCAAAATAGTCCAGCAGCTTATCTAATGATTTAGGCCCTAACCCTTTCACACTAAGACTTTCTAAATACCGTCTAGCACCTGCTAAGGTATCTGGCATCACACGTTGTATGCTTTGGACAGCAATCTGTTTGCCATATCTTTTATGGATGACAAACTTACCTTTAATTTCCACCTCTTCCCCTACTTTGGGAGGTGCTATATTTCCCGTACAAGTATGAGTATCTTCCTGATAATCCCGCACGATAAATATACAGTAATCTTCTTGAGGGGACTTATAGATTACACGGTATACCGTTCCTAATACCGTTATCATAGAGATGCATTGGGCAATGCAGAAATAACAGCTTGTACCACATCTGCTACATTGCTAATATTTTCAATTTTAATGTGACTCACACGTTCATAAATTGGTTGACGCTCTTCGTACAGTCGGAAAATATATTCAATACTTTCTTTTAATAATGGACGAATTTCCATATCTAAATCGTCAAGGATTTGTTTTACATCTCGTTGGATCAATACCACATAACCAGATTCACGCATCAGTTCAGCTGTGGCATCACACAATACCGTACCACCACCTGTAGCAATGACACTGGCATTTTTTTTGCTCACCAAATCTTGAATTACATTGAGTTCTAATTGGTGGAATTCTTCTTCTCCATCATGAATAATAATATTTTGAATGGATTTTCCTGTACGCTCTTGGATTTCTGTATCCACATCAAAGAACTCTAAGCCTAATGCCTGTGCTAAGGCTTTACCAATCGTTGTTTTACCTGCTCCAGGCATACCAATTAAGAAAATATGTTGATGAACATGGTTCTTTTCATACTCTTTAGAAATACGAATTACCTCATTCATAAACTCTTTTGCATAATCCGCTAATTCAGGGTTTTCCAATGCTTGTACAGCCGATGCAAGGATTTCTTGCTCTCTTTGTACATCATGAATTTTCATCTGATGCTCTTCTTTATATTTTGCAATATCTACCACAATACTCAAACGTTCTTCAAAGAGGCGAATCATTTCTTTATTAATAGCATCAATTTTTTGGCGATTTTCTTGTAATTTCATAGATATACTCCTTAGAATTTTTTATAGATAGTACTATGTAAATGCTTTAATGCAAAGGTCTTATCATCTTCCATTTGATCGATAAGGGCTTGCAGGGAATCAAACTTTACTTCTCCTCGGATAAAAGCAAGAAATTCTACCGTAGCCACTTCTCCGTATACATCATCAGAAAAATCAAATAAATGGGTTTCAAAACGATGATATTGATTGGTAAAAGTCGGATTATCGCCCATATTACCTACTGCACCATACCATTTGCCACCAATATATACTTGGTTTACATACACACCATCAGCTGGCGCTGCCATAGTATCTGGGAAATGAAAGTTTAACGTAGGAAACCCCAAAGTGCGCCCCCGTTGATCCCCTTTTACTACTGTGCCAGTAAATCGATAAGGTCTACCTAGCATGGTATTAGCTAATTCAATATCACCACGTAAAATGCTACTGCGTATGGCAGTACTCGATATAGGCGCATCAATCCAATCATAACGCACCAATTCTTGATCATGGACTTCAATAGACGGATATAACTGACGAATTAACTGAGAATTGCCTAACCCTTTATATCCAAAATTAAAGTTTGCACCTACCACTATTTTCAGTACATTACGATGGGCACATAAACCATGAATAAAATCTTCCCCTGACTGCGCTACTAATTCTTGAGTCATAGGAAGCTCCAATATATAATCAACACCCATAGCCTTTAACATATCATATCGTTCTTCTCGTTGTAACAAACGAGGTGGAATTTGTTTCGGTTGTAATATAGTAAATGGATGGGCATCGAAGGTAACAATCACAGAAACTCCATGACATGCCTTAGCGCTGTCACAGACTTCCTTAATGATTGATTGATGACCTAAATGCAGTCCATCAAAGGTTCCCATTCCATATACAATGGGCTCCTGTATCGTATCTAACTCTGATATCGTATATAAAATATTCATATTGATCCTTATCTTTTGAAATATGAAATAAAACTTTTATTTCGTTTACTCTTTATTATAACACAACCGAAGACTATAGAAAGTGTATACATGTATTTCTCTAAAAGAAATACAATGTCACCATATACAGTTTTATTTGTAATATCCTATTCATTATAATACACGCCATATAAGATTCTTTTCTATCAAATAGTATACACAAGAAAATGGTCAGGTTCCCTTGAGGTTCCTGACCATTTTTATACTTACATCATATGTATATATTTTTCTCTACTTTTAAGGTATCATCCAATCGTCGTAAGATACTCATAAACCCATTCGCATCATAGGCTCTCACTAATGTATCTACTTGGATTTCATCTGGCGACACACAGAAAGTTTCATTCGGTTTGACTGTATGGATTGGAACTTGTTTCCCTTGCACCAAGCGCGTTCGATTAATATCATTGATATACACCGCTGGCAAGTGCGTTAGCAAAGTATCTACTGGCTGCACAGCTTGTTCCACCAGTGTTTCTAGTTCTTCGATGGTCACAGACTGTTCAATGTTGCATTGTCCTACTGCAGTACGACATAGTTGTGTCATCATACCACATAGATCCAATCGCTGACATATATCCCGTAACAAAGCACGCACATAAGTGCCCGCAGAACATCGTACACGAATGGTAAAGAATGGAAATGCATAGGCTAGTAACTCAATGTCATGGATATGAATCAAACGAGATGGCAGTTCAAATTCTACTCCTGCACGGGCTAAATCATAAGCACGTTGCCCATTGATTTTGATAGCAGAATACTTGGATGGTCGCTGTTCAATCGAACCTTGGAAGGACTGCACTGCTTGTTCTAGTTCGTCCCAACTAGGAGCCTCAATACTATCTAAAGTACGTAATATATTCCCTGTGCTATCTTCTGTATCTGTTTCAACGCCAAATTTGCATTCCGCCACATAGGTTTTACCGATGGACTCTGTGTATTCGATGGCACGAGTGGCTTTTCCGACAAAGATAGGTAGCACTCCATACGCCAATGGATCTAACGTCCCACTATGACCGATACGGCGCTCTTTCAAAATGCGTCGACAAATACCGATCGCATCATGGCTCGTGATGCCTGGTGGCTTGATTAAAGAAATAACACCATCCATTAATCAATCACCGCTAAGATTTGTTCCAATGCTTCGTGGATAGGACTTTCGATAGAGCAGCCAGCTGCTCGAATATGCCCACCACCGCCAAAGTGACTAGCAATTTGATTTGCATCTCGCACTTTGGAGCGAATGCTAGCACGAGTTACCGTCTCTGTTTTCGCTTTTAAAACGATAGCTACATCCACACCTTTGATGTTTCGAATCATGTCCACAAATCCATCGGTATCATCCCCAATGCGCTCCATCAGCGGTAATGTCAAGCACATGGATACCACTTGCCCTTCATGATGAAAGGACACATTATCTAAGATCTGTTTCATCACCTCGATACGACCTGGTTCTACCATTTCTATGGCTTCAGAAATCACATGTGGTTGTGCTCCTGCTTGTAAACATAGACCTGACATCTCCATCGTATGTGCTGTTGTATTAGAGAATTTAAAGAACCCTGTATCTGTAGCCATAGCCATGTACAAAGCTTGTCCCATCGATTGAGTGATTTCCCAATTCCATATCTTACATAGGTACGCCACGGTTTCTCCAGTAGAAGAAAAATCAGGACGTAAATATAAGCCGTCTGCAAATTCTGTATTAGAAATATGATGGTCTATATTAAAAGTAGGTGCACTCACTCGTACACCTACTTCTCCAATTCGTTCAAATGTGCTAGCGTCCAAAATAAGTAGCATATCCGATGTATAACCGGTTTCTAAACTTTCAATAGGCTCAATCTTAGAGCATAGAGGAAGAAAAGAAAACTTTTCAGGAATCACATCATCTACTACCATGCGAACTGCTTTCCCTTGGGCTACCAAGGCTTCATACATAGCGAGCATGGAACCAATAGCATCTCCATCAGGACTAACATGAACGGTAAGAAGAATGGAATGGGCTGTATCAATCGATGTTTTTAGTTGATCAATACTAATTTTTGCCATTATTGTTCCTCTTGTTTAATAGAATTTAATAATCCTTCGATGTGCATACTGTAATCTAAGGATGTATCTGCATCAAAGGCAATGCTAGGAATATGGCGCAATTGAAGCACCTTTCCTAGTTCAGAGCGGAAGTAGCCAGCGCTTCTGCGCAAAGTCTCTAAGGACTGTTGTTTCTCCGCTTCACTGCCGAATAAGCTTACATAAATCGTAGCTTCTCGCAAATCGCCAGTAACACGCACATCGGTAACAGTAACAAATCCGATGCGAGGGTCTTTCAACCCGCGCAATAAGATTTGACTTGCTTCTTGTTTAATAAACTCTTGTAATTTTCGTACACGAACTTCACTCATGGATACCTCCTATACTTCTGGGGCAATTTCTTCCATTTTGTACGCTTCGATCACGTCGCCTTCTTTCACATCACGGTAACGTTCTAAGGAGATACCACACTCAAAGCTGGTAGCTACTTCTTTCACTTCATCTTTGAAACGGCGTAAGGAATCGATATGCCCTTCATGGATAACGATACCATCACGGATTAAGCGAATTTCAGAGTTATTTGTGATTTTACCTTCCGTTACATAGGAACCAGCTACAATAGCTTTCGGAGTAGAAATCACTTGGCGCACTTCTGCACGGCCTAAAATCACTTCTTTAAATTCAGGAGTTAACATACCACGCATAGCGGCTTCAATTTCATTGATCGCATCGTAGATGACACGGTATGTACGAAGGTCAACACTTTCTTTTTCTGCTTCTTTACGTACATTCGCATCTGGACGCACGTTAAAGCCGATAATAATCGCACCCGATGCAGAGGCTAACATCACATCAGATTCGTTGATAGCACCTACTGCACTGTGGATAATGTTGATGCGTACTTCTGGGTTTTTAATGCCCTCTAAGGATTGACGTAACGCTTCTACAGAACCTTGTACGTCACCTTTGATAATAATATTTAAGTCTTTCAATTCCCCTTGTTGCATTTGGTTGAACAAATCATCAAGAGTGACTTTTGTTTTCGCATTCATTTCAGTAATGCGTTGTTTTTCAATACGTTTTTCTGCAATGGAACGAGCTTCGTTGTCATCTACAGCGAATATCACTTCACCAGCTTGTGGTACATCAGATAAACCTAAGATTTCCACAGGCATAGATGGACGAGCTACTTTTACTTTTTCTCCACGTTCATTCGTCATAGCACGTACTTTACCGTAGGCTACACCGGCAAGGATCGTTTCCCCTACACGTAAGGAACCTTTTTGTACCAACACTGTACATACAGGACCACGGCCTTTATCCAATTGGGCTTCGATAACGATACCTTGTGCCTTACGGTTAGGGTTCGCCTTCAATTCTTGTACTTCTGCTACCAACAAGATAGTTTCCAATAGGTCTTCAATACCTTGACGTTGTTTAGCAGATACAGGAACCATGATGGTATCACCGCCCCATTCTTCTGGTAGCAAACCGTGTTCAGACAGTTGTTGTTTTACATGGTCAGGGTTCGCACCTGGTTTATCCATTTTATTGATAGCTACGATAATTGGCACTTCTGCGGATTTAGCATGGTTGATAGCTTCGATGGTTTGTGGCATAACACCGTCATCAGCAGCTACCACAAGGACTGCGATATCCGTGGATTGAGCACCACGCAAACGCATCGCTGTGAAAGCTTCATGGCCTGGTGTATCAAGGAATGTAATTTTATTACCTTCATAGCGAACTTGGTAGGCACCGATATGCTGCGTAATACCACCTGCTTCAGAAGCTGTTACATTGGTAGAACGAATCACGTCCAACAAAGATGTTTTACCATGGTCAACGTGACCCATGATGGTAACAACTGGTGGACGAGCTTGTAAGCTTTCTGGGCTATCCTCGATTTCGATGATTTCTGTAGGATCTTGTTCAGGTTCTACTTCTACCACTTCCACGCCGAAATCTTCTGCTAATACCATAGCAGTTTCCACATCAATTTCTTGGTTGATGGTAGCCATAACACCTAACATCATCAATTTTTTGATGATTTCAGATACTTCACGGCCCATTTTTTCAGCCAATTCTTTAACAGTTAATGGCCCAGACAGTTCGATAGATGTAGCAATCGCTGCTTCAGCCTTACGGCGTTCTTCTTCTTTTTGTTTGATGTGTTGCTCATTACGTTGCTTAACCTTATTTTTATTTTTTTGCAACGCAGAAGATACTAAGGATTGAGTACGTTCGCCTTTTTTACCTTTTTTATCTTTTTTATTGCGACGCTCGCTACGATTTTCATTGCGATGTTCAGATTCAAAACGACGATTTTCTTTTTGACGATCCACTTCACGGCTCGCTTGACGATCACGACCTTCTGTTTTCACAGTAAGAGCTGGATCCACTTGTGGAATCTCTAAGCGGCGTTCACGACGTGGTCCATCATTGCGACGATCATTATTACGATCGTTACTACGATTGTTGTTGCGATCATGATTGCGGTCATTATTGCGGTCGAATCTGCCACCATTGTTAGGACGATTACCACCATTACGATTGTCTTGACGTTGATCATTGCGACCTTCTGGACGACGACCATCACGGTTTTGACCATTTCGTTGGTTAGAACGATTGTCTCCACGGTCATTTCTGTCATTGCGATGATCTCGTTGACCATTATTTTTACCATCACGATTGAATGGGCGGTCACGCTTTTCACCACGGTCATTACGGTCTCCACGATCGTTACGATCATTGCGATTATTTCTATCTTGTTTAGGTCCACGTCTTTCGCCATCTTCATTGCGACGGTATTCGTGTACTTTCTTTTGCGGTGCTTGTTGAGTTGCTTTTGGTGCTTCACTTTGTGCTTGTTTAGCGCCACCTGCTAACGATTGTTTAATCATAGATACTTGTGAATCCTCCACTGTACTCATATGGCTTTTCACTTCTACATTGTGCTTTTTTAAAGCATCAATCACTACTTTATTTTCTACACCTAGGTCTTTTGCTACTTCATATACTCTTTTTTTGGACATCTACATTCCCCCTCTACTGATTCTTATCTATTTCAGCTAGCAAGGATTTAGCAAATCCAGCATCATTTACTAATATAACTGCTCGCATTTCTTTTCCCAATGCTCTACCTAGTTCCTCTTTGGTCCCTACTAAACGAAGGGGCACCTGATGAGACTCGGCTAAGTGCATATATTTTTTAGCATTATTCTGCGCACAATCTTCTGCCATAATCAACAGTGGATAGGCTTGCCGCTTCATGGACCGTTCCACTACAAAATCGCCTGATAATAAGCGACCTGCTCGCTGTGCTAATCCTAATATATTCAACACTTTTTCTTTATTCATGGGATATTTGTTCCTTTAAAGATTCATAAATTTCTTGTGAAACTTTATGTTTTAGCGAACGCTCTAATCGTTTGGCTTTATACGCCATGTCTAGGCATTCTACTTTCATTTCCATATATGCTCCCCGTCCAGGGGCTTTACCTGTGGGGTCAATAGAAATCTCTCCCGTTGGACTCAACACAACACGTGTTAACTCTTTCTTGGGAAGAAGTTCTCCACATCCCACACATACTCGCATAGGCTGAGACTTCTGTTTCATATTAGTCTTCATCTCCAAAAGCATCCAAGGAAATCATATCATCAGATTCCACATATTCACCGGCTTCAGCGGCTTGTGTTTCACTTTTAATATCAATTTTCCAGTTTGTTAATTTCGCCGCTAAACGGGCATTTTGACCTGCTTTACCGATAGCCAGTGAAAGTTGGTAATCTGGCACCACAACAGAAGATGTTTTTTCTTCATCACGAGCTACTACGCTTACTACTTTCGCTGGACTTAAGGCATTGGCAATATATACCGCTGGATCTTCATCCCATTTCACAATATCTATTTTTTCGCCATTTAGCTCATCCACGATATTTTGTACACGTTGTCCTTTAGGACCAACACACGCGCCTACTGCATCCACTTCTTCCTCGCGAGATACAACAGCAATTTTAGAACGCATACCTGGTTCACGAGCTACCGATTTCAATTCTACTGTACCTTCTGCAATTTCTGGCACTTCTAATTCAAACAAGCGTTTTAATAAACCAGGATGTGTACGGGAAATCATAATTTGAGGGCCTTTTGTGGTCTTTTTCACTTCCACAATGTAGCATTTAATACGATCTCCCACAGCATAGCTTTCACTAGGAATTTGCTCAGATACAGGTAAAATCGCCTCAGTTTTTCCTAGATTAATGAATACATTTCGACCCTCAATACGTTCCACCAAACCAGTCAAAATATCGCCTTCACGGCTGGAATATTCATCATAGACAATGTTGCGTTCTGCTTCTTTCAAGCGTTGAATCAACAATTGTTTTGCCGTATGAGCTGCACTACGACCGAAGTTTTTTGGCGTCACATCCACTTCGATAATATCGCCGATTTCCATACGTTTATCCAATTGACGAGCATCTACTAACGCAATTTCTACTTCTTCATTTTCAGGCGTGTCCACTACTGTTTTCTTAGCCAACACTTTATAATCACCTGTTTCACGATTGAAATAAATATATGCCTCTTGATTTGCTCCCACCTCTTTACGATAGGCTTGTAATAATGCCACTTCAAGAGAATCAAAAATAATCTCTGGTGCCACCCCTTTTTGTTTAGTAACTGCTAATACCGCTTGTACTAATTCTTGACTCACTGGTTTCCTCCCTTAAAAATCTAAATGTAAACGAATTTGTGCAATAGCTGCACGTTCTAGATCAATACGTTCTTCTTGCACCTGAATCGTGATGACTTCATCAGAATAGCCTTGCAAAGATCCTGTGTATTGCTTTTTACCATCAATAGGTTTAAACAATTGAATATCCACATCACGTCCATGGTAGCGAATGAAATCTTTTTCTTTTTTCAACACTCGATCCAATCCTGGAGAAGATACTTCTAACAAGTAATTTTCTTTGATTGGATCCTTTGCATCCAATACTTCGCTTAATTTTTCACTCACCATTTGGCAGTCATCTAAGTCGATGCCACCCTCTTTGTCTAAAAATACACGCAAGTACCATTCCCGCTCATGCACGTACTCCACATCTACAAGCTCTAACTCCGTAGACTCTATAATCGTTTCTACTACTTCGGACACAAATTCCTCTACGGCGTCACGTTTCATCTTATCCCCTCCCTGCATTAGTATAAGAGAAAGAGTGAGCCGCAGCTCACTCTTTTAATAGATTCTATAAAAGTTACTTCTAGTATACCACAACTGACTAAAAATAGCTACAGTAAACCATTACGTTTTAAGGCATCTTCCCACTCTTGTTCTTTGAATCCTACAAGCACTGTATCTTCTAAGACCAAAATAGGACGTTTCACCAACATACCATTCGTTGCTAATAAGGCTAACTTCTCATCCTCTGTCATAGTTGGTAATTTATCTTTAATACCTTCTCCACGATAAATTTGACCAGATGTATTAAAGAAGGCTTTAATATCTGCTTTCTTGCTTTTTGGATACCATACACCTAATTCTTCTGCTGTTGGGTTTTCTTCTTTAATATCACGATGGGTATAGTGAATACCATGATCATCTAAATATTTTTTTGCTCGTTTGCAAGTCGTACATTTTGGATATTCAATATATAACATTTCTCTGTTCCTCCAATTACTATATTTCACCATTAGAAAATTTTTCTTTTAATACCTGTAATAAAACTTCTGTCATTTCGCTAGCCGCAAAGACATACTCTTTTAATTTACCTCGTTCTTCTGCCACTTTCATAGCAGACACTTCAAAGGGATCTAACACCACAGATAAGACTGGAGTTTGTGCTTGTTCTAGGTCCTCCGTCAAGTACCCCGAAATACTTTCACCTTCCGCAGGATCAAATCGCTCTACTTTTACGATAGGGCAATATTCATACATCAATTTACGCAAAGTCATCATAAAGTATGCCTTATCCTCAATGAATTGCGCTGCTTCATCTTTAGTCATGCTAAAAATATCTACTTTCACACGTTCCATTTCACCATGTGTTGTCATAGGATTATTCCCCTTTCGCCGCTAAGAACGCTAAATAACAACGTTTTGCTTCGTAAATATCGGCTTTGCTCGTCACCTCCCAAGGAGAGTGCATACTGAGCACAGCCACGCCACAGTCGATCACATCCATACCATACAGAGCCATGATATAGGCAATCGTACCGCCACCACCAAGATCTACACGGCCTAATTCAGCTGTTTGGTAAGAAATATTATCTTGATCCATCAAATGACGAATACGAGCCATGTATTCTGCATTAGCATCATTGGAGCCACTTTTACCACGAGAACCGGTAAATTTATTAAATACCACGCCACGACCTAAGAAAGCAGCATTTTTCTTTTCAAAGGCACTCGCATAGAGTGGATCAAAACCAGCACTTACATCAGAAGATAACATATGGCTATTGGATAAAGTTCGTCGTACTGCTAATGGTGAGGTATGACCCATGGCTTCCAATACTTCTGCCATGAAATTCTCAAAGAAACGAGATTGCATACCTGTTGCACCAACAGAACCAATCTCTTCTTTATCTACCAATAAAGTACAGGTAGTTCTGCTCACATTCTCAGTTTCTAACATCGCTACTAATGATGTATAAGCACATACTCGGTCATCTTGTCCATAGCCGATGATCATAGAACGGTCGAACCCTAACTCTCTAGCTGCACCAGCTGGTACAATTTCAAGTTCTGCGGATAAGAAATCTTCTTCTTCAAAGTCATATTGTTCTTGTAGTACTTGCAATACATAGGCTTTTACACCATCTTTTAATTCCCCTTTCACAGGGCGGCTACCAATAAGAAGATCTAATTGTTCTCCTTCTACCACTTTGGCAGCCTTTTTCTCCATTTGTTCCTGTCCCAAATGTGGCAATAAGTCTGTTACGCAAAATACTGGGTCTGTTGGGTTTTCACCGATGGCAAGATTGATGACAGTACCATCGCGTTTTACCACTACCCCATGGATAGCTAGCGGCATTGTTACCCATTGGTATTTTTTGATGCCCCCATAATAATGTGTATCTAATAGTGCTAAATCACTATCCACATAGAATGGATTTTGCTTCACATCTAGCCGAGGAGAATCAATATGAGCACCTAAGATATTCATCCCCTGTTCAATCGGCTCTGTACCTATGTTCACCATAGCTACCGCTTTTTTCATGTGCACATAATAGACCTTATCTCCTGCTTTCAGCGTAGCACCTTCTTTGATAATACTGTCCATATTGCGATATCCCGCTGCTTCTGCAGCCTCCACAATTTGGTCTACACATTCACGCTCTGTTTTACCATGATCTAGAAAATGGCGATACTTCGTGGTTAAAGTATCAATCTCTTGTAATTGTTCTTCTGTATATTCATGCCAAGCATTTCTACGTTCCATACTTAGCTCCTTTCTTTTCAAATTTTAATATTTATTTTTTACGCGCATATAATTCACGCAATCCTTTAGGTGCATTGGTGACCATTTTGGAAACATAATAGCGTTTTCCTAAATGCTTGCTAATAGATTTTCCTACATACCAGTGGACCCCAAAGGTGCCATGTTCCTTGCAAGATCCCATCGATAAAAAGCGGTGTTTTACCACTCCCACGATAGGGTCTAAATGCAAAGGCTCCTTACAAACAGGGCACGCAGTTTTCGCCCGATTGCTTTGCCGGAATATACGTGGCATGGTCACAATGGACTCAAATATTTTATGTTCATGCCGTGAAAGCCCATAAAAACACCGTTGTTTTCCTTGTTTATCTCGCTTCTTTTGTAAGGCTTCTAAAAATGGAAATCGTTGGCATACCATGGCTGTACAAATGGCATCATGCAGGCCATTATGGGCTTGTAAATTCGGCGCTTGCACTTGCATCTCATCCATCGCTTTTTGCAATGCATATTGTTGACTACAATCGTGCATCGTTTTTGCATATAAAGATTGCGCATCAAACCAAGGTACTTCTTGATGTACATGAACCTTATGGCAAAATGCATTATCCATCAGCATGTTGATATCATCGGGCCCCCAAGACACCAATATACCATCGGGACCAACAAAACGTAAAAACTTTTCGCACCCACGTCGGAAAGATACCCCTTCTTTACGCAATTTATCCATAGTAATATGGGTCAACTTCTCCACCGAATGATGCATAATAGGTAGAAATTTAGGAGTAATAAATACTTCAAATTGGTCTACAATTTGCAGACTTTCATCTAGTTTTACAGCACCTATTTGTATAATTTCACCAATGAATGGAAATCCTGAGCGCCGTATCATATTCGGTTCTAATGTATAGGGCTGATTCCATTCCAAGTCAAATACAATATAGTGCATCCTTACTTCATACCCTTTCTCTCTAACATCATCCGTATGCCTGCTAATACAGATTCCTCAGAAATAACAGACAAACCTTTGTAGTTGCCCTCTTTTAAAACCTGTTTCATATTTTTATTCACATCGTAATCTTCCATAGATTCTAAGACTACAGCCTTCTCTGTGAAAGGCCCATACAAGGCTGGATTCGATGGTCCATAGAGCGCTACAATCGGTACCCCTTGACTCACGCCTACATGCATAGGACCTGAGTCATTTGTGACCAAACAATCACATCGTTTCATGGCTGCTGCCAATTCTCCAATGCTAAATTGCCCCGTTCCCTTAATGGCAGGTTCCGTCATCGTATCTAGTACATCCTGTACCATCTCTTTATCCATAGGTCCACCAAAGAATACTATTTTATACCCTTCTTTTGCTAAGGTATCTGCAATATGAGCAAATCGTTCCTTGGGCCAACGTTTTTCTGGTACAGCACTACCAATATTGAACCCAATAAGGCAATCCGCTTCCGTCACTCCGTGAGAGGCATAAAATGCTTGCACCTTTTCATCCCATTCAGGACTAGTAAAGATTTCTAGCCCCTCATGTTCTATCGCATATCCTAGCTGCTCTAGCACATTCATATACATCTGGGCAGCATGCACCGTTTTACGGTTCAATCGCGTTACCTTCATCATAAACGGACGGAACAAAAAATGACTCATCCCAGTGGTTACCTTAGCTTTCAATTTCCAAGCTAAATAGGACGTCCGTTCATTAGGATGCAAATTGATGACTATATCCACAGGTCCTTGTTGGCGAATCTCTTTAGCAATTTGATTCAACCCACCAATGCTATTATGGATACCCTTTTTATCCACTTCTACTAGCGCATCAATATAAGGATTATAACGATATACATCTGCCAACTTTTTATCAATCACATAGGTAATATGGCTGTGAGGCGCCAACTTTCTAAGAGCATGGATAAACGGTGTGGTGAGCACCACATCGCCTAAATGCATTAAGAAGGTTACCACAATCCGCTTTCCATCTAACTCTATCATAAATTCCTCATTTCTTTCACTGTATCAAATACAGTGTCCACCGTAATCTGTGCCATACATTCTGAATCTTCCACTAACGGCTGTTCTAGCGTCGCTCGTGATGTAGGTGAAACAATCATATGAATATGATCGCCCCCATAAGGACCTGTCCGTTCTGGGCAAGTAGTCCCAAACAGAGCAATCAACGGTACTTTTAAAGCGTTGGCAATATGCAAAGGTCCCGTATCGGCACTAATATACAAAGCACTGTGACGAATGACCTCAATGAGTTCTTTCAAATTCGTGTCACCAATGAGATTCACCACATTGTTGCTACCAACGCCGTCCACAATGGCACGACCTTTGTCCTCATCCTCTTTAGCGCCAATGAGCACCACCGTCTCACCTGCTGCCACCAATCGCTTGCCAAGTTCCACAAAATGAGAAATAGGCCATTCCTTCACTGCCCAACGTGCCCCTGGAGCGATAACAATATAGGGATTTTCGATGAAAGCTCCTCTAGCATTTAACTTCTGTGTCGCCGCAGCTTCTGCCTCTGTAAAAGTCGGCAAAGGGAACACGATGCCATCTACATTACAGCCCAAGGCACGAGCCGTATCTAAGTAGCGCTCAATAACATGATCCATTTTATGGTCACCTACAAGCGCAGTATTGACCAACCAACTGCCCTCACGAAGTTCCCAATAGGCATAGCGTTTCTTCACACCACTAAGACCCGCCACGATGGCACTTTTAGCAATGGATTGTAAATCTAAGGAAATATCAAAGTTTTTTTCATGTAATAACTTCCATAATTGTTTCCAATAGGAAAGCCGTTTTAATTGTTTCTTATCTATGATGATGATTTCATCCACCCAAGGTTTCGGAGGGATAACATCCTTAAACTGTTCATGGACGGCCCATGCAATATGCGCCTTCGGATATTGTTGACGCAACGCATACAGCGTTGGTAAGGCATGAATAATATCGCCTAGAGAACTCATTTTAATGATTAAAATTCGTACATCTTCTTTCATATTCCATCCCTTTCATTTACCTATAACTATACTCTATTAGTATACCATAAGATAGAACCAAAGATGATACACTATTTTCTATTTTTCTTTAGATCCTTTCATAATCTATTTCAATACTTCAAGGATATGCACCTCATATATTAAGCTTAAAGTATCTACCTGTAACAACTGCCGTTCAACAGATATCTTTTCTGTAAACAGGATTTAATAAAGCTTTAGTAAAATATTATTAAAAATTTAGTAATTGATTATTATATCACATATGACACAAACTTTATAATACAATACACATATATATTATCCAAATTGATTCATTTATGT